>NZ_NEJU01000021.1:0-105448 GCF_002113295.1 Pseudomonas sp. B10(2017)
GCCCCGAGCAAAGCCCGCCCCAGCGGCGACCCCCAGTTGATCAACCCCCGCCCGGCATCCGCCTCGTCCTCGCCCACCAGCCTTACCACTTGCTCCTGGTCCTGCGCATCGACAAACCGCACCCGGCTACCAATCTGCACCTTGCTCCGCGACGTCGCCGTCGGCACCACCTGGGCACTCTGCGCCCGCGCGCTGAAGTAGCGCAGGTCCCGTTCGGTATCCGCCAGGCGCTGCTTGTCGCCACGTTCGCCCTGTGCCTGCAGTTCGCTGCGCAGGGCGTTCAGTTCGGCCACGCGCTCCTGCAGCTGGCGCAGGCCGCTGGCGGTCACGTAGTTGGGTTGTTCGCTGACCCGTCGCTCGACTGGCTGATCAGCCTGGGCGGCGGCCTGGTCTTCGTTGACGAATGCTCGGCTCATGCGTGGCCTCCTTGTGCAGGAGACCATCATCGCAGGCCGCCGGTTTCAAGGGATGTCCGTTTGCGACTCAGTTGTGGCGATAGGCGCGTGCGGCGTCGCGGTCCTTTTCCTGCTCCCAGTCGCGCTCGCGCTGGTCCCAGAAGCGCTCGTGGTACTGGCGCTGTTCTTCGCTGTCCTGCATGGCGTGGCACTGGCGAAAGCCGTCGTCCCAGCCGCTTTCGTACTGGCGCTCGTGCAGGTAGCGCGGCACGTCCTTGCGAAAGCCGCCGACCATCAGCCCTGCCGCCTGGCGGCCGCTGCTGCAGCCGTCCTGGAAGCCATCGGCATAGGCGGGGGGATAGCCCTGGTTGACCATCTGCTCGTGGGTGGTTTCGCAACCAGACAGCATCAACGCCATGCACACGCCAAACCAGTACCGCGACATAACCACAAAACCCTCCGGTTGATACTGGAAAGTCTAGGTGGCGGTTTGTCGGGGGGCCGTCAAAACAGTGTCAAAGACTCGGTTGGTTCACACTGCTCTGCTGACCTCACTGGCCCATTCGCGGGCACGCCCGCTCCCACAGGATCACCCCAGATTCGAGGCCAGTGCAGTACTTGTGGGAGCGGGCATGCCCGCGAAAGGCCGCAAGGCGGCCTCAGTAGTGATACCACTTCAACTCCAGCATCACCTCGTTCTGCGCCGTGGCCAGGTGGCTGAACTCCCGCGATGCACTCAACCGCAGGCCCAGATTCTGGCTGATCTCCCACTGCTGGTTCAGGCTCACACTGCGCCGCACCTCGCCATTGGTGAAGTAGTCGCCCTTGGCCTCCAGCGTCATGTTGCCCAGCCCGTTGCGCCACAGCAGCCCGCCATTGAAGCCCGCCGCCGGGGCGATGAACTGGGCAAAATCATTGTGGTGCTCGACTCGCACCGTGCCCAAGGCAAAGCCCAGCAACCCGTCGGCCAGTTGCCAGGTGCCGCCGGCCCCGCCATTCACATGGCTCACCAGCACTTCGTCATCATGCTTGCCCGGCACCCGCTCCAGCCCGCCGGCCACCTGCCACGACCAAGGCTTGAGCAGCTCGTTGCGCGGCGTCAGCGAGCGGATGGTGGCCAGGTCCAGGCGCTGCACCTGCCAGTCATTGCCTTCGTACTGGCGCAGCTTCAGCTGCAGGATCTCGATCTGCGCCCCCAGCGGGAAGCCATAGGCGTTGTCATTCAGGTCGTGGTAGGCCATGCGCAGGCCGTATTCGGCGTAGGCGCGGTCTTCGCGGGTGCCCACGCCCAACTGCCAGGTGCGCGAGTCGTGGCCGTCCTCGGGCAGGCCCGGGCGCTCGATCTGCAGGGGCGGTGGCGGGTTGCTGTTGATCGCCCGCAGCAGTTCGAAACTGCGCTTGGCCTGCCCAGGGTCGCGCTCCTGGCCATTGGCGCGGTAACGCTCCAGGCGGTACGCGGCATCCTGCACCAGCGCCTGGCGCTGGCGGGGCAGGGCCTTGAACTCGGGGCTCTGCAGGTGCGAGGTATCGGCGCTTGCAGCCAGCACCTGGCGCTTTTCGTCGTGATCGAGCGGCTCGGCCCGGGCCAGCAGTTCGCGTTCGCGAGAGGGGCGGTACGTCTCGCTGGCGACCAGGCCGGACTGCTTCACGGCCTTCACCGTGTCGGTCGGGATGGCGGTCAGCGGGAACTGCGAGGTCAGGTCCAGGCTTGGTCGGGCCACCTGCAGCAGTTCCAGCAGGCGGTACGAGCAGTTTTCGTCGAAGAAGAAATAGTCGAACTGGATCTGCTTCAACTCCCACACATGCTCGACCATGCGCCCGGTTTCTTCCGGGGTCAGGTCCAACTGGTACTCCCAGAGGTCGCGGTTTTCCAGGCTGCGGTATTCGGACAGTTTTTCCTGGTAGGGCATCAGCGCGAACAGGCCAGGGTAGCCGCCCATCAGGCCCTTCCAGGCGTACAGGATACTGTTGTCGCTGCCTTCGATATAGGCGCCGAAGTTGATCGCGTAGCTCAGCAGCGTGGTGTCGTCGCTGCGGGTGTTGGACTGGTCGATGCGCAGCAAGGTGTGGCCGAACATCGATGACGGGCTGTTCAGGTAGGCCGCCGGGAAGATCAGCGCCGCACTGTGCGGGTCGATCGATTGGTACCAGGTGGTGAATTCCTTACAGTCCGGTTGCGGCAGGTTCTGAAGGTCGAGCTGTTCGCGCAGCCAGCGGGTGCGTGCCGGGAACACGCACTGGGCATGCTTGTCGCCGAGGCTGGCCGGGGCGTACAGCGCTTCGACCGTGGCTTGCAGCTCCTGGTCGGGGTGGTGCGCGCCATCCTCGGCAAGGAAGAACGCATCATCGTCCACATAGCTGCGCCAGCCACCCAGCTTGGCGGTTTCGTAATGGCCCAGGGCAATCCAGTAAGGGGTGTTGGCCAGTTGCTGGACACGGCCTTGGTCCAGCACGGGCGCGGCATGAACAGGGGCGCAGGCACACAGCGCCAGGGATACGAAGCGTTTGAGCATGTCGGGCAACTACTTCTTAACGATGCCGAAAAAAGGCGAAACCCGCCCCGGGGTCGGGGCGGGAGCAGCTGCACTCAGGCCTCGGTTGCGTATTTGGCCAGGCGTGGGTCGTTCTTCAGAACAGCCAGGGTGTTGCTGTGGACGGTTTCGGCAGTGACGTCGGCGCTGCTGAAGATCTGGTTGAAGTGCTGGTGGGTGACCGATGCGAAGTAGCCACGGTCTTCCGGAGCCACGCCCAGAACCACGGCATAGGTGGTCAGCGCTTCGCCCTGGCCCATGGCCATGTCTTCGGACAGTTCGTTCATCATGCCGTTCATGGCGAACCAGGACTTGCCGCCGTAGGTCAGCGACGCTTTGGTCGAGCAGCCGTTGGTGCCGGAGGTCATGCCGAAGGTGGCGTTACCGGAGGTGCCGTTGGTGGTAGAAGCCAGGAAGTGTGCCGGAGTGCCGCGCTGGCCTTCGAACAGCATGTTGCCCCAGCCGCAGTTCGGGCCGCCTGGCGCTTCGGCCATGGCATTGATCGAGACCACGGTGAACAGAGTACCCAGAAGAATCCGTTTCATAGCATTTGTTCTCTATTTGACTTAACCAAGGGTCAGGGTTTCTGGCAACTCGGTTGCCAGGTCGGGAAAGCTTTTCACCCACCCGCGCAGCTTGGAGTTTAGGCACGATCTAAGAGTTGCGTTGTTGATTGCGAAAAATTTGCTGTTACATGACCCGCATCGGCTGCGACATAAAGTCCCGTGGAGCCTTGCAAGGCGCGCGCGGGCAGCGCCAGAATGCTGCGTATCTGCCCCGCCGAAGTAAGGAAACCCAATGCCCGATCCTGTCGCTGCGCGCCTGCGTCTCGCGCCTGAAGCCCTGACCCGGCGTTTCTCCCCCGAGCAGTTTGCCTTTACCAATACCGACGATCTGGAGCCGTTTCGCGGAGTCCTGGGCCAGGAGCGTGCTGTCGAGGCCCTGCAGTTCGGCGTGGCCATGCCGCGCCCTGGTTACAATGTGTACGTGATGGGCGAGCCTGGTACCGGCCGCTTCTCGTTCGTCAAGCGCTACCTCAAGGCCGAGGGCAAGCGCCAGCAGACCCCGGCCGACTGGGTTTACGTCAACCACTTCGATGACACCCGTGAGCCCCGCGCGCTGGAATTGCCGTCCGGCAGCGCCGGGGCGTTCATCGCGGACATGAACGGGCTGATCGACAACCTGTTGTCGACCTTCCCGGCGGTGTTCGAGCACCCGTCGTACCAGCAGAAGAAGGGCGCCATCGACCGCGCCTTCAACCAGCGTTACGACCGCGCCCTGGATGTGATCGAGCGCGCCTCGCTGGAAAAGGACGTGGCCCTGTACCGTGACGCCAGCAACGTCGCCTTCACGCCGATGGCCGACGGCAAGGCGTTGGACGAAGCCGAATTCGCCCAGTTGCCAGAGGAGGTGCGCGAGCAGTTCCACGAGGATATCGCCCTGCTCGAGGAACGCCTGAACGAAGAGCTGGCCAGCCTGCCGCAATGGAAACGCGAGTCGAACAACCAACTGCGCCAGCTCAACGAAGAAACCATCACCCTGGCCCTGCAACCGTTGCTGGCGCCGCTGTCGGAGAAGTACGCCGAGAACGCCGCGGTTTGCGCCTACCTGCAGTCGGTGCAGTTGAACCTGCTGCGTACCGTGGTCGAGCAACTGGTCGATGACAGCAAGACCGACGCGGCCGCGCGCAAGCTGCTGGAAGAGCAGTACGCCCCAAGCCTGGTGGTCGGCCACCACGCCGACGGCGGTGCGCCGGTGGTGTTCGAGCCGCACCCGACTTACGACAACCTGTTTGGCCGTATCGAATACAGCACCGACCAGGGAGCGCTGTACACCTCTTACCGCCAGCTGCGCCCGGGTGCGTTGCACCGCGCCAACGGCGGCTTCCTGATTCTGGAAGCCGAGAAGATGCTGGGCGAGCCGTTCGTCTGGGACGCGCTCAAGCGTGCGCTGCAGTCGCGCAAGTTGAAGATGGAGTCGCCACTGGGCGAGCTGGGCCGGGTGGCCACCGTCAGCCTGACGCCGCAGATGATCCCGCTGAACATCAAGCTGGTCATCATCGGCTCGCGTCAGCTGTATTACGCGCTGCAGGACCACGACCCGGACTTCCAGGAGATGTTCCGGGTGCTGGTGGACTTCGACGAAGACATGCCCATGGTCGACGAGAACCTGGAGCAGTTTGCCCAGTTGTTGCGTACCCGCACCAATGAAGAAGGCATGGCGCCACTGACCAGTGACGCGGTGGCGCGTCTGGCTACCTACAGCGCCCGCCTGGCGGAAAACCAGTCGCGCCTGTCGGCGCGTATCGGCGACCTGTTCCAGTTGGTCAGCGAAGCCGATTTCATCCGCCAGCTGGCCAGTGACGAAATGACCGACGCCGGGCACATCGAGCGTGCGCTCAAGGCCAAGGCCACCCGCACCGGGCGTGTTTCGCAGCGGGTGCTGGACGACATGCTCGCCGGCATCATCCTGATCGACACCGAAGGCGCGGCCATCGGCAAGTGCAACGGCCTGACCGTGCTCGAAGTGGGCGATTCGGCGTTCGGCATGCCGGCGCGTATCTCCGCCACCGTGTACCCGGGTGGCAGCGGTATCGTCGACATCGAGCGTGAGGTCAACCTAGGCCAGCCGATCCACTCCAAGGGGGTGATGATCCTCACCGGCTACCTGGGCAGCCGCTATGCCCAGGAGTTCCCGCTGGCGATCTCGGCGAGCATCGCCCTGGAACAGTCCTACGGCTATGTGGACGGTGACAGCGCCTCGCTGGGTGAAGCCTGCACGCTGATTTCGGCATTGTCGCGCACGCCGCTCAAGCAGTGCTTCGCCATCACTGGCTCGATCAACCAGTTTGGTGAAGTGCAGGCAGTGGGTGGGGTCAACGAGAAGATCGAGGGCTTCTTCCGCCTGTGCGAGGCGCGTGGCCTGACCGGTGAGCAGGGGGTGATCATCCCGCGTGCCAACGTTGCCACGCTGATGCTCGACGAGCGCGTGCTTCAGGCGGTGGAGAATGGCATGTTCCACGTGTACGCGGTCAGCCAGGCCGACGAGGCGTTGAGCCTGCTGGTGGGCGAGGAGGCCGGTGTGCTGGATGACAAGGGTCAGTTCACCGAAGGCAGCGTCAACGCCCGGGTGGTGGAGCGCCTGCGCGAGATCGCCGAGATGATTGGCGAGGAAGAAATCGAGAAGGCGGAGAAAGAACGCCTGGAAGAGGTGATTGCCCAGGCCAAGCCTGCCTGAGTCAATAAACCGGCGCTGGCGGCGATGTGCTACCGTTCAGCGCCGGTTTTCCATCTTTCTTTACCGTTCTTCTATGCTGGAACTTAAGGACGGTATCAGCGTTCAGGATGGAGACAGCCTGAATTTCAGGCTGAACAAGGCTTATTGGAGGGGGCGCGGCCATGCGCAATCTCAGCCTCACTCGCCAGTGCCTGGGCCTGGTGACCCGCATCGAATGCAGCATCCGTCCGCTGGCCGGGGACAACGGCATGTGGACGCTGCTGTTTGCCGCCGGCATGGCCGGTGAACAACCGTCCGCGATCAAGGCACAAGGGCCGTTCCATGGGCCGCTGGTGGCCGAATCGGTGCTCAATGCCATTGTCGACAGCCTGACCTTGCATGGTTACCAGGTGGCCGAGGATCCGCAGATCTGGTGTTTGCATTTGCAGGCGCAGTTGCGGCGGATCAATGGTGAGCGGTGTCGGAACCTGGGGGATTACCAGTTTCATCCTGAGACCTGAGTAACTTTTACTGGCCTCATCGCCGGCAAGCCAGCTCCCACAGGTAAAGCAATGGCCACAGGTCGGTGATCAACCTGTGGGAGCTGGCTTGCCGGCGATTGGGCTGCAAAGCAGCCCCGATTCACCGGGCTTTTGCTGTAACAGGTGGCTGGCTATACTCGCCGTCGCTTTTTTAGTCACCTGATGAGTCCCGACACTCCATGGAACGTATCCTCGAAAACGCGATGTATGCCTCGCGCTGGCTGCTCGCCCCCATCTACTTCGGCCTGTCCCTCGGCCTGCTGGCCCTGGCGCTGAAATTCTTCCAGGAAGTGGTCCACGTCCTGCCCAACGTCTTCGCCCTCAGCGAAGCCGACCTGATCCTGGTGATCCTGTCGCTGATCGACATGTCGCTGGTGGGTGGCCTGCTGGTGATGGTGATGATCTCCGGCTACGAGAACTTCGTTTCGCAACTGGACATCGACGAGAGCAAGGAAAAGCTCAACTGGCTGGGCAAGATGGACTCTTCGTCGCTGAAGATGAAGGTTGCCGCGTCGATCGTGGCCATTTCATCCATCCACCTGCTGCGGGTGTTCATGGACGCACAGAACATCTCCACCGATTACCTGATGTGGTACGTGATCATCCACATGACCTTCGTGGTCTCGGCATTCTGCATGGGCTACCTGGACAAGCTGACCAAGCACTGAGCCTTTCAGGCCTCTTCGCAATCCCTGTGGAAGCGGGCAAGCCCGCGAAGAGGCCGGCACGGTCCACCTGACGAGCGGCGTCGGTCATGCCTTGTGCATTCGCCCTTTCTGTACAAAAAATGAGCTCTCATGCGTGGTTCCCATCGCGAGGTGCTCTCATGAACCTGCATCAGCTCAACACCGAGGCCAGGGCTGGCCATGTCGACGAACTGAACCTGATCGCCATCGAAGGCGGGGACTACCTGCTAGAGGCCCGGATCAAAGGCCACCCCCACCCCCTGTCCGATGCCCGTGGTGAACGCTTGCGCGTGCATTCGGTGGAGGATGCGCGCAAGTTGCTGCAAACCATCCCCATGGTCTCGATGAACCTGGTGCACTGGTCGGTACAGGACGAAATGTGCGGCATGGGCACGCACCCGGAAGAAGACTTGAAGGTGCCGATTTCCCAGCGCTCGGCCTGGTAGCTGCTCGCAGCGCCCCAGTGTGCTAGGCTGCTCGCCCTTTTCATCAAGGGCGCGGCTTCACTGCGCCCTGCAGTGGAGCACGACAATGTCCGAACTCAACCTGTCCACCGACGAAACTCGCGTCAGCTACGGCATCGGCCGTCAGCTGGGCGGCCAACTGCGCGACAACCCGCCACCAGGCGTCAGCCTGGAAGCCATCCTGGCCGGCCTGACCGACGCCTTCAATGGCGCCGACAGCCGCGTCAGCGAAGCCGACCTGTCGGCCAGCTTCAAGGTCATCCGCGACGTGATGCAAGCCGAAGCAGCTGCCAAGGCTGAAGCCGCTGCTGCCGCTGGCAAGGCATTCCTGGTCGAGAACGCCAAGCGTGACGGCATTACCACCCTGGCTTCGGGCCTGCAGTTCGAAGTACTGACCGCAGGTGAAGGCGCCAAGCCGACCCGCGAAGACAACGTGCGCACCCACTACCACGGCACCCTGATCGACGGCACTGTGTTCGACAGCTCCTACGACCGTGGTCAGCCGGCTGAATTCCCGGTAGGTGGTGTGATCGCTGGCTGGACCGAAGCCCTGCAGCTGATGAACGCTGGCAGCAAATGGCGCCTGTACGTGCCGAGCGAGCTGGCCTACGGCGCCCAAGGCGTTGGCAGCATCCCGCCGCACAGCGTGCTGGTATTCGACGTCGAGCTGCTCGACGTTCTGTAATACCGCTGGGGCCGCTTTGCGGCCCATTCGCGACACAAGGCCGCTCCTGCAGGGGAACGCATGCACCTGTAGGAGCGGCCTTGTGTCGCGACCGAGGGCGAAGCCCTCGCCAGGTCCGTCAGTTCCAGTCTGTTCCCCCGGGGCGCAACGCCCGCGCATAGCAAAATAGAAACAGATTCCGCACCAGCTCCTTGAGCACCCCAGGTTCACTCGAATTCAGCCCGCTCATGTCCAGGTCGCCCTGGTCACGCAGCTCGTCGAGCGCTTCTTCTTCAAGCACCGCGCACACTTCGCCGGTTTCCCGATGAAGGATGCGCAGGTAAGGGTGAGGGCGGTCCAGCCAGGCGTCGATCAGATAAGTCATGGCTATTCTCCTTGGAAAGCAGTTCCAATGAGAATAATTCTTATTATCTTAATAGCAAGCGCCAATTGGCGGTTTTATGGAAAATCAGACCTTGCGCACGAACTCGGACTTCAGCTTCATGGCGCCGATGCCGTCGATCTTGCAGTCGATGTCGTGATCGCCGTCGCACAGGCGGATGTTCTTGACCTTGGTGCCGACCTTGACCACCAGGGACGAGCCCTTGACCTTGAGGTCCTTGATCACGGTGACGGTGTCGCCGTCCTGCAGGATGTTGCCGACCGAGTCCTTCTTCACCACCTCGTCGCTGGCCGCTTCGGCGTCGCCGCTGGCCGACCACTCGTGGGCACATTCAGGGCAGATCAGCTGAGTGCCATCCTCATAGGTGTATTCGGAGTTGCATTTCGGGCAGGGTGGCAGAGTGCTCACTTCGGTTCCTCAAACAAACAGACGGGCGGTTAAAAACCCGAATTGTATAAGGTATTTTTTCAGAAGTGATTATGTCCGGACAAAAGCATTCGCGGGCTTGCCCGCTCCCACAGGGTCTGCGCTACCTTTGAGGCTTGCGCGGTCCCTGTGGGAGCGGGCAAGCCCGCGAAGAATACGACTCGGTCTATCAGTGAGTACGCGCGACCGCAAACTCGCTCAGCTCGACCAGCGCATCACGATATTCGCTGGCCGGCAGCACTTCCAGGCACTGGATCGCACGCTTCACATAGTCACGCGCCAGCTCCGCCGTGTACTTCAGTGCACCCGACTCTTCTACCGCCACGCGAATCTGCTCCAGGTCTTCCAGGCCGCCCTTCTGGATCGCCTGGCGCACCAGCGCAGCCTGTTCGGCGGTGCCTTCGCGCATGGTGTAGATCAGCGGCAGGGTAGGCTTGCCTTCGGCCAGGTCGTCACCGACGTTCTTGCCCAGGGTCTGCGAATCGCCCTTGTAGTCCAGCAGGTCGTCGACCAGCTGGAACGCCACGCCCAGGTGGTCACCAAAGGTACGCAGGGCCTCACGCTGTTCGTCGGTGGCTTCGGCCAGCGCGGCGGCGCTGTGGGTCGAAGCTTCGAACAGCATTGCGGTCTTGCCGCGGATGACCTCCATGTAGACTTCCTCGGTGGTGCTGGCGTCGCGTACCCGCGACAGTTGCAGAACTTCACCTTCGGCAATCACGCGGGTGGCCTTGGACAGAATCTGCATGACCGGCATCGAGCCCAGTTCGACCATCATCTCGAACGAACGCGAATAGAGGAAGTCGCCCACCAGCACGCTTGGTGCGTTGCCCCACAGGGCATTGGCGGTGGAGCGGCCACGGCGCATGCCAGACATGTCGACCACGTCGTCGTGCAGCAGAGTAGCGGTGTGCAGGAATTCGATGGTGGCAGCCAGCAGGCGCAGGTCGTCGCCTTCGCGGCCCAGGGCCTTGCCACACAGCAGCACCAGCAAGGGGCGCAGGCGCTTGCCACCGGCGGACGTGATATAGTCGCCGATCTTCGATACCAGCGGCACGCGCGAGGTCAGCTGCTTCTTGATGATCTCGTCGACGGCGCTGAAATCATCAGCCACCGCGCGGTAGAAGGATTGGGGTTGCATCGGCTGCTCCAGTGAGGTTGCGCGGCATGCTAGGTCGCGGGTCCCGGTGTGTCAAGGCGCGGTGCCAGCGCCCCGGGGGCGGTACTTGCAAGCAAAACCGCGGTTGCGTACAATCGCGCACCCTAACTTCCTGGGCAGCACCTGCCTTACGCAATTGCGCCGGGCCGTTCCAGCCCTGTGCAGCCATGCCAGCCAATACTCATCATATAAAGCGCTGGGTGAGCAGGATTATCGGAGAAATACCATGTCTTACGCAGTAATCGTTACCGGCGGCAAGCAGTACAAAGTCGCTGAAGGTGAATTCCTCAAGATCGAAAAACTGGAAGTCGCCACTGGCGAATCCGTGACCTTCGATCGCGTCCTGCTGGTCGCCAACGGTGAAGAAGTCACCATCGGTGCTCCAGTTGTTGCTGGCGCTAAAGTAGTGGCCGAAGTCGTTTCGCAAGGCCGCCACGACAAGGTTCGCATCATCAAGTTCCGTCGTCGTAAGCACCACATGAAGCGTATGGGCCACCGCCAGTGGTTCACCGAGATCAAAATCACCGGTATCCAGGCTTAATCCCCTAGATCCCCTGAATTTATTTGGAGAATTGAACCATGGCTCACAAGAAGGCTGGTGGTAGTACTCGTAACGGTCGCGACTCAGAATCGAAACGCCTTGGCGTGAAGATGTATGGCGGCCAGGCTATCAAGCCAGGCAACATCATCGTCCGTCAGCGCGGCACCGAATTCCACGCTGGCTACGGCGTTGGCATGGGCAAGGATCACACCTTGTTCGCCAAGATCGAAGGCGTGATCAAGTTCGAGAAGAAAGGCGAGTTCATGCGCCGTTACGTGAGCATCGTCGCCGCTTAATCGCGACGTCGCTCCAGAAGCCCCGTCATGCGACGGGGCTTTTTCGTTTGTGGTGAGCCTCTTGCAAAGCTGTTTGTATGGGCTGCCGGCGTGGGTTTCTACGGTCGTACGGGGCCGCCGCGCTCATTTTTGCAAGAGCCTCAGGTTTTTCAGGTATTCAACTCGCCAACAGGCGAGAGGCGGTTTTGAATGAAGTTTGTTGACGAAGTATCCATTCGGGTCAAGGCCGGTGACGGTGGCAACGGTTGCATGAGCTTCCGTCGCGAGAAGTTCATCGAAAACGGTGGCCCCAACGGTGGTGACGGTGGCGACGGTGGTTCGGTGTACATGATCGCCGACGAAAACCTCAACACCCTGGTCGACTATCGCTACACCCGTCATCACGAGGCCCAGCGTGGCGCCAACGGCGGCAGCACCGACTGCACCGGCAAGAAAGGCGACGACCTGTTCCTGCGTGTGCCGGTCGGTACCACCGTGATCGACGCCTCCACACAGGAAGTGATCGGTGACCTGGTCACCCCGGGCCAGAAGCTGATGGTCGCCCAAGGTGGCTGGCACGGCCTGGGCAACACCCGTTTCAAGTCCAGCACCAACCGTGCGCCACGCCAGACCACCCCGGGCAAGCCGGGTGAGCAGCGCGACCTGAAGATGGAAATGAAAGTGCTGGCCGACGTCGGCCTGCTGGGCCTGCCGAATGCTGGCAAGAGCACCTTCATTCGTTCGGTTTCGGCCGCCAAGCCGAAAGTGGCCGACTACCCGTTCACCACCCTGGTGCCCAACCTGGGCGTGGTCAGCGTAGACCGCTGGAAGAGCTTCGTCATCGCCGACATTCCCGGCCTGATCGAAGGTGCTTCCGAAGGCGCTGGCCTGGGTATCCGCTTCCTCAAGCACCTGGCGCGTACCCGCGTGCTGCTGCATCTGGTGGACATGGCGCCGCTGGATGAAAGCAGCCCGGCCGATGCCGCCGAGGTCATCGTCAACGAGCTGACCCGCTTCAGCCCGTCGCTGGCCGAGCGTGAACGCTGGCTGGTGCTTAACAAGGCCGACATGGTCATGGACGACGAGCGCGACGAGCGGGTCAAGGAAGTGGTCGAGCGCCTGCAGTGGGAAGGCCCGGTCTACGTGATCTCGGCCATCTCCAAGCAGGGCACCGAAAAGCTCAGCCACGATCTGATGCGCTACCTCGAAGACCGCGCCGACCGCCTGGCCAACGACCCGGCCTACGCCGAAGAGTTGGCCGACCTCGACCAGCGCATCGAAGACGAAGCCCGTGCCCAGCTGCAGGCCCTGGACGATGCCCGTACCCTGCGCCGTACCGGCGTCAAGAGCGTGCACGACATCGGCGACGATGACGGTTGGGACGATGATTTCGAGGACGACGAAGACGGCCCGGAAATCATTTACGTGCGCGACTGACCGGTTGCAGTACACTAAACGCCGCTCTTTGGAGCGGCGTTTTTGTATCCACGGTATCTACAGATTCGACATAGGTTGGAAGAAGATGCGAAGCAAGGTGACGGGCGCCAAGCGCTGGGTCGTGAAGATTGGCAGTGCTCTGCTGACCGCCGATGGCAAAGGCCTCGACCGCGGTGCCATGGCCGTTTGGGTCGAGCAGATGGTCGCGCTGCGTGAGGCAGGCGTGGAGTTGGTACTGGTCTCCTCCGGGGCCGTGGCTGCCGGCATGAGCCAGCTGGGCTGGACGTCGCGACCGAGTGCGATGAACGAGCTGCAGGCGGCTGCCTCGATCGGCCAGATGCGCCTGGTGCAGGCCTGGGAGTCGAGCTTCGGCGAGCACGGCAAGCACACCGCGCAGATCCTGCTGACCCATGACGACCTGTCCGACCGCAAGCGCTACCTGAACGCCCGCAGCACCCTGCGCACGCTGGTCGACCTGGGCGTGGTGCCGGTGATCAACGAAAACGATACCGTGGTTACCGACGAGATCCGCTTCGGCGACAACGACACCCTGGCGGCGCTGGTGGCCAACCTGGTCGAGGCCGACCTGTTGGTGATCCTCACCGACCGCGATGGCATGTTCGACGCCGACCCACGCAACAACCCCGAAGCCCAGCTGATCTACGAGGCCCGCGCCGACGACCCGGCACTGGACGCGGTGGCCGGCGGTACCGGTGGCGCTCTGGGCCGTGGCGGCATGCAGACCAAGCTGCGCGCCGCGCGCCTGGCAGCCCGTTCCGGTGCCCATACCATCATCATCGGTGGCCGCATCGAGCGCGTGCTGGATCGCCTCAAGGCTGGCGAACGCCTGGGTACCTTGCTGTCGCCCGAGCGCGGCATGCTTGCGGCACGCAAGCAGTGGCTCGCCGGTCACCTGCAGACCCGTGGCACCCTGGTGCTGGATGCCGGTGCCGTGCAGGCGCTGCGCCAGGCCAACAAGAGCCTGCTGCCGGTTGGCGTGAAAACCGTGCAGGGCAGCTTCCGTCGTGGCGAGATGGTGGTGTGCGTCGGCCCGGACGGCCTTGAAGTGGCGCGCGGCCTGGCCAACTACAGCGCCCTGGAAGCGCAGAAGATCATTGGCCAGCCGTCGGATGCCATCGAAAGCATCCTGGGCTATATCGCGGAGCCTGAACTGGTGCACCGCGACAACCTGGTCTTGGTCTGAGGGCGGGCACGTGCTGAAAAGGATGATTGCCGTGGCGGCACTGGCGTTGCCGATGCTGGCCGGGGCCGAGGAAATCGGCCAAGTGTCCACCGTGTTCAAGTTCCTCGGGCCGAATGACCGTATTGTGGTCGAGGCGTTCGACGACCCCAAGGTCGAGGGCGTGACCTGCTACCTGTCACGGGCCAAGACTGGTGGCGTGAAGGGTGGATTGGGCCTGGCGGAAGATCGGGCGGAGGCATCGATTGCCTGTCGTCAGGTCGGGCCGATCAGCTTCAAGGGTGAGCTGAAGGATGGCGAGGAAGTGTTCAAGGAACGCACCTCGCTGGTGTTCAAGACCATGCAGGTGGTGCGCTTCCTGGACAAGAAGCGCAATACGCTGGTGTACCTGGTGTACAGCGACCGCATGATCGAAGGCAGCCCGCAGAATGCGGTGACAGCGATTCCGATTCTGCCTTGGGCGCATTGATAGCCTGACAGATCGCCGGGAGGCCTTTGGCCTCCATCGCCGGCAAGCCAGCTCCCACAGGTACAGTGCAGGCCTCGGGGCTTGTGCAATACCTGTGGGAGCTGGCTTGCCGGCGAAAGGGCCGCAAAGCGGCCCACTAATCCGATATCAGGCCAATTCCTCGGCCTGATGATCCTCACGCACAACCGCCTTCACCTCATCTCGACGGCTGATGAACTTCCAGTCCGCCTCGTCGATGTAGATGCCATTCGGCCCGCTGCCGCCTTCCAGGTCGATCGCCACGCGCGCAGACACCTGCGGCTTCACGCTCGCCAGGATCGGGACGAAGCCCAGCTGCAGGCTGGTTTCCAGCAGCGCAGCCTGGTTGCGTTCGTCGATGTCCGCCGCTTCGTCCAGGTAGTACGGCAGGCGGATGCGCCCGGCCAGGTCGCGGTCCATCAGGTGCAGCAACAGGTACATGTTGGTCAGCGCCTTGATGGTCATGGTGGTGCCGTTGGATGCCGCGCCGTCAATGTCGGCGTGGATCACCGGCTGGCCGTTGACCTTGGTGATCTCGAACGCCAGCTCGAACAGGTCCTTCAGGCCCAGCTGGTTGTGGTTGGCCGCCACCAGCCGTGCCAGGTATTCCTTGGCCTCTTCGTTCTTGTTGTCCTGCTCGGCGCTCTGGGTCAGGTCGAATACCGACAGGGTTTCGCCTTCTTCGTACTGACCGGCGCTGTGGATGATCTGGTCGATGTGCTTGAGCGCTTCCTTGTTCGGCGCCAGCACCACGCGGAAGCTCTCCAGGTTGGATACCTGGCGCCTGTTGATCTCGCGGTTGAACAGGGCCAGCTGGTGCTCGAGGCTGTCGTAGTCGCTGCGGATGTTGCGCAAGGTCCGGGCGATGTCGGTGACCGCGGCGCGGCGGGCCTTGGCCAAGGTCAGGGCTTCGTCGGTGCGGTGCGCATAGGCGTTCACCAGCAGCTGCAGGCGGCGTTCCATGTCGTCTTCGCTGTCGAACTTGGCCACGCCTTTCAGGCGCACCTGGGCGTACAGCGCCTCGATCTGGTTGTCCACCCGCTGCAGGCTCTGCCAGCTGTCCTGGTAGTCGTTGAGCAGCGGCAGCAGGTTGTCCATCGAGTCGTCGATGGCTTCCATGTACGGCGTGCCATAGGGCAGGTCGGCCGGCAGCAGCTGGCGACGGCGCAGGGCGTCTTCCAAGGTGCGCTGCTTGGCCTCGAGGTCGCCGATCTGTCGGCCGACCAGTTGCAGCTTGGCCGACAGTTGCTGGACTCGTTCGGTGAAGGCGTCGCTGGAGCGCTTGAGTTCATCCTGGGCGGCTTCGAGCTGCGACAGCTGTTCCAGTTTCTCGGGCTCTTCGGCGGCCAGGGTTTCGCTGCGGCGGAAGTCTTCCAGCGCCTTCTGCGCGTCCAGTACTTCCTGGTACAGGGCTTCGGTCTGCGCCTTGGAGGCGGAGCGGTCGGCGGCTACGGCTTGCTGGGTCTTGAGCTGCTTCAGCTCTTTTTCCAGGCGCTCTTTCTGGTCACGCAGGGCGGCGCGGTCGGCCAGGGCCTGCAGTGCCGGTGGGTCGATGTGCGAAAGGTCGATGGACAGGCCCGGGGCTTCGAAGCGTTCGCCCTTGAAGCCATCGAGCACCGCTTCCAGCGATTTTACCCACAGGTCGCTGTCGTCCAGTTCGATACCGCGGTCACCCAGCGGCAGGCTGAACAGTGCGCCGTTGAACAGGCGCATCAGGCGGTCGACGTCCTGCTGCGAGAACTCTTCGCGCAGGCGGGCATAGCTGTTGTTGTCGGCGTGGTCGAGCTGTTGCTTGACCTGCTTCAGGCGCTTTTCCAGGTCGCGGACGCGTTCGTCCAGGTCTTCGGCGCTGAACTGCCGCGACTGGGCGAGGGCGCCAGCCAGTTCGTCGTGGGCGTCCTTGGCTGCCAGCAGTTGCTGCTCCAGCACCTTGACGTCATCGACCAGGGCGAAGCGGTGCTTGAGCACCGACAGCTCGCCCAGCCAGCGCTGGATGCCGGTGATTTCACGCTCCAGGCGCATCAGCTCCTGGGTGCCGCCGCGCTGGTCGTTCTGCAGGCGGTCCTGCTCGCCACGGTAGTGTTCGGCCTGGATCACCAGCTCTTCCTTGCGAGCCATGGCGTATTCCTGCCAGGTGCCCAGCAGGGTGTCGAGCACTGGCGAAATGCGGTGCAGCTTGCCGCGCAGGATGTCGCGCTGGGCCACACCACCGGCCAGGGCCTCGACCAGCGGGCCGGCGGCGACCAGGGCGTTGTAGTCCTGTTCCATGCGACGCACGTCGCGGAAGGCTTCCTCACAGGCGGCGATGTAGTCGACGCTGCCGGAGCGCAGGCTGTGCTCGAAGGCGTCGAGGAACAGCTGCTTGAGCTTGGCGGCGGTGATTTCGCGCATGTGCAGCAGGTTGATGAACAACGCGCGGAAGGTTTTCAGGCTTTGTTCGCTGGTCGAGCGCAGCGGGATCATGGTCAGGTCCAGCGGCACCGAGGTGTGGCCACCAACCAGCAGACGACGCAGTTCGTCCGGCTTCAGCTCGTAGGCCTTGATACCCAGGCGCTCGAGGTTGGTGAACAGCTCTTTCTGGCGCAGGCAGGTGTCGTTCTTCTGATAGTGGGCCAGGTCCAGTTCGCCCTTGTAGGCAAAGAACTGGTGGCCGAAGCCGCCGCCCGGGCCGCGGCCGACAACGCCGATGACGTGCGGGCCGTGGGGCAGGCTCAGTTCGCAGAGAATGTACGAGGTGTCGCTGGCGAAGTAGAAGCGGCGCGACTGCTCGAGGCTGTACTTGCCGAAGCTCATGTCCGACATGCGCGCCAGGATCGGGAACTGCAGGGCGTTGATCGACGCCGATTTACCCAGGTTGTTGGCACCGTAGACCGACAGCGGCTGTTCCAGCGGGAAAAGGCCAAGGCTGTAGCCGGCGGTGTTGAGCAGTGCGAAGCGGCGGATGCCGTAGCGTTCCTGGCTCATGCGTCAATCTCCTGTTGCTCTTCGCGGATGGCCCGGGCCAGGGCTTCCTCTTCGCTTTCCTCGCCCTCGAACGGGCTGAGGTCGAGCGGGTCGTCGGTGCGGTTGAGTTCTTCGGGGCTTTCTTCCTCGACCAGTACCGGGGTCGGCAGCGGCAGGTCGCTGTGCAGGGTGGCTGCCAGGTCGCGGTCCTGCTGCACGGCCAGGCACACGTCGAGGAAGCGATGCATAGGCGGCAGGAAGCGGTAGATGCCGCCTTCCTCGAAGGCGAAGCCGAGCTGTGTCATGCGGCGCAGGATTTTTTCTTCCAGCTCGTCCACGGTTTGCACTTCGGCCTGCAGGAACAGGTCGCGGTACTTGTCCAGCAGCGATGGCAGTTCGTCACGGCCGATGCTGCCGCCATCGAGCACGGCCATCGGGTCGCGGCCCTGGTCGGCCAGGTGTTCGACCAGGATGAAGGTGAACAGCGACAGGCGCTGCGCGGTCTTGTTGACCTGCGCGGCGGTCATGTCCGGCACGAAGTAGTAGAAGCCACGGGTGTCGCACACCAGTTCGAAGCCCAGGGCCTTGAACAGGGTGCGGTACTGGTCCTGGAAGTTCGACAGCTGGGCGTACAGCTCGGGGTCGCGGCGGCTGACGTGGAAGCCTTTGAACAGCTCGCGGAAGATCGGCGCGAGCTGGGACAGTTCGGAAAGATCAAGATGCATGGGCTGGGCTCGCGTTGGATTCGGTAGGCGCGCTGGCGGCGTCTTCGCGGCTGGAAGTCAGGGCGAACGAGCGCAGGCTGACCAGGTGTTCCTGGGTGATGTACTCGCGGCGGTCGAGGCGTTCGCGCTTGAAGCGCTTTTCCCGCGACAGGCGCGAGAACCAGTACAGCAGCTCGTCGGTGGCGCCTTCGGGCTCCTGCTCCAGCAGCCAGACCATCAGGTCGGGCAGCGGCAGGGCCTGTTCGCAGCGTTCGGCCATTTCCTTGACCGTGCGCGGTGCACGGGGCAGAGCGCCGGACTGGGTCTTGTGGGCCTTGGGGAAGCGCGCCGGCTTGGGCTCGAAGCGGGCCAGGGCGTAGACATAGGCCTCGACCTGGCTGGCGCTGCCGAGGAAAGTGCTTTGCGGGCGGGTGAACATCGGCATGGCCGCTTGCGGTACGGCGTCGATGCCCTTGCGCCGGATCACCGACAGGGCCAGTGCGGCGCCACGGGTCACGGCGTTGTGCCGGCGGGCTTCCTCACGCAGAGGCAGCAGCAGTTCGCGGGCGTGGCGCAGGGTCAGCTGGGCGCTGGTCTGCATTTCCAGGATGCGCGCGTGGGTGCGCAACAGCATGTCGTCGTCGACCAGGTGGCCCAGGCGCGCCTGTTCGCCCAGCAGCTTCAGCAGCACGGTCTCGACCTTGCGCACGCCCTGTTCGAAGGCGCCATCGGCGTTGACCAGCTGGATCATCGGCTCGACGTACTCGTCCCAGGTCGCCAGTACTTCGGCATAGCGCTGGCGCAGCGGGATCTGGCGGTTGCTGGTCTTGGCCCGCTCGGCCACGGCTACCAGTGCCTGCTCGTCGTTGTCGAGCTTCTTCAGTACATCGCGCACGCGCATGTCGAGCAGGCGCAGCTGGCGCGCCAGGTCGTCGCTGTCGCGGTTGTCGAAGGCGTCCTGGATATGCCCGGCCAGGCGCTCCAGATGGCGCAGATAGGCTTCGATCTCCAGACACAGGCCCAGCCGGTGTTCGCGGCGCAGGTAGGCGAGGAAATCGTGGATCTGCGCGTTGAGCTCGAAACGGTTCGGGCTCTTGGCCACCGGGACCAGGATATCCAGGCGGATCCACACGTCGAGCAGCTGGGTGATGTCCTGCGGGGTGCTCTCGACCTGCTGGCGTGCCACGTGCTGACGCAATTCGACCAGGCTCAGGGTGCCCTGGTCGAAACGCTCGCACAGCGGCTCGATCAGGGCCCAGTGTTCGGCTAGGGCGCGCAGGACGCGCTTGGGTTCGATCATTGGCTTCGACTCGTTGCCAAGAAAAAGGGGGCGATTGTACTGCATCCGAGGGGGAGGTTTTCACCCCTTGGTCTGTAATGGGGGATAACCTTATGGCGTAAGTGGGTATGGTTTGATTTTTGTAGTGGCATTCAGACCGAGCGCCGCCCGCGCGGCGCTCGGTCTGATAGGCGCTGCAAAAACCACGGTGTACACGTTAGAATCCCCTATTGCCTTCACCCCTCGGAAACCCGCCCCTTGCTCACCGAACCCCGTCGCCGCGCCTACCTTTCCGCCATGCAAGTGGTGCACTGGCTGCCGCGCGCCGAACTGCCGTTCGCCGCACCGTCGCGGCCCGAGCTGCTGCTGCCGGTGGCGCCGGTCGAGGACCTCGATTTCGACGTAAGGCCGGCACCGGCTGCCAACGAGGCGCCGGCCACTCCCCAGGCCCGCTCTGGCGAGCGGCCCAAAATCGAGATTCCGCGCCCGGGCAGTGCGCCCAAGCCGGCCGCCAAGCCTGCCGAGGCCGAGGAGCAGGCCGCGCCACCGCGCCCGGCCCCGGTGCCACCCCCGCGCTTCTCTTTGCAGTTGCTGCGTGCCGGCAGTTGCCTGCTGCTGGTGGAGTTGGCCACCGGCCAGCCGTTCCAGAGCCGCGACCCGTCGTACCTGCTGCTCAAGGACATGCTGCGCGCCGCCGGCCTGCCCGACGCTCCGCAGATCATCGGCGAGCCGGTGCGCTGGCCGCTGCTGGTGCGCGGCAACATGGACCAGGGCCCGGAGGCGGCGCGCGATTTCGTCCAGGGCTTTGTCCAGGCGCGCCTGGAGGACGCCCCGTGCACTTGCCTGTGGCTGGTCGGCCTGCCGGCGCTGCGCTTTGCCGCCAATGTCGACGGCGAAGCCTATTACCAACCCCTGAAGCTCGAGGGCCTGGGCGAAGCCTGGGCCTTGCCGGGCCTTGAACTGTTGATGGACGAGCCGCAGCGCAAGGCGGACGTCTGGAAAGCCATGCGCCAGCTGATGGCGCGCTGGAAGAGCGTTGAATGAGTGACTCGATCAGTTTCCGCCCTATGACCGAGGCGGATCTGGATGCCGTACTTAAGATCGAATATGCCGCGTTCAGTCATCCCTGGACGCGCGGGATTTTTCAGGATGCGCTCAAGTCGTACGAAGTCTGGCTGATGTTCGACGGCCAGCAGCAGGTGGGCCACGGCGTGATCAACGTGATCATCGACGAGGCGCACCTGCTCAACATCACCGTCAAGCCGGAAAATCAGGGCCGCGGCCTGGGCCTGCGCCTGCTCGAGCACCTGATGGCCCGGGCCTACCAGCTCAATGGCCGCGAGTGCTTCCTGGAAGTGCGCGCCAGCAACCAGTCGGCCTATCGTTTGTACGAGCGCTACGGGTTCAACGAAATCGGCCGCCGCCGCGACTATTACCCGGTTGCCGGCGGCCGTGAAGACGCGCTGGTGATGGCCTGCACCCTGCTCGAAGATTGAGCAGGGCGGGCTTCATTCACAGGTCCTGTGGCTGGGCCTCCATCGGCTTGGCCAGGTCGCGCAGGCTTCTGGTCACGCTGCCGGTATTGCATTTGGCTGCGGCCTGCTCTGGCGTGTACTTGCGCACGGTGCGGAAGAACAGTTCGCAGGTCTGTTTCTTCTGCGTCACCTGCCACTTGTTCGAGCAGGCATCCAGCGTCAGCTTGGCGTCGGCCCGCTGATTGCGCCCCATCCCCGCCTGCCAGCAGGCGGCCGTCAGGTCCTGCCCCATCATCTTCAAACCAGCAGCATCGGCTGCATCCTGGTCGCCACCATGGCTGTCCTTGTTAGAGGCATACCAGATGGCACTAGGGTGGTTGGCACCCAGCACCGGCACCTTGGCACCTGGCTGCGGGCTGATGCTGACCAGGCCCAGCACATCTACCTGTGGCCCGTACTGCTGCTGGATCCAGCTGCGTACCGGCGCGCCGAAGGCCACCATCGGCAGGGGCCTGGCGGGGTTTTGCAGAGTCATCTCGCTGACCATGCGCACCTGGTAGTCCTTGAAGTAGCTGTAGGTTTCCTTCAGCGTTTCACCCGCGCTGGCGGGGGCGGCGATGGGAGCGATATCGATGATGGTCTGGTAGGCCGGGGTCTGGCTGGCGTCGACGCCGTTGAATGTCAACAGCTCGGCCCAGCGGTCGGTGGTATTGGAGCGCAGGTAGTCCTGGGCCTGGGTCAGCGAGTAGTCCGGCGGGAAGTGCAGCAGTTCGATGCTGCGGCGATTCTGCAGGGCCATGCCCAGTGGCAGGAACAGATACCAGTCATAGGACCATTTGCCTTCCTCGTTCAGCCGAGTGGCTGCCTGATAGGCAAGATCACCGCTGTCGAGCAGCTTGCGCAGGGGTTTTGCATAGTTGGCGGGTACGCCACTGATGGTTGCGTGCAGGCGATCGTTGTCGCGGCTTACATGTACCTGGGCAGCGGCATGGCCGTCGCGGCGAACGCTTTGGGTCAGATAGTGTTCTACGGTTTGCTCCAGGGTCCAGTCGCGATAACAGATCACGTGGCAGTTGTTGGGGAAGGCGAAAAGGCGGGTGACGCGCTGGGCGTCGCCCAGGTCGATTCGCGCATCGGCGGCTGCAAGGCCGCTGAAGGCCAGGGCGGCAAGGCTCGGTATTGCCATCTTGTGCATGCTTAACTCCTTGTTGGGCGCAGCCGTATTCGGCAGCGTGGCACATACTGTGGCAAGGGGTGCAGGGATGAAAAGAGCTGGATGGCTGCCGCTGGTGCTGGCCATGTTGTGTGCGGTGGCGAAGGCTGATGAGCGTGATGTCTGGTTGTTCGCTCAATGGGCCGGCGACCATCAGACACGGCCATTTCGCGAGATGCTTGTGGATGCCCGCCTTTACGGCATGGTGCCTATCCATCAACTGCTGCGTTCGGCTTCGGACTGGAAGCTGTGCCACGCGTCCCCCTTCGCCGTGCCGCCCACCAGCAACTGGCCCGCGGTGCGCTCGACGCTCTCGCTGATCAAGACGCTCGATGACCAGGGCATCCTGCGCCAGTTCGAGGTGGTTTCGGCCTATCGAGACCCACGCCTGAACGTCTGCGCCGGCGGGGCGGCCAACAGCGCCCATACCCGGGCGTTCGCCGTCGATATCCTGCTACCCGACTGGGCGGACCCCAACCCCCTGTGCCGTTTCTGGCAGCAGTATGGCCAGGCCTGGAACATGGGCCTGGGGCGCTATCCGTCCGGGCGTATTCATTTGGATACCGCGGGTTATCGCACCTGGGGTGGCGACGGCCGTGCAGGTTCGTCGTTCTGTATCAAGCCCAGATGAACCAGGCAGCTCCTGCATTCACCCGTCACCCACGTGGCGAAGCGCTGGCGCTTGCCATCGTCTTCTAGCGGCTTGGGGCTGAGCAGGTGGTATGCCGAGCCATCACGCACAAAGCCGAACGGCGCCTGTAATTGGCCGCTGTCTAGTTCGTCGCGCACCATCAGGGCTGAGGCCATGGCCAGGCCCAGGCCGGCGCTGGCGGCCTGAATCGACAGGTAGAAGTGCTCGTAGTCGCCGCGCTCGGTATGTCGGGCCTGCTGGCCGCTCAGGCGCAGCCAGTTGGGCCAGGCGCCGGGGCGGGTGGCGCTGTGCAGCAGGCGTTGGCCTTCAAGTTGGGTGGGGGCGGCGGGATGGCAGACCGGGCCGATCCATTCGTCGCAGATCTTCTGGTTGTACAGCTGCTTGTCCCAGTGAAAATCATCGCGGCGAATTGCCAGGTCGACCCCGGTGCGGGCGAAGTCAAGTGGCCCGCCTGCGGCCACCAGGTGCAACTGCAGGTCGGGATTGGCGGCATGGAAGCGGGGCAGGCGCGGGATCAGCCAGCGCATGGCGATGGTCGGCTCGCACGACAACACCAGCACGTTGTCGCGGGCCTGTTGCTGCAAGCGCTGCACGGCGCCTTCGAGCTGCTCGAAGATCGCCTGGGTAGTGCCTTGCAAGGCACGGCCGGCAGGGGTAAGGAAAATGGCCCGGTTGCGGCGCTCGAACAACTCCACACCAAGGCTTTCTTCAAGCAGGCGCACCTGGCGGCTGACTGCACCATGGGTGACGTGCAGGTGCTCGGCGGCGCGCACGAAGCTCTCGGTTTCGGCGGCGATGTCGAAGTAGCGGAAGGCGTTGAGTGGCGGCAGTTTCATGGCATTTGTGTTGCCAGTACCGGCCTCTTCGCGGGCTTGCCCGCTCCCACAGGGTTTCACACCAACTGAGAGATGTGGGTTACCTGTGGGAGCGGGCGAGCCCACGAAGAGGCCGGCACCGGCACTACACCTCTGTGAAAAAAACTATCAGATTTGCTTCACTATAAATCGATTTTTCCTGGTCTATAAGCTCTCGATAATTGCCTGGTCTGTGCATTTCCATCGCCTATCGAGAGCCACCAGCATGACCGAACTCATCGCCGTCGCACTGTTCACCCTGCTTGCCGTCATCAGCCCCGGTGCCGACTTTGCCATGGTCACCCGAAGCAGTTATGCACAGGGCCGCAAGGCCGGGCTGGCGGCTGCCGTGGGCATTGCCCTGGGAGTGCAGGTGCATGTCCTGTACACGGTGCTGGGCATTGCGGTGATCATCAGCCAGAGCCCGACCCTGTTTATGGGCATGAAAGTGCTGGGCGCGGGTTACCTGGTCTACCTGGGCTACCAGTCGCTGACCAACACCCGGCGCCTAACCCTCGACGGGGCTGCCGCATCCGCCGCCAGCGTAACGCAGGCCCTGCGCACGGGCTTTCTGACCAACGCTCTCAACCCCAAGACCATGCTGTTCGTCATCAGTGCCTTCACTCAGGTGGTACAGCCTGGCAGCTCGCTGGCGCTGGATTTTGCCTACGGCGCTTTCATGTCCGTTGCCCACTGGCTGTGGTTCAGTCTGGTGGCGGTGTTCTTCTCCAGCGCGGCATTGCGCAAGGCGATGATCGAGCGACAGAGGCTGGTGGACAGGGTAATCGGCCTGGCGCTGATCGGGTTGGGCCTGGCTGTGGCGGTGACCGGCATGCGTTGAGGTGGCGATTGCATGTCCAGTAGGGGGCATTTTTTGCAGGCAAAGAAAAAGGGCTTACCTTGCGGTAAGCCCTTCGTCTTGTTTGGTGGCTACACAGGGACTTGAACCCCGGACCCCAGCATTATGAATGCTATGCTCTAACCAACTGAGCTATGTAGCCGATGGCGCGCATTATTCTCTTGAACGGCCCCTCTGTCAACACTCATTTCAAAAAAAATTTGCACGCTTTCAAAAACTTAGCGGCCAGGCCCGCGTTCTGCCGTGTCCAACGGCATGCCGCCGGCTTTCTACTGCCCGATGCGCCAGCCATCGGTGGCCTTGAGGTCGGCTTTCAGTACCGGGCCGATACTTGCGCCATCGAAGGTTACCCGCTCGCCCGCCGACACCATGCGCTGTTCGCCGCGCTGGATGACCATGGCTTTGCCGTTGAGCACCACCAGTTCGTCATGACCAGCATGGCGGGCGACCTGCAGGCGGGTACCAAACACCTGGACGCGCGCATCGCCCACAGTCACTTCCATGGCTCGGCCGTCGAGCATCACTTCAAGGTATACCCGGCCCTGCACCAGCTGCAGCTGGCGCGTGCGGCCGCGCAGGTCGGCGTTAATCGCGCTGGCGCTGCCCAGGTGCAGGGTGGTGCCGTCGGCCAGGCGGATGCTGCGGCGCTCACCTGCATCGGTGTGCAATTCGCTGCCCAGGCGCTGCATCAGCGGCCAGTACAGATAGGCTGCAGCGCCCAGCCCTAGCAGGAATAGCAGTGCCAGCCATCTGCCCAATGGGCTGTGGCGCGTGTTGATCTGCCGTGGGCGGGGGCGGGCAGGCTGCAACTGCTCGGCGGGCGTCGGGCTCATGGGTTCGATCTGCTCGCGTTAGGGGCCGTTTCGCCCAACGATGACGGGGGTATGGGCCAAGGATGCTAATTATATTGATAACCATTTTCAAGTGAGTCGCGACAGAGAGAGAAAAAAGGTAGCTATGTATCTATTTGTTTTCCGATAATCGGATCCCAAACTGCCGACGGAGATTCAGGCACATGGCTATCAGTAGCGCCTCCACGGCGCCCACCAGTGCGGCGGCAAGCCAAGCCACCCCGCTGGTGATGCGCATTATCGGTTTCTGCGCCCTGGCGCACCTGATCAATGACCTGATCCAGTCGGTGCTGCCGGCGATCTACCCGATGCTCAAGGCCAACTACGACCTGAGTTTCGCCCAGATCGGCATGATTACCCTGACGTTCCAGATCACCGCCTCGCTGCTGCAACCTTGGGTCGGCTTCTTCACCGATCGCCGACCGGCGCCGAACCTGCTGCCGCTGGGTACCCTGTGTACCTTGGTGGGTATCGTGATGCTGGCCTTCGTCGGCAGCTTCCCCATGATCCTGCTGGCCTCGGCACTGGTGGGGATCGGCTCGTCGACCTTCCACCCGGAAACCTCGCGTATTGCGCGCCTGGCCTCGGGCGGGCGCTTCGGCCTGGCCCAGTCGACCTTCCAGGTCGGCGGCAACACCGGCTCTGCGCTGGGCCCGCTGCTGGCAGCGGCCATTGTCATTCCGTTCGGCCAGAGCCACGTGGCCTGGTTCGGCCTGGCTGCGCTGTTCTTCCTCGGCGTCACCCTGATGCTGCGTGGCTGGTACAAGGAGCACCTCAACCAGGCCAAGGCGCGCAAGGCAGTGCAGGCGACCCACGGCATTTCCCGCGGGCGGGTGGTCGCGGCGCTGATCGTGCTGGGCCTGCTGGTGTTCTCCAAGTACTTCTACATGGCCAGCTTCACCAGCTACTTCACCTTCTACCTGATCGAGAAGTTCGAGGTGTCGGTGGCCAGCTCGCAGCTGCACCTGTTCCTGTTCCTCGGTGCGGTGGCGGCAGGTACCTTCTTTGGCGGGCCGATCGGTGACCGCATCGGGCGCAAGGCGGTGATCTGGTTCTCGATCCTCGGCGTGGCGCCGTTCACCCTGGTGCTGCCGTATGCCGACCTGTTCTGGACCACCGTGTTGAGCGTGGTGATCGGCTTTATCCTGGCTTCGGCATTTTCCGCGATCGTGGTGTATGCGCAGGAGCTGGTGCCGGGCAGCGTAGGCATGATTGCAGGGATCTTCTTCGGGCTGATGTTCGGCTTTGGTGGCATCGGTGCGGCCTTGCTGGGGTATGTGGCGGACCTGCGTGGCATCGAGTATGTGTACGAGGTGTGTTCGTTCCTGCCGTTGTTCGGGTTGTTGGCGGTGTTCTTGCCAAGTACCGGCAAGCGCTGAAAGCATGCACAGAACCTGTAGGAGCAGCCTTGTGCTGCGAAGCGGCCATTACTGGCGAAGACAATTTGTTGTCTTGCCGGCCTCTTCGCAGCACAAGGCTGCTCCTACAACGGCCCGCGCAGGTCTGGAGGCCATGCAAGGCGGTTGCTCTCCGAAATTTGACGACTTGACCACCCTTGACCTAGAGTCCGCCCTTTCTTCAACCACCTGCGTAGTAGTCAAAGCAATGTGCCGTCCCCAGTCCCTGCCAAACGCCCGCCAGCCTGCCTTCCAGGCCCTGCGTCGCGCGTGGCCGAGCGACACGGTGCTCAAGCGTCGCCGCAGCGTGCTGTTTGCCTTCACCTTCTCGCCACACCTCGCCTGAACTGATCTGCGCTTTCGCGTCGCTCGCCGCCCTGGCGTGCGCGCCTGTGTCTGCACGTCTTTTCGGTTTGCAAGGAGTGGTACATGAACATGCGTTTGCTGGCGGGCTTGTTGTTCGCCGTTTCGGTCGTGGGTTTCAGTTTGGGGGCCAGCCTGCCGCTGGTGTCGTTGCGCCTGCATGAAGCCGGTGCGAGCACTCTTGAAATCGGCATCATCTCGGCCATACCCGCTGCGGGCATGATGCTCTCGGCGTTCCTGGTCGACGCCTGCTGTCGCCACCTCACCCGGCGCACCATTTACCTGCTGTGCTTCAGCCTGTGCACGCTCAGCATTGCCTTGCTCGAGTCGGCATTCGGCTCGCTGTGGCTGCTGGCGCTGCTGCGCCTAGGCCTTGGGCTGGGCATGGGTATCGCCATCATCCTCGGCGAGTCGTGGGTCAACGAACTGTGTCCGGAGCACAACCGGGGCAAGATCATGGCCCTTTACGCTACCAGCTTCACCGGTTTCCAGGTGCTCGGCCCGGCCATGCTGGCGGTACTGGGCGCGGACAGCCCGTGGATCACCGGTGTGGTCACCGTCTGCTATGGCCTGGCGCTGCTGTGCATCGTGCTGACCGTGCCCCACGACCATGTGGAACATGAAGAGGGTGAAAAGAGCTTCGGTCTGGCCGGCTTCTTCCGCGTGGCGCCGGCGTTGTGCGTGGCGGTGCTGTTCTTCTCGTTCTTCGATGCCGTGGTGCTGTCGCTGCTGCCGGTGTATGCCACCAGCCATGGCTTCGCCGTTGGCGTGGCGGCGCTGATGGTGACGGTGGTGTTTGCCGGTGACATGTTGTTCCAGTTGCCGCTTGGCTGGTTGGCCGACCGGGTGGAGCGCACCGGGCTGCACCTGGTATGCGGGTTGCTGGCGATGGCGATCGGTATCGGCTTGCCCTGGTTGCTGAACCTGACCTGGCTGCTGTGGCCGCTGCTGGTGCTGCTGGGTGCCGTGGCAGGGGGCATCTATACTCTGGCGCTGGTACTGATCGGGCAGCGCTTCAAGGGGCAGGACCTGGTTACCGCCAACGCCAGCGTGGGCTTGCTCTGGGGTGTGGGTAGCCTGGTCGGGCCGCTGGTCAGCGGTGCGGCGATGGATGTGGCGCCGCATGGTCTGCCCATCGCGCTGGCGCTGATGGCCGGGTTGTTCGTGTGCTTTGCCCGGCAGTCGTACCGGCGCGCGGGGCGCTTGCGGGCGGTGGCGGACTGAGGTCCTCCAGGGCTGCGCAATACCTGTGGGAGCGGCCTTGTGTCGCGAAAGGGCCGCAAAGCGGCCCCAGCAATCTGTCCGGCGCAGTTGAAACCCTGGGGCCGCTTCGCGGCCCTTTCGCGACACAAGGCCGCTCCCACAAGGCGACCGTGTTGCCCCGTCAGAAACTCCCGCGCAAGGTCACCGACACATTGCGCGGCTCCCCCCAGTAGTAACCCGTCGCCGTGGTACCGATCTGCCGGTAGTACTTCTTGTCGAAGATGTTGTTGGCGTTCAGTTGCACTGAGTAGTTGTCGTTGATGCGATAACCGAGCATGCCGTTGTACACCGCATACCCTGCCTGGGTCGCCTTGGCCGTGCCGCTTTCGGAATAGATGTCGCTCTGCGCCTGCACGCCGCCACCAATGGTCCAGGCATCCAGTGTGCCTGGCAGGCGGTAGCTGGTGAACAGCCGCAGCATGTGCTCCGGGTCGGTGGTGCGGATCGCGTTGCCATTGGTGGCTGCCGTGTTCTTCAGGTACTCGGTGGTGTTGTAGGTGTAGCCACCGGTGACCTGCCAGCCCGGCAGCACTTCGCCGGAAATCTCCAGGTCGATGCCCTCGCTGCGGCTCTTGCCCGAGGCGATCTTGCAGCGGCTGGTGGTGCCGTTGCAGCCGATTTCCGTGGACATGTCATCCACCGGCGTTCCCACCTGGTTGATACGGAAAAACGCCAGGCTGGTGTTCAACCGGCCATCATAGAACTCGCCCTTGATGCCCGTTTCGTAGGCTTCGCCGATGATCGGGTCGAGCACCGAGTTGTTCTTGTCCACCACTGTCTGCGGGCTGAATATCTCGGTGTAGCTGGCGTATACGCTGAAGTTGTCATTCAGGTCGTAGATCAGCGCCGCGTACGGCACGATCTTCTCGTCGACGCTGAACTTGCCGTTGGCTCCGGTGTTGTTTTCCTGCTCGTAGTCATACCAGTTGGCTCGCGCGCCGATGATCGCGGTCAGCGGTTCGGCCAGCGAAATGCGCCAGGTGGCATGTGCGGCTTGCTGGGTGGTACGGGTGCGCACCGGGTGTGCGGTGATGTCGATTTCCGGCTCGGGCAGGCTGGTTTTCGGGTCCCAGTAGCGGATGTCGTACAGCCCGGAAATTACCCGGTTGGTGGCCGACGCGTAGGAATCGTTGCGAATCCGTTCGACGCCGACCATCAGCTCGTGGGTGCGGCCAAACAGGTCGAACGGGCCGTTGAGGGTGGCGCTCAAGTTGTTCTGCAGGCTCTCGCCGCCGTCGCCTTCGGTAACCTGGTATCGCATCAGGTACGGGTTGCCGGTGGGGTTCAGGTTGGCCGGTGCGTGCTCCATGTAGGTTTGCTTGAAACCATGATCGTCCAGCTCGAAGTGGGTACGCAGAGCCATCAGCTTCAGGGTCCAGTCGTTGTCGAAGCGGTGTTCCAGTTCGGCAAAGGTGTTCAGGTTGCTGCGGTCCCAGCGGTTCCAGTCGGCGCCCAGGTAGGTGCTGCGGCCGAAGGGCAGGGGGGCGCCGCTGGCGTCGGCGGGCAGGTTGCCCCAGGCGCCGGTGGCGTCGAGCTTGGTCCACTCGACACCGGTGGTCAGCGTGGTGCTGTCGTCCAGGTCGAAGGCCAGCGAGCCGCCGAACGCCTCTTTGCGTTCCATGCGCGAGTCCTGGAACAGGTCGCGGTCGTCATGCACGGCGATTACCCGCCCGCGTACGTTGCCGGTTTCGGTCAACGGGCCGGAGATATCGGCCACATAGCGTTGGGCATTCCAAGAACCCAGGGTCACGCTGCCCGTAGCCTGGAAGTCATGGGTCGGGCGCTTGCGTACCAGGTTCACCGTGCCCGACGGGTTGCCGGCGCCACGCAGCATGCCGGTGGCTCCGCGCAGCACTTCGGCGCGGTCGATGAACGCCGAGTCGGTCTGGATGAATGAACCACCGCCGCTGCTTTGCACCACGGTGGCGCCGTCGTACTGAATGGCGTCGATGGCAAAGCCGCGCGAGTAATACTGCACCCGTTCGCTGTCGGTGTAGTTGACCACCACGCCGGGTGTCTGCTCCAGCAGGTTGGTCAGGTTGGTAATGTTCTGGTCGTCGATGCGCTGGCGGGTTATCACGCTGACCGATTGCGGGGTATGGCGCAGGGTTTGCGGCATCTTGCCAATGGTCACTTCGCCGGTCGTGTAGGAGCCGGTGTGCTCGGTGGTTTCGCCCAGGCGGTCGCTGGAAATGCTGGTCGCGCCCAGCTCAAGGGCGTTTCCCACATCCAGTGCCGGGATCAGCAGGAAGCTGGTTGCGCTTTCCTGTTGGACCTGGACGTTGCTGCCCTGCAACAGGACTGATAGCGCCCGCGTACTGTCATGCCGGCCCTGCACACCGTGGGTGGTCTTGCCCTGCAGGCTGTTCGCGTCGAACGACAGGCTCAGGCCGCCCTGGCGTGCCAACTGGTCCAGCGCCGGGGCCAGTGGGCCGGCCGGGATGTTCCAGTCGGTCTGCTGGCTCTGGCTGGCAATTGCAGCCTGGGCCATGGCCGGGTAGGCACCGCCAGCAGCCAGGCCAAGGCCGAACACGGCCGCGCGTACGGCACGGCGCAGCCTGTCGTTGCGAGGGGAACACGGGGCAATCATGAAGCGCTCCTGAAGGTCGTGAAGACCACTTTTCGGGTTTTGTTCCTTCAGGCCGGACGAGAATGAGATTCCACCTCATTTATTTTCGGAAATTTTTCAGGCCGTACCGATGCTTACCCAATAACGCGTGCGGTAATCGACCCGCACCGGCAGGCTGCGGGTGAGCAGCTGCAGGATTTGCCCGATGTCGGCCAGCTGGTAGGTACCAGACACCTTCAGGGCTGCCACTTCCGGGGCACAGCGCAGCAGGCCCGGGCGGTAGCGCGCCAGCTCGGCGATGAACTCGCCCAGCGGCATCTGCTGCACGCTGAGCACGCCGTCGGTCCAGCCCCAGGGGTCGCTGTGCAGCGTCACCGCCTGGAAGCTGCCGCTGGCCCACACCTGCAAGGTTTCGCCTGGCAGCACCCGACGTGGCGAGGCCGAGGTGGGGAACAGTGTGACGTCGCCCCGGCGTACGGCCAGCAACAGCCCCTGGTCGTTCTCGCGCAGCAGCAGTTGGCCGTCGAGGGTGGCCAGTTGGCCAACGCGGGTGTCGATGCGAAACGGGCGGTTGTCGTTGGGGTTGCTGTCCAGGCTCACCTCGCCACGCACCAGTTGCAGCCGGCGCTGCTCGGCGCTGTAACGCAGGTCGATGGCACTGGCGGTATTGAGTTGTATGCGGCTGCCATCGCTGCCTTGCAGCTGGCGACGCTCGCCGGTGGCAGTGCTGCTGTCGGCCAGCAGCTGGGGTATGCCCAACGGTTCGCGCGCAGCCCAGCCCAGGCTGCCGCCCACGGCCAGCACGGCCAGCAGCTTGAGGTGGTCGCGGCGGTTGATGCGATGGCGCTGGCTACCATCCAGCGTGCGCCGGCTCAGGCCCTTGGGCAGCCCTGCCAGTTCGTCACTGAGGTGGCTGACCCGCTGCCAGGCCAAGGGGTTGTGCGGATGGCTGGCCAGCCAGTGCCGGAACTGCTGCTCGGTATGCGGGCTTGGGCTGTCGAAGCGCAACTTCACCAACCAGTCGATGGCCTGGTCGACGTGCGCCTGTGTGGGCGCGTTATCAGGCGTCGGCATAGCGCAACCGGTAGCAAACGCCCAGAGCCTTGGCCAGGTCCCGCTCGACGGTGGCTCGCGACACACCCAGGCGCAGGGCGACCTGCACAATGCTCAAACCGTCGAGCTGAGCCAGCAGGAATGCCTGGCGGGCACGCGGTTTCAGCTGGTGCAGGGCATGATCGAGGCGCGCCAGGGTATCAAGGATGACCAGTCGATCTTCTTCGCTGGGCACTTCGGCTTCGGGCAGGTGAGCCAGGCTTTCCTGGTAGGCCCGTTCCAGCGCGCGGCGGCGGAACTGGTCGATCATCAGGCCACGGGCAATGCTGCTGAGGTAGGCACGTGGCTCCTTCAGCGGCGATAGCTGGCGAGCCCGCAACAGCCGCACGAAGGTATCCTGGGCCAGGTCGGCGGCGTGCTCGCTGCAACCTACCCGGCTGCGCAGCCAGCCGCTAAGCCAGCTGTGGTGGGCCTGGTAGAGCAGAGCAACCTCGGTCGGCTTGAGCGTTTCGTTGATCTGCATCTTGGCGAAGGCCCGGTCCTGTGAATACATGCGATTGTGAATTGTTCTCAATTCTATGCGGGGACGATAGCGCGGAGCAATGGCATGCCAGGAATTAGCCGCGCAAGAACCGGCGTTTGCCCGATGAACGGCTGCGCTAAGCTGGACCTGCAATCGACTTGATGGAGGTGCCATGATCCTGGCCGACCTTTCGCCTGACGCGTACCGCGAGGCCACCGAATACCTGGCGGCGCTCGACCCGGACTGGTCGCGGCATATCGCAGCGACCGGGCCATGCCTGCACCAGGCCACGCCGGGGCGGGAGCCTTATGAGGTGTTGGTGCGAGCGATTGCCTACCAGCAACTGCATGCCCGTGCTGCCGAGGCAATTCTTGGGCGCTTGCTGGCGCTGTTTCCAGAAGCTGCGTTCCCAACGCCGGAGCAGTTGTTGGCAGTTACACCGGAAACCATGCGCGCCTGCGGTTTTTCCGCGAGCAAGATGGCGACGATCCAGGGTATTGCCCAAGGCCGGCTGGATGGCCTGGTGCCGAGCCGGGAGGAGGCACTGGGCCTGGCTGACGAGGCGTTGATCGAACGACTGGTGGCATTGCGTGGGGTAGGGCGGTGGACGGTGGAGATGCTGCTGATCTACAGCCTGGCGCGTTCGGACGTTCTGCCGGTCGACGATTTTGGCGTGCGCGAGGGGTATCGGCGGATGAAGGGGCTGGACAAGGCGCCGACGCCTGCGCAAATGCGTTCGCTGGGCGGAGGCTGGCGACCTTACCGCACCGTGGCGGCCTGGTACCTGTGGCGTGCCTGAGGTTTTGCACTGCCTGTGCCGGCCTCTTCGCGGGTAAACCCGCTCCCACAGGGATTTCCACAGCCTGGAAGGTCTATGCAGTACCTGTGGGAGCGGGTTCACCCGCGAAAGGGCCGGCACAGGCGACAACCAATCTGGACATTTACTAATGAACCCCTACACCACCCCCGACCAACGCTGGCAAGCCGTAGAATCCCGCGAAACCGCCGCCAGCGGCCACTTCGTCTACGCCGTGCGCACCACCGGGATCTACTGCCAGCCCGGCTGCAAATCACGCCTTGCCAAGCGAACCAACGTCGAGTTCTACGACACCCCAGCCGCCGCCGAAGCCGCCGGCTACCGCGCCTGCAAACGTTGCACCGCCACCAGCAACGCCAGCGCCACCCGCCACAGCCAGCTGGTCACCCGCGCCTGCCGCCTGATCGAAGCCAGCGATCCCGCGCCCAGCCTAGATCAACTCAGCGCGCAACTGGCCGTCAGCCCTTTCCACCTGCATCGCCTGTTCAAGGCCGAAACCGGCCTCACCCCCAAGGCCTACGCCACCGCTTTCCGTGCCCGGCGCCTGCGCGAGCACCTGGAAGATGGCCAACGCTCTGTCACCGATGCCATCTATGACGCCGGCTACAACTCCAACAGCCGTTTCTACGAAAGCGCCGACCAGCGCCTGGGCATGCGCCCGCGGCAATACCGTGCCGGCGGCGCCGGGGCAACCATCCACTTCGCCCTCGGCCAGTGCTCCTTGGGCGCGATCCTGGTCGCCCAGAGCGAGAAGGGCATTTGCGCGATCCTGCTGGGCGACGACCCCGAGGCCCTGCTGCGCGACCTGCAGGACCAGTTCCCCAAGGCTCACCTAGTCGGCGGCGATAGTGCCTACGAACGGTTGGTCGCCGAGGTGGTGGGCTTCGTCGAAGCTCCGGCGTTGGGCCTGGCCTTGCCACTGGATGTGCAAGGCACTGCGTTCCAGGAGCGGGTGTGGCAGGCCCTGCGCGAGGTGCCGGCCGGCAGCCGGGTCAGCTACACCGACATCGCCGAGCGCATTGGTGCGCCCAAGGCAGTACGTGCCGTGGCCATGGCCTGCGCGGCCAACCACATAGCCGTAGCCATACCTTGCCATCGGGTGGTTCGCCGCGACGGCGACATCAGCGGCTACCGCTGGGGCGTCGAGCGCAAACAGCAACTGCTCAAACGAGAAACGGCACTCTCTTGATCGCGTGAAGCCGCGTAGAATCCCCCGCCAAATCGAATTGTAAAGAGGAATATTCGATGAGGCGTGTCAGCCTTGCCCGTTATTGCCCAGGCCTGATGGTTTTCATGGCCCTGATGCTGGCCATTGCCAGCCCGGCCTGGTCGGCCCCGGCCACGCCCTTGTCCAATCTGGCGGTTGCCGAAGCGAACGTGCTGGATGAAAACGCCAGCATCGAGCAGTTGAGCGATCGGCTGGACCAGATCCGCCAGGGTGTCACCAGCGAGGCCAACGATGATCTGCTTTCGCAATTGCGCCTGGGCGCCATGCAGGTCCAGCGCCAGGCCGATGCGTTAAGTGCTTTGCGCACCACGGATGTGGAAAAAGTCGACGACAAACTCAAGGTCATCGGCCCGATCCAGCAGGACGAGGCCGCCACACTGACCCAGCAGCGCAAGGAGCTTGAGGCCGAGAAAAAGGCCTTGGTAGCTCAGCGGGACCAGGCGACCAAGCTGACCCAGTCGGCCCGCGACCTGTCCACGCAAATCGTCAACCTGCGCCGCAGCCAGTTCAACTCGCAGATCACCAGCCGCGCAGCCTCACCGCTGAGCCCGGCGTTCTGGCAGAGCATCATTCGCCCCACCCAGGACGATGTGGCACGCCTGCGTGACCTGCGTGGTGAGACGGCTGATGCCATCAGTAGTGCCTTCAGTGCTGAAAATCGCTGGTTGTTCATTACCAGCCTGGTGGCGGCAATCCTGGTCTGGACCTTGGTGCGCCGCGTGCTCGAGCGCCTTCTCGCCGGCGCCATGGTCAGCTGGCTGCCCGAAGGCCGCCTGCGCCGCAGTGCGCTGGCGCTGGGTGTCAGCCTGGCAACCTTGGGCACCATCGCCGGCTCGGTCTCGCTGCTGCGTTGGGGGCTGGAGAGCAGCGCCGAGTTGGGCGCCGATATCGCCAGCCTGGCCAATCATGTGCTCGCGCTGGTGGTGTTCAGCGCCTTCATCACCGGCCTGGGCCGCGCCATGCTGATGCTGCAGCGCCCGTCCTGGCGCCTGCCGCCTATTCACGATGAAGTGGCCAGCGCCCTGGGCTGGTTCCCCAAGGTGCTGGCGTTGGCGCTGATGGTCATGATGACCATGGAGCGCATCAACAGCGTGATCGGTGCCAGCCTGGCGCTTACCGTGGCGGTCAACGGCCTGACCGCGCTGGTAGTGGCGTTCACCTTCGCCGGTGCGCTGCTGCGTTACCGCCGCACCCTGCGCAAGCATGACCTGGAGCGCCCCACAGGCCTGGCCGGGCTGATCCCGTTCGTGATGGTGATCTGGCTTACGTTGATCCTGCTGGCCTTGCTCGCCGGTTACCTGACACTCGCCTACTTCCTCACCGCCAAGCTGCTGTGGGTCAGCCTGGTGATTACCTGTGCCTACCTGCTGACCACGTTCTTTGGTGACCTCTGCGAAACCCTGCTGTCGCCCCGCCAGCCCGGCGGCCTGGCGCTGGCCTCGACCCTGGGCCTGGCGCCACGTCACCAGGCCCAGGCCAGCACCATCCTGGCCGGCATTGGCCGCACCGTGGTGCTGTTCCTGGCGCTGTTGCTGGCACTGATGCCATCGGGCACCAGCCCCAGCGAACTGCTGCTGAGCCTGGGTGATTGGGACGAGACCGGCGGCAAGCTGCTGGGCAACATGAACATTGTCCCCCAGGACATTCTGTTGGCAGTGGTGATGTTCCTCGGCGGCCTGTTCGCCATCCGCGTGGTCAAGCGCTGGCTGAGCGATCGCCTGCTACCGGAAACCGACATGGACGCCGGCATGCGTGCCTCGCTGGTGACTCTGGTGGGTTACCTGGGCTTCATCTTCCTGGCCATGCTGGTGATGTCGACCCTGCGCATCAACCTCACCAGCCTGACCTGGGTGGTCAGTGCCCTGTCGGTGGGTATCGGTTTCGGCCTGCAGCAGATCGTGCAGAACTTCATCTCCGGCCTGATCCTGCTGACCGAGCGCCCGGTCAAGGTGGGCGACTGGGTCAGCCTGGCTGGCGTCGAGGGTGACATTCGCCGTATCAACGTGCGCGCCACCGAGATCCAGATGTCCGACCGCTCTACGGTCATCGTGCCCAACTCGCAATTCATCTCGCAGAACGTGCGCAACGTGACCATGGGCAATGCCTTGGGTGTGGTCGGCATCACGCTCACGCTGCCGCTGGAGACCGACGCCAACCGTGTGCGCGAATTGCTGCTGGCAGCGTACCAGGAGCACGAGGCGATTCTGGATGCACCGGCCACTTCGGTGTCGTTCAAGGACCTGACCAGCAGCGGGATGGTGATTGGTGTGAGCGGTTACGTGGCGGGGCCGCGGCAGGTGTCCGGTACGCGCAGTGACCTGTTGTTCACCATCCTTGGGCGTCTGCGTGACGAGGGCATCGCCCTGTCGTCGCCGCAGAGCATGGTGTTGCTGCAGGAGGGTGCTCGCCCGGCTGACGAGTCGGTGTGAAGCCGATCGCCGGCAAGCCAGCTCCCACAAGGACCACGTCGACTTCAAGCCGTACGCAATACCTTTGGGAGCTGGCTTGCCGGCGATTGGGCTGCAAAGCAGCCCCAGCCTCAATGCTGCTTGGCCTGCCTGATTCTCAGCAAGATCACCAGCAACACCAACAGCACAGGCGGCGCCATGGCCAACAGCCCATCCCGCGCCGTCAGCCCCAACCCCAGCACATTCAGCCCGCCATACAGCAGCTTGAACAAGTTCAGCAGGTAGTAGGTGATGGCAATGATCGACAGCCCCTCCACCGCCCGTTGAATCTTCACTTGGGCATCGGCCCGGGCATTGAGGCTGCGCAGGATCTCGGCGTTCTGTTCTTCCATCTCCACCTGTACCCGTGCTTGCAACAGGTCGCCCAGGTTGGCCACATTCTTTGCCAACTGCTCCAGGCGCTGCTCGGTGGCCGCGCAGTAGCGCACGGTCGGTTTGAACCGGCGTTCGATGAACACCCCCAGGCGCTGGCAGTCGCCCACATGGCTTTCCCGCAGCTCGCCCAGGCGCTCGAACACCAGTTGCGCATAGGCTTGCGTGGCGCCGAAGCGGTGGCGGGTTTTCACCGTGCGGCTGACCACCTGGCGTGACAGGTGGGCAATGGCCTCCAACAACCCTTTGGAATCATGGCCATCGACCCCGGCACTGCGCTCCGAGAGGCTGACCAGGGTCTTGTCGAAGGCATCCAGCTCCTGGCTCAGGTCCTTGGCGGTGGTCAGGGTCAGCGAGGCCATCATGCGGTAGGTCTCGATCTCCAGCAGACGGCGGATCATGCGGCCCTGACGGTAGGCATTGAGGCGACGGTTGATGAACAGGAAGCGGTTGGTGCCGTCCTCGGTCAGGCGAAAATCGCTCCACACCACCGCATCGCCACCGCCGACGCAGGAGCCGCACGGGTCCTTGAAACCGTAGTGGGGCAGGTCCAGTTCGTGTTCGTCACGGACCAGCACCTGCACCGCGTTGATCACCTGCGCCGCTTGCGGGGCGATAGCCTCGGCCAGCACCGGCGGCAGCGTTTGCCACTCGGTATCGGCGGCCGTGCAAGGCACCACCAGGGTCAGGGTGAAGAACTCGGTGTGCCGTTCCCACTTGAACGGATGACCATCCAGGCGGGTGATGCCTTGGGCGGCTGCGGTGTCCAGGCCATCCGGGCAGCAGCGTTGCAGCAGTGCCGCACAGGCAGCATCGCCGCCAAGCAAGGCCAGGTGGAAGACATGCGCCGGGCCGTCGAAATACAGCGACGGGCGGGCGTGCAGTTCGTTGTGCAAGGCGGTGCGTTGAGGGTGCATGGGTGGTCCGGCCTGGTGTTGTGATTGTGGGGGGTACCAGGAAGTGGGACTTTGCGCGGGGAGGGGAAAGTCACGCGGGCGCAGAGTTTTGTGTCGCCTGTACCGGCCTCTTCGCGGGCAAGCCCGCTCCCACAGGTACGGTGCTTCCCTTCAGGCCTGCGCTATCCCTGTGGGAGCGGGTTTACCCGCGAAGAGGCCGGTAAGCCCGGCTCATACGCGGTTCTTGTAGGAGCGGCCTTGTGTCGCGAAAGGGCCGCAAAGCGGCCCCGGAAATCTCAACCCAGACAGCGCGTTACATGCTTGACCGATTGGTAGGCCGACAACCCCCAAGGCCCCAGCTCACGCCCGATCCCGCTACCCTTGGTGCCACCCCACGAGGTCTCGACGAACACTGCCTGCACCGAGTTAATCCACACATGGCCAACCTCCAGCGCATCGGCTACCCGCTCGGCACGGTCCAGATCGGCAGAGCACACCGTCGCCACCAGCCCGAAGCGGCTATCGTTGGCCTCGGCAATCGCCTGTTCCTCGGTCGCAAAGCGACGCGCGCACAGCACCGGGCCAAAGATTTCCTCGGTCCACAGGCGGCTGTCTTTCGGCACATCGGCATACAGCGTCGGGCTGACGAACCAGCCATCCCGGTCCAGCGCCTTGCCACCTGCCAGGCACTGCAAGCCTTCTTCCCGCGCCGTGGCAAAGTAGCCGGCCACTTTCAGCCACTGCGCCTGGCTGGTCAGCGGCCCCATGTCGACCTCCTCGGTCAACGGATTACCGACCCGCAGGTTTTCCAGTGCCTCCTGCAAGCGCGGCAGCAGTGCCTCGGCAATGCCGTCCTGCACCAGCAGCCGCGAAGTGGCCGAGCACATCTGCCCGGCGTTCCAGGTGATGCCGGCGACGATCCATTCCACCGCCTGGCCCACATCGCAATCATCGAACACCACGATCGCCGACTTGCCACCCAGCTCCAGCGTCACCGGCCGGCACTGCGCCGAAGCGCTGCGCATTACCTGGCTGCCAACACTATTGCTGCCGGTGAACGACAGCTTGTCCAGGCCATTGTGATTGCTCAGTGCAGCGCCGGTTTCGGCCTTGCCGTTGACGATGTTCAACACCCCGGCCGGCAGCCCCAGGGCATCGGCGATCTGGCCGTAGGCCTGTTCGATCAGCGGGGTGACTTCCGACGGCTTGAGCACCACGGTGCAACCGGCGGCCAGGGCCGGGGCGAGCTTCCAGGCGCTGGTCACCAGCGGGAAGTTCCACGGCACGATCAGGCCGACCACGCCCACCGGTTCCAGGCGGGTGCGAGCGCTGAAGCCCGGTGCAGCCAACGGCACGTCACGGTTCTTCGATGGCAGTTGCTCGGCCAGTTCGGCGTAGTAGCCGAAGGTGGCGATGGCGTCGTCCAGGTCGACTTCCGCCTCGTGACGTGGCTTGCCATTGTTGCGCATCTGCAAGGTGATCAACGCTTCACGGCGCTGCCCGAGTTGTTCGGCAAAGCCGCGCAGGTAGGCGGCGCGTTCGCTGGCGCTGGTGCTTTTCCAGGCGTGCAGGGCGCCACGGGCAGCGGTCACGGCCTGGTCTACCTGGCCGACGCTGGCGGCCATCAGTTCGGCAAACGGTTGCCCAAGGGCCGGGTCATTGACGCTGATGCAGTCGCTGCCCTGGCCTTCGACCCAGCGGCCGGCAATGTAGTGGGAAGTGGTCATGGTCGGTTTCCAGTCAGGCCATTTCGGCGGTGGTTACCGGGGTGTGCGCGGTGCTTTTGCAACGCACCCAACGCGGGCCTTGGGGGCCATACACGCCGGCAGGTTCGGGGAAAAGGTTGAGCAGCAGCAGGTACAGCACGCCTGCCAGCCCCAGGGTGACCGGCAGGCTCAGGTCGATGCCGCCGGCCAGGTCGCCCAGTGGGCCGACGAACTGCCCTGGCAGGTTGACGAAGCACAGGCCCACCGCCGCGCTGGGGATCCACGCCCCCATGCCGCGCCAGTTCCAGCCATGCAGGAACCAGTAGTGCCCGCCACGCTGGCCGCGGGTGAATACCTGCAGGTCGTCGGCATGGTAGAAGCCGCGGCGAGTGATCAGGCCAAGGATCATGATCACCATCCACGGGCTGGTGCAGGTGATGATCAGCACGGCGAAGGTCGAAACGCTCTGCACCAGGTTGAAAGTGAAGCGGCCGACGAAGATGAAGCCGATCGCCAGCACGCCGATCAGCAGCGTGGCGCCGGCACGGCTGAGCAGGCGTGGGAACACGCTGGACATGTCCAGGCCGGTGCCGTACAGCGCCGTTGTGCCGGTGGACATGCCGCCGATCACCGCAATCAGGCACACCGGCAGGAAGAACCAGCTTGGCGCCACCGCCAGCAGGCCACCGACGTAGTTGTTGGCAGCGATGTAGTCCGGCGCCTGGGTGGCCACCAGGGTGGCGGTGCACAGGCCGAACAGGAACGGGATCAGTGTCGCGCCCTGGGCCGCGATCACCGCCAGCATGATCCGAGCCTTTGGGGTTTCACGCGGGATGTAGCGCGACCAGTCGCCGAGGAACGCACCGAACGACACCGGGTTGCTCATGGCCAGGATTGCCGCACCGACGAATGCCGCCCAGAAGCCCGCCTGGCCGAGGTTGACGCTACCCGCGTAACCGGCATCGAACGGCCCGGCAAAGGCAACGATGCCCAGCAGGAACAGCAGGCTCGAGGCCCAGACGGCAATCTTGTTGACCCACAGCATGAAGCGGAAGCCGAAGATGCACACCACCAGCACCAGTACCGCGAACAGGCCGTAAGCCAGGCCCAGGGTCAGGTCGGTTTCCGGCAGGCCGGCCAGGCGCTTGGCGCCGCCGACCAGGGCATCGCCCGAGCTCCAGACCGACAGCGAAAAGAATGCCACTGCGGTGAGCAGCGACAGGAACGAACCGACGATGCGACCGTGCACGCCAAAGTGCGCACCCGACGACACCGCGTTGTTGGTGCCGTTGAGCGCGCCGAACAGGCCCATGGGCGCGAGGATCAGCGCACCCACGCCGACGCCGAGCAGGATCGCCCACACGCCGGCCTGGAACGACAGCCCGAACAGCACCGGGAAGCTGCCCAGCACGGCTGTGGCGAAGGTATTGGCGCCGCCGAAGATCAGGCGGAACAGGTCCAGCGGGGAGGCGTCGCGTTGATCGTCGGGGATCTGTTCGACGCCGTTGGTCTCGATACCGGTCGAGTGGCTCATGGTGATGCTCCAGCGCGGTTGTTGTGGGCCGGCGCAGTACGCGGGCCTTATTGTGGGTGCGATGGCAGGGCGGCAGGGCCGCGTAAATGGATGATCAGGCCGGCGATACGACCGACAGGTGCTCGTGGCAGGCCAGCCACCGTTCGCCGTGGCGGCGGAAGACAATGGTTTCGCGCTCGCTCAACTGGTGTTCTTCGCCGGCGATACGGATGTGCGTGGCCACATCATGCATGAAGATCGCCACGTCACCTTGCAGGCTCACCTGGGCATTGCCTGATTCGCAGGCGAGCACGGCAAACCCGTCGGCCTGCCACTGGGCCCAGAGTTGCTCGTAGGCATGGCGCGACAGCAGCGGTTGCGGCAGGGTGTGGAAAAGGAAGGTGGCGTCTTCGCTGAAGCAGGCGAAATAGCGAGCAGTGTCGTTGCTGGCGAACGCCGCAACGAGGTCGGCGGCGGCTTGCCGTACCTGGAGTGTCTGGTCCACGGGAGTGGCCTCACGGTTCTTGTGATTGTGGTGAAGCGATTCTGGTGGCGGTTGGCGAGGGGAAAAATCGCTGCGGGCAAATAATCAGTTCAGGAATTTGTGAAGTGATGGCTGCGCTTTCTCAGGTTTCGCGCCGCACACCCTGTGGGAGCGGGCGTGCCCGTTCTCATAAGGCTGCACATAACGCATTGAATTAGCAGGGCCCCCTGTGGGAGCGGCTTCAGCCGCGAACACCGGCGCAGCCGGTGCCACGCACCACGCTGGATTCTTCGCGGCTAAAGCCGCTCCCACAGGGTCTCTACGCGACAGCGCAGCCCAAAGGGCTTTCAGCTATCCAGCTGTCATCTGACTGCAACGAATATTCAGCAACCTTTCTGCCATCTCCCGTGCCTCATTGCGAGTTCGAATGGGCCATCCCGCGCTGCATCTGCCACAGGACCACGACCTGTTCGGCCTGCTCTACGCCTTCGCCTTCCGCCCTGGCCAGCCGGGGCGCGAAATCGATTCGGCGCAGTTGTTGCGCATGCTCGGCCAGCCGCTGGAACCTGGCGAGTTTCTGTGGGTGCACCTGAACCTGGCCCACGCTGCCTGCGAACGCTGGTTGCGCACCCACCTGCAGCTGCCCGAAGCCTTCTTCGAAACCCTGCGCGAAGGTTCGCGCTCGACCCGTCTCGAACACGCCGACGCGGCGCTGCTGGCGGTGGTCAACGATGTGGTGTTCAACTTCGGCCTGGTGTCCTCGGACATCTCCACGCTGTGGGCCTGCGCCAGCAGCCAGCTGCTGGTGAGCGCCCGGTTGCAGCCGTTGCATTCGGTGGACAAGTTGCGCTCGTCGGTCAAGCGTGGCGAGCGCTTTCATTCGTCCATCGAGTTGCTGGTCCATCTGCTGCGCGACCAAGGCGATGTGCTGACCCAGATCGTGCGTGAAACCACCACCAGCGTCGACCGCATCGAAGACCAGTTGCTGTCCCAGCGTCTGAGCGACAACCGCGCCGAACTGGGCAGCATGCGCCGGGTGCTGGTGCGCCTGCAGCGCCTGCTGGCGCTGGAGCCAGGGGCGCTGCTGCGGCTGCTGAACCGGCCGCCCGACTGGCTGCAGGAACAGGACATACGCCAGCTGCGCGCGGCCACAGAAGAGTTCACCCTGGTGATCAGCGACCTCACCGCCCTCGGTGAGCGGATCAAACTGCTGCAGGAAGAAATCGCCGCCAAGCTCAACGAACAGACCAACCGCACCCTGTTCACCCTGACTGTGGTGACCGTGCTGGCCCTGCCCATCAACATCATCGCCGGCTTCTTCGGCATGAACGTCGGGGGTGTGCCGCTGGCGGAAAACCCCCATGGTTTCTGGGTACTGGTGGCCCTGGTGGCGACCTTCACCGTGCTGGTGGGGCGCTGGGCTTTTCGCAAGCGGCGCGAGTACTGACGCGACGATCGCCGGTCAGTTCGCCTCCCGCACTGCACTCAGGAACGCCCGGGTCCGCTCCTGTTGCGGGTTTTCGTAGATCTGTGCCGGCGTCCCCTGTTCGTGGATCTGCCCCTTGTAGAAGAAGCACACCCGATCCGCGAACTCCCGGGCAAAGCCCATCTGATGCGTCACCATCAGCATGGTCAGGTTGTGCTCGCTGCCCAACCGGCGGATCACGTTCAGCACCTCGCCACACAGTTCCGGGTCCAGCGCCGAGGTCACTTCGTCGAACAGCATCACCTTGGGCCGCATCGCCAGCGCCCGGGCAATCGCCACGCGCTGTTGCTGGCCACCGGACAATTGCGATGGGTAGTGCTCGAACTTGTTGCCCAGGCCAACCATCTCCAGCAACTCGGCAGCCCGTTCACGCGCCTCGGCCGGCTTCACGCCCAACACCTGGACCGGGGCCTCGATCACGTTCTGCAAGGCACTCATGTGCGGGAACAGGTTGAAACTCTGGAACACCATGCCGATCTTCGCCCGCACTTTGCGTACATGTCGCTCGTTGGCGATGAGCTGCGTGCCGTTGCGCCCAGGCATGTGGGTGAGCGATTCGCCATCGACTTCGATCATGCCCTGGTCGATGCCCTCAAGTGTCATCAGTACCCGCAGCAACGTCGACTTGCCCGAGCCACTGGGGCCGATGATCGCCACCTTTTCGCCAGGGGCGACATCGAGGTTGAGGCCGTCGAGTACGGTGAAGCTGCCGTAGCGTTTGGTCACGTCCTTGAAACTGACGATCGGTTGGGCAATGGCCGGTGTGGGCATGTGGGTGTCCAGCGGCTGGGTGGTTGTGGCGGTGGCACTGGCGAAGTGGGTCACAGGGGCGATCATCAGCGGAGCTCCAGGCGCACTTCAAGGCGCCGAACGAGGTAGGCCAGAGCGACGCTCAAGGCCAGGAAGAACAGACCGACCAGGGTGATCGGCTCGAGGTAGCGGAAGCTTTCGGAGCCGACATTCTTGGCCTGCTGCATGATTTCCACCACGGTGATGGCCGACAGCACCGGGGTGTCCTTGAGCATGGCGATCAGGTAGTTGCCCAACGGCGGCAGGATCGGCCGAATCGCCTGGGGCAGGATGACTGCCCGGTAGGCGGTCCATGGCGCGAAGTTGAGGGCGACCACCGCTTCCCACTGGCTGCGCGCCACCGAGTCGAGGCCGCCGCGGTAAACCTCGGCCAGGTAACAGGCGTAGTGCACGCCGATACCGATGATGCCGGCCTGCATGGCGGTCATGTTGACCCCGTAGTTGGGCAGCACGTAATAGAGGAAATACACCTGGATCAGCAGCGGCGTACTGCGGATGAACTCGATCAGCAATGCCACCGGCCATGACAGCCAGGCCTGGCGGCTGCGTCGGGCGATGGCCAGGAACAGGCCCAGCACCACTGCAATCAGGAAGCCAACCACGGTGATGCCCAGGGTTTTCAGCGACGCCTGCAGCAAGTCGGGCAGGATTTGCGCGACGTAGTTCCAGTCCCAGAAATTCATGACAGGCTCCCCCGCAGGCGACCGCGGCTCAGGCGCCGTTCGACCCGACGCATGAGGAAGTTGATGACCTGCGCCAGGACGAAGTAGAGCAGCAGGGTGAGGCTGAAGATTTCCAGGGTCTGGAAAGTCGCCTGGTCCAGCTGACGGGCGCGGAAGCTAAGGTCCGACAGGGTGATCAGCGACACCAGCGATGTGTTTTTCAGCAGTTCGATCAGCAGGTTGGTGCCAGGTGCGATGGCCGCCAGCAATGCCTGCGGCAGGATGATCCGCCGGAAGCGGATGGTGGCGGGCATGTTCAGCGCGGTGCAGGCTTCGTACTGCCCTTTGGCCACCGAGCTGATCGCCCCGCGCATCACTTCGGCACCGTAGGCACCGATATGCAGCCCGAGGCCGACGATCGCCACGGTGTAGGCGCTGAGTTCGAGGTTGAACGGTGGCAGCGGCAATACGAAGAACAACCAGAACAACTGCACCAGCAACGAGGTGCCGCGGAACAGCTCGATGTAGGCCACGCAAAGCCAGCTCAATGGCCGCCATGACGAACGCCGGCCAAGGGCGGCGAGGATCGCGGCGACGATGGCCAGCAGCGAGCCGAAGAAGGTGACCTGAATGGTGACCCAGGCGCCTTGCAGTAACAACGGTATCAATTCACCCATGGTTCGACCTGAATAATCGGGTTACACAGGGAATGGCACGGCAAGCGCCATGCCACCTCGATTCACTGCTGGGCACAGAGCTCGGCGGCGGTCTTGTCTGTCACGTTGCTGCGGTCGAAGCCGAACGGCGCGACGGTCTTGAGATGCTCCTCACTGCCCAGCCACTTTTTCATCTCGGCGTTGACCGCGTCGCGCAGGGCCTTGTCCTCGGGGCGGAAGGCCAGGGCACCGTAGCCGGTGTGGGCCGGGTCATCCGTGAAGTCGCTGATCGCCTCTACCTTGTCGCCACCCTTTTTCGCCAGGCCCTTCATGGTCAGCTGGGTGCCCACGGCAGCATCGGCGCGGCCGGCGCGCACGGCCTGCAACTGGGCGGTGGTGTCCGGCACCTGAAGGATCTGCGCATCCGTGATGCCGGATTCGCGGGCATAGGCGAGGTTGACCGTGCCCGCCATGATCGCCAGTTTCACGTCCGGGCTCCTGGCGATGTCGGCGTAGCTGTGCAGGTTCTTCGGATTGCCCTGTGCAACCAGCAGGGTGTCGGGCAGGGCGTACTGCGGGTCGGTGAAGATCACCTGCTTGCAGCGTGCCGGGGTGATGTACATGCCGGCGGCAATCACATCGAAGCGCCCGGCGCGCAAGCCCGGGATCAACGAACCCCACTCTGTGAGCACGCCATCGACCTGCTTGATGCCCATCTTCTCGAAGATGATCTTGGCGATTTCCGGTGACTCCCCGGTTACCCGGCCATCGGTCTCGGTGAAGGCGAACGGGGTTTCGTTGGCGTAGCCGATGCGGATGTGGCTGGTTTCCTTGATTTCGTCCAGGCTGGCAGCCTGGGCGCTGGCAAGCACACCGAAGGCGGCACAGGCCATCAGCAGGCGCTGGAAGGGGCGTGGAACGTTGAAAGGCTGGCTCATCAATGAAGCTCCTGTTTGTTATAAAAACCGTCATCGACGGCTCTGTGTTAGGAGGCAGTGGAGCAAAACAGCGATAGCAGGTCGGTCTTTTGTTCGAGGCTGGCAGGCAGCGGGAGTTCGACCTTGGGGCGAGCATACAAAAGCTGAAACGGCGATGGCATTGCACTAGGACAATTGCCCGAAGCACTTGTACGGGGGATGCTGTGACCCTGGCCCCGGCAAGTGAAGCGAACATCATGATGCACAGTTGGAAGGCAGCCCTGGACACCGCCCGCATCGGCGAGTCCAAATACAAGATTCTGGTCCAGGCGGTCACCGGCGAAATCGAGCGCGGCGTATTGGTACATGACCAGCGCCTGCCACCGCAGCGGCAGGTAGCCGATGCCCTGGGCATCAGCGTGCAGACCGTGACCAATGCCTACAAGGAACTTGAGCGCCAAGGCCTGGTACGTTGCGAGATCGGCCGTGGCAGTTTCGTCAGTCGGCGCATGAGCGACCGTGTGTCGGATGACATCATCGACCTGCCCGAGCGTACCCTGGTCGACTTCTCCATCACCCGCATCCTTCACACCCAGGTGCACGAGCGCATCTGGCGCGACACTTGCGCCGAGTTGGCCGTTGAAGAGGAGCAGCCGTGGATCCATGCCTACCGGCCCATCGCCGGTTTCGAGAGCCACCGCGAGGCTGCGGTGCGCTGGCTTGCCGGCCTGGGCATGCAGGTCGAGCGTGACGATGTGCTGGTCACCAATGGCGCCGCCCACGCTATCTTCCTGGCCCTGGCCTCGCTGGCCGGGCCGGATGATGTGGTGCTGTGCGAGGGGTTGACCGACCATGGCGTGATCGGCAATTCACAGGTGCTCGGTTTCACCCTCAAAGGCCTGGAGATGGACCGCGAGGGCATCAACCCGGAGCATTTCGAGGACATCTGCAGCAACGAGCGTGTGACCGCGCTGGTGTGCACACCCAACCTCAACAACCCTACCGTCAGCCTGATGCCCGACAGCCGGCGCCAGGAGATTGCCGAAATTGCCCGGCGCTTTGGCGTGCATATCATCGAAGATGACGTTTACGGGCCGCTGCTGGGTGGCAGCCATGCCAGGCCGCTCAGCTCCTATGCGCCGGAGCTGTCCTTCTACTGCACCAGCATGACCAAGTCGGTGCTTACCGGCCTGCGCGTGGGCTACCTGGCCATGCCCAAGCGCCTGGCGCTACGCACCGAGAGCATCTTGCGGGTCAACAGCTGGATGGCCACGCCCCTGGTGGCGGAAATTGCATCGCGCTGGATCAACGACGGGCGCGCGGCGCAGCTGGTGGCGTTGCAGCGCACTCTGCTGGGCGAGCGTCAGGCGTTGTTGCGTGACTACCTGGGGGAATATGTGCGTGGTCAGCACTCCCATGCCTTAGGGGCGTGGCTGAACATTCCCGAGCGGTGGGAAGTGGACAGCCTGGTGCGTGCCCTGCGCCGCCGGCAGATTGCGGTAACGCCGCCGGAGCCGTTCCTGGTGCGCGGTACACCGCGGCCACGGGCCGTGCGCTTGTGCGTGGGCGCCGAGTGTTCCGAGGCGAAGCTGCGGCAGGCCTTTGGCGATATGCGGGAGTTGTTCGGGCAGTATCCGCAGATCCATGAACTGTAACTCTCCTGCAGCGGCCTCTTCGCGGGCATGCCCGCTCCCACAGGAATCGCTGTGCCAAACCTGTGGGAGCGGGCGTGCCCGCGAAGAGGCCGCTGCAGGCAAAAACAAATTCCCCGGCAAATTGCCCTAGTACATTCATCACGACAATTTTCGCCTCATACACTCCGCCCAACATCAGCTCACTTGTTGGGTCCCGGTCATGTCAGCGCTCTCGCTTCACGATCTCTACCTCGCCCGCCAGCGTATCCACGGCCTGGTGCGCAGCACGCCGCTGGAACTTTCCCCCAGCCTGTCACGGCACCTGGGCACGCCGGTCTACCTGAAGCTCGAAGCCCTGCAGACCACCGGCAGCTTCAAGCTGCGTGGCGCCAGCAATGCCATCGCCGCACTGAACGCGGAACAACGCGCATGCGGCGTGGTTACGGCTTCCACCGGTAATCACGGCCGGGCGGTGGCCCACGCTGCTGCGCAACTGGGTGTGAAGGCAACCGTGTTTCTTTCGCAACTGGTGCCAGCCAACAAGGTCCAGGCCATCCGCGATCTGGGCGCCGAAGTGTGCATCGTCGGCCACTCCCAGGACGACGCCCAGCAGGCCGCGCACCAACATGCCGAGCAACAGGGCGCAACGCTGATTCCACCTTTCGATCACCCCCAGGTCATCGCTGGCCAGGGCACGCTGGGCCTGGAAATCATCGAGCAGTTGCCCGAGGTGGAGCAGGTGCTGATTCCGCTCTCCGGTGGTGGCCTGTTCGCGGGTGTGGCGTTGGCCATGAAAAGCATCAAGCCGGCGCTCACCACCCATGGCGTCAGCATGCAGCGTGGCGCGGCGATGTACGCCAGCCTGCAGGCCGGCTGCCCGGTCGAAGTCGAGGAGCTGCCAACCCTTGCCGACTCGCTTGGCGGCGGTATCGGCCTGGGCAACCAGCACACCCTGAGCATGACCCAGCGTCTGCTCGACCAACTCCACCTGCTGCCGGAAGCGTCGATCGCCAACGGCATGCGCCACGCCTATCAGCACGAACGGCTGGTACTCGAAGGTGCCGGCGCAGTCGGCATCGCCGCGCTGCTCGACGGCCTGGTGACGGCCCGCGGCCCGGTCGTGGTGGTGGTCAGCGGGCGCAACGTCGACAGCGCACAGCATCAGCGCGTCATCAACGGCGGCGACGCCTGAAATTCAAGTTTCCTTCACTGGAGGTATTCGAATGCCGGCCATCACCTTGCTCAGCGAAGCCGACCTGCGTAGCTGCATCACCCTCGATCGCAACGCGATCGATGCCATCGAGCAGGCCTTTGCCCTGCTTGCCACGGCAAAGGTGGCGATGCCGCCGATCCTGCGCCTGGATGTGCCCGAGCACAACGGCGAGGTAGACGTGAAAACCGCCTACCTGCCAGGGCTGGAGCGTTTCGCGATCAAGGTCAGCCCTGGCTTTTTCGACAACCCCAAGCTTGGCCTGCCCAGCCTCAACGGCATGATGATGCTGCTGTCGGCCCGCACTGGCCTGCTCGATGCCTTGCTCCTCGACAATGGCTACCTCACCGCCGTGCGCACCGCTGCAGCCGGTGCGGTAGCTGCACGCTGGCTGTCGCGGCAGGACAGCCGCAGCGTGGCCTTGATCGGCAGTGGCGAACAGGCACGCCTGCAGCTGCAGGCACTGCGCCTGGTGCGGCCGATCGAACAGGTCAAGGTGTGGGGGCGCGATGCGCAGAGAACCGCAGCGTTATGCGATGACCTGGGGCGCGATGGGCAACTGCAGGTACAGGCTTGCGACACTGTCGACCAGGCCATGCAGTCGGTCGATATCGCCATCACCTGCACCCCCAGCCGCGAGCCGCTGATCCAGCCGCATCACCTGCAACCGGGGCTGCACATCACTGCCATGGGCTCGGATGCCGAGCACAAGAACGAGATCGCGCACACGGCCCTGGCCCGGCTCGACCGCTATGTCGCCGACCGCCTGAGCCAGACCCGCGTGCTGGGCGAACTGCACCATGCCTTGCGCGCTGGCGCGGTCAGCGAGCAGGCCGTTCATTCCGAGCTGGGCCAGATCATCGCCGGGCTGTACCCGGGCCGGGTACAGGCCGATGAGGTCACCCTGTGCGACCTGACCGGCACCGGGGCCCAGGACACCGCAATCGCCAACCTTGCCTTCGAACGCGCAATCGCCGCCGACAAAGGCCTGGCGTTTCACAGCTGACAGCTTTCGCAACCCACTCACAAGAAGGGCATCCGCATGTCACAAACAGTGGTCAACCTGCCGTTCGGTCGGCAGGAGTACGCCCAGCGCCTGGCCAAGACCCGCGCTGCCATGCAGGCACAGGGCCTGGAGCTTTTACTGGTTACCGATCCCTCTAACATGGCCTGGCTCACCGGCTATGACGGCTGGTCGTTCTACGTGCACCAGTGCGTGCTGCTGGCGCTCGATGGCGAGCCGATCTGGTTTGGCCGCGGCCAGGACGCCAATGGCGCACGGCGCACGGTGTTCATGCAGCACGACAACATCGTCGGCTACCCGGACATCTATGTGCAGTCACGCGAGCGTCACCCGATGGACTACCTGTGCCAGGAGGTGATTCTGGCCAAGGGCTGGGGCGGCCTGAGCATCGGCGTGGAGATGGACAACTACTACTTCAGCGCGGCGGCCTACCAGGCGCTGTGCAAGCACCTGCCACAGGCGCGTTTCAGCGATGCCGCCGGGCTGGTCAACTGGCAGCGGGCCGTCAAGTCGCCGCAGGAAATCGAATACATGCGTATCGCCGCGCGCATCGTCGAACAGATGCACGGGTGCATCCTCGAACGCATCGAGCCCGGCATGCGCAAGAACGAGCTGGTGGCCGAGATCTACCGCAGCGGCATCCTCGGTGTCGACGGCCATGGCGGCGACTACCCGGCCATCGTGCCGTTATTGCCGACCGGCGCGGATGCCAGCGCGCCGCACCTGACCTGGGACGATTCACCGTTCACCCGCGGCGCCGGCACGTTCTTCGAGATTGCCGGCTGCTACAAGCGCTACCACTGCCCGCTGTCGCGCACCGTGTACCTGGGCAAGCCGCCGCAACACTTTCTCGATGGCGAAAAGGCGGTGGTCGAAGGTATCGCGGCCGGCCTTGATGCCGCGCGGCCGGGCAACACCACCGGTGACATCGCCAGGGCGTTCTTCCGCGTACTGGAGAAGTTCGGCATCCACAAGGACAGCCGTTGTGGTTACCCGATCGGTATCAGCTACCCACCAGATTGGGGCGAGCGCACCATGAGCCTGCGCCCGAGCGACACCAGCGTGCTGCAACCGGGCATGACCTTCCACTTCATGCCGGGGCTGTGGATGGACGACTGGGGCCTGGAGATCACCGAAAGCATCCTCATCACCGAGACCGGGGTAGAGACCCTGTGCAACGTGCCGCGCCAGCTGTTCGTGAAGGATTGACCCATGAATGCGATTGCACAGGCCGCCGCCACGGTGGCCAACCCCATCACCTGTACCTTGGATTTCGAGCAGGACGGCGTGCAGCACGGCTTCCTCAAGCTGCCGTACTCGCGTGACGACTCGGCCTGGGGTGCGGTGATGATTCCGCTGACGGTGGTCAGGAACGGCGATGGCCCGACAGCCTTGCTCACTGGTGGCAATCACGGTGACGAATACGAAGGCCCGGTGGCGCTGAGCAAGCTGGCCCAGCAGCTGCAGGCCGGGCAGATAAGCGGGCGGGTGATCATCGTGCCGTTCATGAACACACCGGCGTTCCAGGCGGGCACCCGCACCTCACCGATCGACCGGGGCAACCTCAACCGCAGCTTCCCTGGTCGGCCCGATGGCAGCGTGACGGAAAAGATCGCCGACTATTTCCGCCGCACCCTGCTGCCGTTGGCCGATATCGTCCTGGACATCCACTCCGGTGGTCGCACCCTCGACTTCCTGCCGTTCGCTGCATGCCATGTGCTGCCCGACAAGGCCCAGCAGGCCCGTTGTGAAGCTGGCATGCAGGCCTTCGCCGCGCCCTACAGCATGCGCATGCTCGAGCTGGATGCGCAGGCGATGTACGACACCGCGGCAGAAGAGCAGGGCAAGGTGTTCATCACCACCGAACTGGGCGGTGGTGGCACCTCCACGGCGAAAAGCGTGGCCCTGGCGGAGCGCGGCGTGCGCAATGTGCTGATTCACGCCGGCATCCTCGCCGGCGAACTGGAGCAGGGCGAGACAACCCTGCTGGACATGCCCGATGGCGATTGCTTCATCGCCAGCGAGCACGACGGATTGCTGGAGATGTGCCGCGACCTGGGCGAAACGGTCAGCCAGGGTGAGGTGATCGCCCGTATCCATGACATCCGCCGCACCGGCAGCGCCCCGGTCGAGTACTGCGCCCGACGCAATGGCTTGCTCGCAGCCCGGCACTTTCCCGGCCTGGTGCAGTGCGGCGACACCCTGGCGGTAATCGCAGACGTATTGGCCTGAACCTGGCGCCACGACAACGAGGTATGGAGAACAGTCATGTCACACCACTACCCATTCAACAGCCTGTGCCACGTCGATGGCCAATGGCTGCACAGCCACAGCGGCAACAGCATCGCCGTGCATGACCCGGCCAACCGCCAGGTCATCGGCCATGTGCCTCTGCTCGACCATGAGCAGATCGTTGCCGCGGTGGATGCCGCCCAGCGGGCTTTCCCGGCCTGGCGCCAGCAGAGCCTGGACAGCCGCGCTGCGCTGTTGCGGCGTTGGGCCGAATTGATGCTCGAGCACCAGGAGGCTCTGGCGCGCATTCTCAGCGAGGAGCAGGGCAAGCCGCTGGCCGAAGCACGCGGTGAAATCGCCTATGCGGCAAGCTTCATCCCCTGGTTTGCCGAGGAGGCCCGGCGCCTCAACGGGCAGACCATCCCCAGCCATATTCCGGGTGCCCAGCTGAGTACGCTGAAGGAGCCCGTCGGGGTCTGCGCGCTGCTCACCCCATGGAACTTCCCCAGCGCCATGATCACCCGCAAGGCGGCTGCGGCATTGGCGGCCGGCTGCACGGTGGTGGTCAAGCCGGCCCACGAAACACCGTTCTCGGCGCTGGCCCTGGCCCAGCTGGCAGAGGACGCCGGCTTCCCGCCGGGGGTATTCAACGTGGTGATCGGCGAGCCGCAAATGGCCATGGAAACCCTGGTGCGCGACAGCCGCGTGCGGGCGGTCAGCTTCACCGGCTCGACCCGGGTGGGCAAGCTGGTGCTGCAAGCCGCGGCTCAGGATGTGAAGAAAGTGGCGCTGGAGCTGGGCGGCAATGCGCCGTTCATCGTCTGCGCCGATGCCGACCTGGAGCTGGCCGTGCGGGTGGCCGTGGCAGCCAAGTTCCAGACGTCTGGCCAGGACTGCTGCGCGGCCAACCGGATCATGGTGCAGCGGCCGTTGTACGAAGCATTCCTGGCGCGTTTTGCCGAAGCGGTGCGGGCGCTGAAGGTTGGCCCGGCGATGGTCGATGGCGAGGAGACAGCCACGGAGGTCGGCCCGCTGATGCACCAGGCCGCCTTCGATGCCACCCAGGCCCGGGTCGAGGACGCCCTGCAGCGTGGCGCCCGGCGCCTGGTCGGTGGCGAGGGCCATGCGCTGGGGGGCTGGTTCTTCCAGCCGACGGTGCTCGCCGATGTGACGCCGGCGATGCGCATCTACCAGGAAGAAAACTTCGCGCCGATTGCCGGGGTCATGCCATTCGACACGCTGGAGCAGGCCATCGCCATGGCCAACGACACTGAATACGGCCTGGCTGCCTACATCGTCGGCAACCGCCTCGATGTCGTGCACCCGCTGGTGCGCCGGCTCGACCACGCGATGGTGGCGATCAACGGCGTCAAGTTCACCGGCCACCCTATCCCGTTCGGCGGCATGAAGGCCTCGGGCCTGGGCCGCGAAGGCGGCAGCGAGGGCTTCGAACCCTTCGTCGAAACCAAATACGTTTGCTTGCACCACCACGGTCAGTTCTAAGGAGTGTTTGCCATGAGCCAAGAATTCAGCCAGCTGTTCGAACAGGACCGCGCCCACTTCATGCACCCCTCGACCCACGCCCATGACCACGCCAGCGGCGCGCTCAAGGGCCGGATCATCACCGGTGCCGAGGGCATCCGCCTGCGTGACCATGAAGGCCGCGAACTGATTGATGCCTTCGCCGGCCTTTACTGCGTGAACATCGGTTACGGGCGTACCGAGGTCGCTGACGCCATCCATCGCCAGGCCAAGGAGCTGGCGTATTACCACACCTACGTCGGCCACTCGACCGAGGCGATCATCGAGCTTTCCAGCCGCATCATCGACTGGGCGCCGGCCGGGATGAAAAAGGTCTATTACGGCCTGTCGGGTTCCGATGCCAACGAGACCCAGGTCAAGCTGGTGCGCTACTACAACAACATCCTCGGCCGCCCACTCAAGAAGAAGATCATCTCTCGCGACCGCGGCTATCACGGCTCGGGCATCATGACCGGCAGCCTTACCGGCCTGCCCAGCTTCCATCAGCATTTCGACCTGCCGGTGGAAGGCGTCAAGCATACGGTCTGCCCGCACTGGTACCGCAAGGCACCGGCCGGCATGGATGAGCAGGCCTTCGTGCGCTATTGCGCCGACGAACTGGAGCAACTGATCCTGGCCGAAGGGCCCGATACCGTCGCCGCGTTCATTGGCGAGCCGCTGATGGGCACCGGTGGCATCATCGTGCCGCCCAAGGGCTACTGGAAGGCTATCCAGGCCGTGCTCGATCGCTACGACGTGCTGTTGATCGCCGACGAAGTGGTGTGCGCCTTCGGCCGCCTGGGCTCGAAGATGGGCAGCCAGCGCTACGACATTCGCCCGGACCTGATCACCACGGCCAAGGGCCTGACCAGCGCCTATGCGCCCCTGTCGGCCGTGATCGTTGGCGAGAAGGTGTGGAACGTGATCGAAGAAGGCTCGCAGAAGACCGGCCCTATGGGCCACGGCTGGACCTACTCCGGGCACCCGATCTGCGCGGCGGCGGCGCTGGCCAACCTGGATATTCTCGAGCGCGAGAACCTGACCGAGAACGCCGAAGTGGTGGGGGCTTACCTGAACCGGCGCATGCGCGAAACCTTCGAAGGCCACCCGCTGGTGGGTGAAGTGCGGGGTGACGGCATGCTTTGCGCAGTCGAGTTCATGGCCGATCGCGATGCGCGCACGGCGTTCGACCCGGCGTTGAAAGTCGGGCCACAGGTGTCGGCAGCGTGCCTTGAGCGTGGGATGATCGCCCGGGCCATGCCGCATGGTGACATTCTCGGCTTTGCACCGCCGTTGGTGCTGAACCAGGAGGATGCCGAAAAGATCGTCGCCATCACCAAGGCGGCGGTCGATGAGGTGGCTGGCAAGGTGCTCGGCTGAGTATTGCAGGGGCCGCCATGCGGCCCCATCGCCGGCCTCGGCAGGCGAACCGACTGACGGTCCCATCCACCTTTCATCCTTGCCTACGCTGATATTCCCAACCCGCTAAAGCAAGGAAACCCGTCATGGCCTTCCAATACAAGCGTCTGGACAAGAACAACGCCGCCGTGCTGCTGGTCGATCACCAGACCGGCCTGCTCTCGCTGGTAAGGGACATAGACCCCGACCGCTTCAAGAACAATGTCCTGGCCCTGTCGGACCTGGCCAAGTACTTCAAGCTGCCGACCATTCTCACCACCAGTTTCGAGACGGGCCCCAACGGCCCGCTGGTGCCCGAACTGAAAGAGCAGTTCCCCGACGCCCCGTACATCGCCCGGCCTGGCAACATCAACGCATGGGACAACGAGGACTTCGTCAAGGCCGTCAAGGCCACCGGCAAGAAGCAGTTGCTGATCGCCGGCGTGGTGACCGAAGTGTGCGTGGCCTTCCCGGCACTGTCGGCGCTGGAGGAGGGCTTCGAGGTATTCGTCGTCACCGATGCCTCCGGCACCTTCAACGAACTGACTCGTGACTCGGCCTGGCGGCGCATGGAGGCCGCCGGGGCGCAACTGATGACCTGGTTCGGCGTGGCCTGCGAGCTGCATCGTGACTGGCGCAACGATATCGAAGGGCTGGGAACCCTTTTCTCCAACCATATTCCGGACTACCGCAACCTGATGACCAGCTACAACAAACTGGCCAAGTAATCTGGCCACGAAGGCATCGCATACCCTGTGGGAGCGGGTTCACCCGCGAATGCGTCGGTAGCTTCAATGACGCATTCGCGGGTAAACCCGCTCCCACACCCTCCCTGGAACACCCATAAGCACCCGCAGAATCAATGAGATAGAAGCAAGCCAGCGAAATCCACAAGCGAAGCGGCAAACTGCCATGGATCGACCATACTGACTCTTCATTCGCCCTCAGGAGAGTGCCATGTCGAAGTCGTCCAGGAAGAAAGACCCCAAGGACCAGCCGGAGAAACTGGGCGGCAAGGCGTACGAGAAGGAACTCAAGCAGCTGCATGTGGAACTGGTGAAGCTGCAGGAGTGGGTGGTGGCCAAGGGCCTGAAGGTGTGCATTGTCTTCGAGGGCCGCGATGGCGCCGGCAAGGGCGGTACCATAAAGGCCATTACCGAGCGCGTCAGCCCGCGAGTATTCCGCGTGGTGGCGCTGCCGGCACCGACCGAGCGGGAAAAGACCCAGATGTATGTGCAACGCTACCTGGGCCACCTGCCTGCCGCAGGCGAGGTAGTGATCTTCGACCGCAGCTGGTACAACCGCGCCGGTGTCGAGCGGGTGATGGGCTTCTGCAGCGAAGAACAGAGCAGCAAGTTTCTCACCGTGGTGCCGCTGTTCGAAAAGATGATGGTCGAGTCGGGGATCATCCTCATCAAGTACTGGCTGGAGGTCAGCGCCGAAGAGCAGACCCGCCGCCTGCAGGACCGCATCAACGATGGCCGCAAGCTGTGGAAGCTGTCGCCGATGGACCTCAAGTCGTACACCCGCTGGGATGAATACACCCGGGCCCGCGACGACATGTTCGCCGCCTCCGATTCGTCCTGGGCGCCGTGGTTCATGGCCCATTCCAACGACAAGCGCCGTGCCCGGCTGAACATCATCAGCCATCTGCTGACGCGCATCCCCTACAAGGACATCACCCGCGACGGGCAGGTGAAATTGCCCAAGCGCGGCAAGATCGGCAAATACAAGGCGGTCAACTACCCATTCAAAGTCGTCGAAGAGCGTTTCTGATCTTTCCCCGCGGGGATCAGCGAGGGTGCGAGCCTATGCCACATGACGGCAGCCTGTTGCAGGCGACGGTGGTGTTCCTGCTGGCCGTGGTGCTTCTTGTACCGCTGGCGCAGCGTTTGAAAATGGGGGCGGTGCCCGGCTATCTGCTGGCGGGCATCCTGATAGGGCCATCGGTATTTGGCTTGCTGAACAACCCGGATAACGTGGCACGCCTGTCGGAGATGGGTGTGGTGATGCTGCTGTTCGTCATCGGCCTGGAGCTGTCGCCACGGCGTTTGTGGAGCATGCGCCGGGCGCTGTTTGGCGTCGGCTCGCTACAAGTGGGCCTGAGCGCTGTGGTGCTTGGCCTGCTGGCGTACTGGCTGTTCGGCCAGTCGAAGCCGGCTGCCATCGTGCTGGGCCTGGGCCTCGCGCTGTCGTCCACCGCGTTTGGCCTGCAGGTACTGGCCGAGCGCAAGGACCTGGGCAAGCCACACGGCCGCCTGGCCGTGGCGATCCTGCTGTTCCAGGACATTGCCGCGATCCCGTTGATTGCCGTGGTGCCGCTGCTCGGCGGTGATGTCAGCACCGCCGACGAAGGTGCCTGGCCGGTGCTGGCGGTGGTGGTTGGCATAGGTGTGCTGATCATCTTTGGCCGCTACCTGTTGACTCCTGTCTTCAAGTGGACAGTCGGTTCGGGCCTGCCCGAGCTGTCGACCGCTACCGCCTTGCTGGTGGTGCTGGGCACCGCCTGGGTGATGGAGCACGTGGGTGTGTCGATGGCGCTGGGGGCATTTCTGGCGGGTGTATTGATGGCCGAGTCGCCTTTCCGCCACGAACTGGAAACCCAGATCGAGCCCATCAAGGGTTTGCTGCTGGGGCTCTTCTTCGTTGGCGTGGGGATGAGCGCCGACCTGCGCCTGCTGTTCGGTATGCCGTTGGTGGTGCTGGGGCTGACCCTGCTGCTGGTGGTCATCAAGTTGCCGCTGCTATATGGCCTGGGCCGCATGGCGGGTGGGCTCAACCAGGCCCAGGCGTTGTGCCTGGGTGTGGTGCTGGCGTCTGGTGGCGAGTTTGCCTTCGTGGTGTTCAAGCTGGCGCTGGACCATCAGGTGCTGGCGCAGCAGGTGCATGACCTGCTGGTGCTGGCCATCACCTTGTCGATGGCGGTAGTGCCATTGGTAATGATGGCGCTGGCGCGGCAGTTGCGTGACGACAGCCCCTCGCAGGCAACCCCTGAAGCGGGCCACTGAATCGCGCCACATGGCGCACCTGGAGTTCGGAGGTGAAGCATGCAACCGGGTATCAAGCTGGACAGCCGCCTGTCGCGGGGCTTGCTCGATGTGCTCATCAAAGCCGGCCTGGTGGCTGCGCTGGTGGTTTTCGCCTTCCAGACGTTCCAGCCGTTTCTGGAGCTGATGCTGTGGTCGGTGATCCTGGCGGTGACCTTGTACCCGTTATATTGCCGCATCCAGCGCCGCACAGGGCTCAAGGACGGGCTTTCGGCGACGCTGGTCGTTCTGCTGGTACTGGTCGTGCTGCTGGTGCCGATCTACCTGGTTGTGATGTCCATCGGCGAGTCGGTAGACAGCCTGGTGACGCTGCTCAAGAGCGGAGCCTGGACCGTGCCGGCCCCCCCCGATTCGGTGGCTGCCTGGCCGCTGATCGGGCCGAAGGTGCATGCCCTGTGGCTGGCAGCCTCGGAAAACATGGCCGGCGTGCTGAACCAGTGGATGCCCCAGCTCAAGGGTGCCGGGCGCACGGTGCTGGGGGCGGCGGCCAGCGCGGGCGGCGCGTTCCTGTTGTTCATTGCGGCGATCATCGTCTCGGGCATCATCATGGCGTTCGGTGACCGCGGCGAAATCGCGGCGCAGCGTATAGCCATGCGGGTGTCGGGCGAGGAGCGCGGCAAGCCACTGGCCAAACTGTGCACCGCCACCATTCGCGCGGTGGCTCAGGGTGTGATCGGCATCGCATTCATCCAGATGCTGCTGATCGGTGTCGGCTTTGTCATCAAAGGGGTGCCGGGGGCCGGGATGCTGGCCATCGTCATCCTCATGCTGGGGATTGCCCAGGCACCGGCCACGTTGATCACGGTGCCGGTGATAATCTACGTATTCAATGTCGAAGGTTTTACCGTGGCGACCATCATCTTCGCCATCTATACCTTCGTCGCCGGGCTTGCCGACAACGTGCTCAAGCCGCTGCTGCTGGGGCGCGGGGTGGACGTGCCGATGCCGGTGGTGCTGATCGGGGCGCTGGGCGGCATGGTGGTCAAAGGCATCATCGGCCTGTTCCTCGGCCCGGTTATCCTTGGCGTTACCTATGTGCTGTTCTGGCAATGGGTGGCGCTGCAGGTGCCGGAAAACCCCGTCGAGCCGTCGGCGTGAGCCAGGGCCTGCCATGCCCGGACGCCTCTGTGGTTGTGCACTGAGCCTGGCTGCCACGTTGGTGGGCTGTACCCAGGTCGGTCCCGATTTCCAGCCGCCCCAAGACCCGTGGCTGAGCACCTGGAACACCCCGCTGCTGGAGCAGGCCGGGCAGCAGGCCACGGCGCCCGACCTGCGCCAGTGGTGGGCCGTGTTCGCCGACCCGGCCCTGGACGCCTTGATCACCGAGGCCGATGCCAACAACAGCAACCTGCGCGTGGCCGGCTTGCGCATTGCCGAAGCCCGCGCCCAGTTGGCCATCGTGCAGACCGGGCGTTATCCACAGCTGCAGCAGCTGCGCGCCCAGAGCCTGTACCTGAAACAGGACCAGTCCGGCACTTCCACCGCCCGCGATTCGGTGTTCTGGCAATCCAGCGCGGGCTTCGACATCGGCTGGGAAATCGACTTCTGGGGGCGCTTCAGCCGCGCCATCGAAAGCGCCGACGCCGCCTACTTCGCCTCACAGGCCAATTACGCCGATGCAATGCTGCTGTTGCGTGCGCAGGTGGCTGACACCTACTTTGCCCTGCGCACCGCCGAGGCGCGGCTGGATATCGCCGAAGAAAACGCCCGCCGCCAGGCGCGTAGCCTGGAGATAACCGAGCGGCTGTTCCGTCATGGCGAAAACGACGAACTCGACTGGCAACAGGCGCGCACCCAGTACCTGGCTACTCAGGCCACCATCCCCGAGTTCCAGAACCAGCTCAATGCCCTGCGCAATGTGCTGTGCTCGCTATTGGGCCGGCCGCCCGGGCCGCTGCCACAGCTGGATGCCGGCCACGGCCAGTTGCCGTTGCCGGACCGTGCCGTGCTGCAGGGCGTGCCCGCCAGCCTGCTGCAGCGTCGCCCGGACATCCGCGCCGCCGAGCAGGCGGTGGCGGCGCAGTCGGCGCTGGTCGGGGTGGCCGAGGCCGACCTTTATCCACAGCTGAGCCTGCTGGGCAGCATCGGCTGGAGCTTCGTCACGGCCAATCACCTGCCCGACACATTCGACATCGCCGCCGGGCCCAGCCTGATCTGGAACCCGTTCGACTACGGCCGGCGCAAGAACGCCGTGCGCGTGGAAGATGCCCGCTTGCAGCAGCTGATCGAGCTGTATCACCAGGGCGTGCGCGAAGCCGCCCGCGAGGCCGACGATGCCGCCAGCGGGCTGGTGCGTTCGTTGCAGAGCGCAAGCATCCGCGACCAGGCCTCGCAGGCCGCGCAGCGCTCGCTGAACCTGGCCCGCTCGCAGTACCGCGAAGGCTTTGCCGACTTCCAGCGCGTGCTCGACGCCCAGCAACTGCTGTTGCAGCAACAGGACGGCTACCTGGTCAGCCGGGGCAATGCCGTCAGCAGCCTGGTGACGTTGTACAAGGCGCTCGGCGGCGGCTGGGACGCCAGTCGCGCACCGATCGACCCGGCCACCCGCAAGCAGATGCAGCAACGCACCGACTGGGGCGAACTGCTCGACGAGCCACCCCCCAGCGCACATGCACAAGGTGAAACGAAATGAGCGACGCCATGCCGACGCCCCCCCCGCCAGCCGCCGATCGCGGCATGCGCTGGGTGCTGCTGCTGATTGCCGTGAGCCTGCTGTGGTACCTGCTGGCCGACCGTTTCACGCCTTATACCCAGCAGGCCCGCCTGCAGGCTTACGTGGTGCCGGTGAGTGCCGAGGTGGCCGGGCAGGTGAAGCGTGTGGCGGTAGGCAACAACCAGGAAGTACGCAAGGGCGATGTGCTGTTCGAACTGGACCAGGAACAGTACCGCATCGCCCTGGCCCGCGCCGAAGCCGACCTGGACGCGGTACGCCGGCAGATCGGCGCCCACACCGCTGGCATCGACTCGGCCCAGGCGGCGCTGGTGGCGGCCCAGGCCAACGAGCGCAAGGCGCGGCAGGACGCCGAGCGGCTCAAGCGCCTGATCGATGAGGACCCGGGCACGGTTTCGGTGCGCCGCCTTGAGGGCGCCCAGGCCAGCCGCGACCAGGCCATCAGCCAGGTGGCGGCAGCCCGTGCCGAAGTGGAGCGGGCCCGTGAGCAGCAGGGCGGGGCGCAGGACGACAACGCCCAACTGCGCAGTGCGGCGGCCAATGTGGAAAAAGCCCGGCTGGACCTGGCGCGCACCGTTGTACGCGCCGATGCAAACGGGCTGATCACGGACCTGCGCACTGACGTTGGCCACTACGTCGGCGCCGGCAGCCCGATGATGACCCTGATCGCCATCCATGACGTGTGGATAAGTGCCGACATGACCGAGAACAACCTCGGTCGGCTGCGCCCTGAAACCCCGGTGCTGGTAGTGCTCGATGCGCTGCCCGGCACGGTGTTGAAGGGGCGCATTCGCAGCATCGGCTACGGCGTGAGCGTGGGCCAGAGTACCCCGCCGGGCACGTTGCCGACAGTGCAGAACAGCCGCGAGTGGCTGCGCTCTGCGCAGCGCTTCCCGGTGATCGTCGAACTGGAGCGTGACCAGTTGCAGGACAAGAGCGGATTGCGGGTCGGCGGCCAGGCCGAAGTCATGGCCCTGCCAAGCGAGGGCAACCCATTGAACCTGCTGGGCCGGCTGTTCATGTGGCTGATGAGCTGGCTGTCGTATGCCTATTGAGCTGCGCCGCCTGCGCGCCCTGCGCCTGGCCTGGGGCGTGGCGCTGTGCGTGGCGGTGAGTTTCGGCATCGGCCTGCCGGTGCCGATTCTGGCGCCGGTGTTCGCGGTGCTGTTGCTGGCCATGCGCAGCCAGCCTTTGCCCCTGCGTGCGGCACCGGCTCTGGCGGTGCTGGTGCTGCTTGCTTGCGGCAGCGGGCTGCTGCTGATTCCGCTGCTGCGCCATGCCCCGGTGAGTGGAGTGTTGCTGGTAGGGGTAGGGGTCTTCCTGACCTTGCGTTATGCGCTGAAAGGGGGCAACGGCCTGCTGGCCAATTTGCTGGTGATCGGCCTGACCATGATCGCTGCCGCCGGCACCAGCGACTTCAGCCTGGCACTATCTGTGGTCGAAGCGCTGGCCAAAGGCATGCTGCTGGCGGTGCTGGGTACCGCGGCAGCGCATGTGCTGTTTCCAGAGCCGGCTGATGCGCTGGCGCAACCGGCACCGCCTCTGCTCGACAGTGATCAGGTGAGCTGGGTCGCCTTGCGTGCCACGCTGATCGTCATGCCGGCCTTTTTGCTAGCGCTGATTGCCCCGGACCAGTACATGCCGCTGATCATGAAGGCAGTGAGCCTGGGGCAGCAGGCCGGCGAGACCCGCGCGCGGCATGCCAGCCGCGAGCTGATCGGCTCGACCTTGCTGGCCGGGTTGCTGGCGATACTGACGTGGGGCGCGTTGAGCCTGTTCGTGCACCTGTGGATGTTTTTCCTGTGGGTGCTGCTTTTCGTCCTTTGGCAGGGGCGCAGGCTCTACCGTGCGGTTGATACCAGGCAAAGCCCGGCTTATTGGGTGAGTTGCCTGACGACCATGCTGATCTTGCTGGGGCAGTCGGTGCAGGACAGCGCGGGCGGGCAGGATGTGTACCGCGCCTTTGCCGTGCGCATGGCGCTGTTTCTGGCGGTGTCGGTGTACGCTAGCGCCATGCTCATATGGATTGATCGGCGGCGGGTTCGGACTGTTTAGCTCTTCTGTACTGGCCTCTTCGCGGGCACGCCCGCTCCCACAGGGATCGCACAAACTTCAAGGTTGTCGTTGTACCTGTGGGAGCGGGCGTGCCCGCGAAGAGGCCAGCAGGGAAAACCTAGGGCTTCCAGTCAACCCCACTCTCTTCCAGGTAGGCATCCACCGCTGCCCCAACAGTGGGATGAAACGCCGACTCTCCCATATGCTCGAACAACTCGAACTGCCGCATCTTGTCCTTTACCGGGTCCTTCATTTCGGCAAACTGCAACTCCACCCCCCGGGCCTCCAGTGCCCGGTCCAGTTCGGCGAGCATGTCCGCCGAGGTGATATCGATGCTGGTCACCGGCTCTGCCGCGATCACCAGCCGTTGTACCGGGGTAGGCGATGCATCTACCGCCGCCATCACCGTGCCCTGGAACTGCTCGGCATTGGCAAAGAACAGCGGCGCATCCCAACGCAGCAGCACCAGCCCCGGAATGCGTCGGGCCTGTGGATAACGCTGCACATCATGGTAACCGCGGGTGCCATCCACCCGTCCCAGCACTGCATGATGCGGCCGCCAGCCGTCCCACAGGAACTCGATCACCGATATCGCCACGGCAATGCAGATACCGGGAATGGCCCCGAATACCGCTACACCGACGAAGCAGGTGAACGACAGCCAGAACTCCCATTGCTGCATGCGGAAGATGCGCTTGAGGTCGGCGAACTCGAACAGGCCCAACGCTGCGGCAATCACCACCGCCGCCAGGGCGCTGTTGGGCAGGTGTTGCATCAGGTTGGGCGCCACCAGCAGCAACACCGTCACCGCCAGCGCGCCGATGATGCCGGTGAGCTGGGTCTGCGAGCCGGCCGCTTCGGCCACGGGGGTGCGTGACGAGCTGCTGCTGATGGGGATGCCCTGGAACAGCCCCGAGGCCAGGTTGGCCACGCCCAGGCCGAACATTTCCTGGTTGGGGTTGACCGGGGTCTTCATGCGCGCGGCGTAGGAACGTGACAGCACGCTGGTATCGGCGAACGACACCAGTGCCACCGCGATGCCGCCGAGCAGCACCTCCACCAGGTCGATATCGCTGACCCAGGGGAACACGAAGCTGGGCAGCCCCTGGGGCAGTTCGCCGAGTACTTTAACGCCTTGCTGGTCGAGCCCCAGCAGGCTCACCGCCAGCGTGGCCAGCACCACAGCAATGAGAATGCCCGGCAGGCGCTTGAACGGCTTGAGCAGCAGGATCAGCGCCAGGCTACCGCCGCCGACCACGAAGCTTGGCCAATGGCCCTGGCCAGCGAGCAAGGCCTGGATCAGGTTCCAGGTATCTCGCAGCGGGCCCTGGCTGTCGACCGACAGGCCGAACAGTTTGCGCAACTGGCTGATCAGCACCGTGAGGGCGATGCCGTTCATGTAGCCATAGCGGATCGGCTTGGACAGCAACTCTGTGATGAAGCCCAGGCGCAGCAAACCGGCGATCACGCAGAACGCCCCGGCCACCAGGGCCATCATGCTGGCGATGGCGATTGCCCGTTGCGGGTCGCTGGCGGCGTACTGCACCACCACCGCCAGGATCGGCGCGGCCAGCGCCGAATCCGGGCCTAGCACCAGGATGCGGCTGGGGCCGAACAGTGCATAGGCCAGCAGCGGGATGATGGTGGCGTACAGGCCGTAGATGCCGGGTACGCCAGACGCTTCGGCATAGGCGATGCCCACCGGCACCAGCATGGTGGTGAGCACCAGGCCTGCGGCGATGTCTTTGGGCAGCCAGGCGGGTTGGTAATGAAGCAGGGTGACCAGGCCGGGTAACCAGCGTTGCCAGTCGAGGCGAGGTTTTTCAGGCATGGGCGTGCGTCCAGGGGAGGGTGCTGAATCACAGCTTAGATGCTGAATTTCGGGGCCGCTTTGCGGCCCTATCGCGACACAAGGCCGCTCCTGCAGGTTTGATGCGATGTCCAGAAAATGCGCGGTACCTGTAGGAGCGGGCATGCCCGCGAGCACCGGCGCAGCCGGTGCCATCCACTGCGTTGGATTCTTCGCGGCTAAAGCCGCTCCCACAGGGGGCGCGTGCCGCTTGCCAGATGCCAGAAAAAACAAAACCCCTTGAGGCGTTGGCCTCAAGGGGTTTGCGGGTACTGCAGTCTGGCGCTTAGACGTTGAAGCGGAAGTGCATCACGTCACCGTCCTTGACGATGTAGTCCTTGCCTTCCAAACGCCATTTACCGGCTTCCTTGGCACCGCTCTCACCCTTGAACTGGATGAAGTCGTCATAGGCCACCACTTCAGCGCGGATGAAGCCTTTTTCGAAGTCGGTGTGGATCACGCCAGCGGCTTGTGGTGCAGTGGCACCGACGCGCACGGTCCAGGCGCGTACTTCCTGCACGCCGGCAGTGAAGTAGGTCTGCAGGTTCAGCAGCTCGTAACCAGCGCGGATAACGCGGTTCAGGCCAGGCTCTTCCAGGCCCAGGGCCTCGAGGAACATGTCCTTCTCTTCGCCATCTTCCAGCTCGGCGATTTCCGCTTCGATCTTGTTGCACACCGGCACAACCACCGCGCCTTCTTCCTCGGCGATGGCCTTGACCACGTCCAGGTGCGGGTTGTTGTCGAAGCCGTCTTCGGCCACGTTGGCGATGTACATGACCGGCTTGCTGGTCAGCAGGTGGAAGCCGCGGATGACCGCCTTGTCTTCGGCGCTCATGTTCTTCATCAGGCTGCGCGCAGGCTTGCCTTCGGTGAAATGCGGGATCAATTGCTCGAGGATGGCCTTCTGCGCCAGGGCTTCCTTGTCGCCGCCCTTGGCGTTGCGGGCAACCTTCTGCAGCTGCTTCTCGCAGCTGTCGAGGTCAGCGAAGATCAGTTCGAGGTCGATGATCTCGATGTCACGCTTGGGGTCGACGCTGTTGGAAACGTGGATCACGTTCTCGTCTTCGAAGCAGCGCACCACGTGGGCAATGGCGTCGGTCTCGCGGATGTTGGCGAGGAACTTGTTGCCCAGGCCTTCGCCTTTCGAGGCACCAGCCACCAGGCCGGCGATGTCGACGAACTCCATGGTGGTCGGCAGGATGCGGTTTGGCTTGACGATCTCAGCCAAGGCATTCAAGCGCGCATCGGGCATCGGCACGATGCCGCTGTTTGGCTCGATGGTGCAGAAGGGAAAGTTCTCCGCCGCGATGCCAGACTTGGTCAGGGCGTTGAACAGGGTGGACTTGCCGACGTTGGGCAGGCCGACGATGCCGCAATTGAAACCCATGGGTATTCCCCTCTCTAAAGGAAATCAGGCCTTCTGGCTGTGCAGCTCGCGCATCGCCTTGGCGAAGTCGCCGGCAAGCACGTCCGGCAGCACGCCGAGGGCAAAATCGATGCTGGCGTCGAGCTTCTCCTGCTCGGCGCGCGGCGCGCGGCCCAGGACGAAGTTGGAGACCAGTTTGGCGTCGCCCGGGTGGCCGATGCCAAGCCGCAGGCGGTGGAAGTCGTTCTGGTTGCCGAGCTGCGCGATGATGTCGCGCAGGCCGTTGTGCCCACCATGGCCACCGCCGCGCTTGAGCTTGGCGACGCCTGGGGGCAGGTCGAGTTCGTCATGCGCCACCAGGATCGCTTCCGGCTTGATGCGGAAGAAATTGGCCAAGGCCGCCACGGACTGGCCGCTACGGTTCATGTAGGTGGTGGGGATGAGCAGACGAACGTCGTTGCCCTGATGGCTGAACTTAGCCGTCAGGCCGAAATACTTGCGGTCAGCGGTCAACGAGACGCGCTGGGCGCTGGCAATGCGTTCAACGAAAAGAGCCCCTGCGTTATGCCGGGTCTGTTCGTATTCGGGGCCGGGGTTACCCAGGCCGACGATCAACTGGATGGCGGTCACGTCAGGGGCTCTTCCTTGGAGTTGGTGGGTTACAGGGCGCGCGGCACTGTAACCCGATCAACGCCGGCGTGCGAGTGGATTACTCGGCAGCGCCTTCTGCTTCTGGAGCAACGCGTGGAGCGTGAACGTTGGCAACAGCTTTGTCATCACCGTGGGCCAGAGCTACGAACTCTACGCCTTTCGGAGCTTTCAGGTCCGACAGGTGGATGATGGTGCCGATTTCAGCGTTGGCCAGGTCGACTTCGATGAACTCAGGCAGGTCTTTGGCTTCGCAGGAAACTTCGATCTCGGCTTCTACGTGGGAGATCTCGCCGCCTTTCTTGACCGGGGCTTCTTCGTTGATGAAGTGAACCGGTACCTTGGCGGTCAGTTTCTGGCCAGCAACGACGCGAACGAAGTCGGCGTGCATGATGAAACCTTTTGCCGGGTGGCGCTGCAGAGCCTTGACCACGACGTTTTGCTTGGCGCCGTCGACGTTCAGTTCCAGAACGTGGCTGAAGGCAGCCTCGTTTTCGAACAGTTTGGTGATTTCCTTGGCCAGGATGGTCAGGGACTGGGCGTCCTGGTTACCACCGTAGACAACGGCTGGGATGTTCGCGGAGTGACGCAGGCGGCGGCTCGCACCTTTCCCCAGGTCAGTACGCGCTTGGGCGTTCAGAGTGAATTCGGTCATTTTGTTTCTCCAAAATAGCCCCCCGAGGGCGTTTGCGACCAGCGCCAACGGGGATGGCAAAAAAGCCCCGCCCCAACAACCAGTGTTGGGGCGGGGCGCTTTTCGTCAGCGTGTGTTCCGCTTAGCGGAACATCGCGCTGATCGATTCTTCGTTGCTGATGCGGCGGACCGCTTCAGCGACAACCGGTGCGATATCCAGCTGGCGGATACGGTCACAGGCTTGAGCAGCGGCGGACAGCGGAACGGTGTTGGTCACCACCAGCTCGTCCAGTACCGACTTCTCGATGTTCTCGATCGCGCGGCCCGACAGGACAGGGTGCGTGCAGTAGGCGTAAACCTTTGCAGCGCCGTGTTCTTTCAGGGCTTTGGCCGCGTGGCACAGGGTGCCGGCGGTGTCGACCATGTCGTCTACCAGGATGCAGGTGCGCCCTTCGACGTCGCCGATGATATGCATGACCTCGGAGTGGTTAGCCTTCTCGCGGCGCTTGTCGATGATACCCAGGTCGACGCCCAGGGACTTGGCGACGGCACGTGCGCGCACGACACCACCGATGTCCGGGGAGACGATCATCAGGTTCTCGAAACGCTGGTCCTCGATATCGTCGACCAGTACGGGCGAGCCGTAGATGTTGTCGACCGGGATATCGAAGAAACCCTGGATCTGGTCAGCGTGCAGGTCGACGGTGAGTACACGGTCGATACCTACGACAGTGAGCATGTCAGCGACGACTTTGGCGCTGATGGCTACACGTGCCGAACGCGGACGGCGGTCCTGGCGGGCGTATCCGAAGTAAGGAATCACGGCGGTGATTCGGGATGCTGAGGAGCGGCGGAAGGCGTCGGCCATCACTACCAGTTCCATCAGGTTATCGTTGGTCGGGGCGCAGGTCGGCTGAATAATGAAGACGTCTTTACCGCGGACATTCTCATTGATCTCAGTGCTGATCTCGCCGTCGGAGAATTTACCGACAGAGACGTCACCGAGAGGGATATGCAGCTGACGTACGACACGCCGAGCCAGATCGGGGTTGGCATTCCCCGTAAAGACCATCATCTTGGACACGCGCAGTACCTGAAGGCTGAGGGTAACCTGGATGAGTATAAGGAAAATGGCAGGGGCGGCTGGATTCGAACCAACGCATGGCAGGATCAAAACCTGCTGCCTTACCGCTTGGCGACGCCCCTGTATCTGTTGCTGCGAACGCTTATGCGCTCGACTTCTTGACCAGACTTTGCAGCTTGCGATGCAACATCGAAACGTTGCTTCCTTTCGCCACAAACCCTGTTTGGGTCGCTGAAAGAAGGGCCAGAACTTTATCAGCTTCGGCTTTGCTTGGGAAGGCCCCAAACACACAACTTCCAGTACCGGTCAGTCGAGCCTCAGTGAATTTACCCAGTGAATTCAACGCATTGCGAACTTCCGGGTAACTCTGCTCTACCACCGGTTGGCAGTCATTTCGACTGTTTCCCTCGGGAACGGGGCGCATCTTAAGGGGGAGTGAATCACGTGTCAACTGTGGATGTGAAAAAATTTCTACTGTGCTGACAGACACTTGCGGCACCAGCACGACATACCACGGCTCGTCCGGGTCGACCGGGGTCAGTTGTTCACCCACGCCCTGGGCGAACGCCGCGTGGCCGCGCACGAATACCGGTACGTCGGCGCCCAGGCTCAGGCCCAGTGTGGCCAGGCGGTCTTCGTCCCAGTCCAGTTGCCACAGGTGGGCGAGGGCCAACAGGGTAGTGGCGGCATCCGAACTGCCACCGCCGATGCCGCCGCCCATGGGTAGCACCTTGCTCAGCCAGATGTCGGCGCCCATCGTCGTGCCGGATTGTTCCTGCAGCTTGCGCGCGGCACGCACGATCAGGTTGCTGTCGTGCGGCACCGCCTCGACCTCGGTATGCAGGCGGATCACACCGTCGTCACGCACGGCAAAGCTCAGTTCGTCGCCGTGATCGAGAAACTGGAACACGGTTTCCAGCTCGTGATAGCCGTCCGCGCGGCGGCCGATGATGTGCAGCCACAGGTTGAGCTTGGCCGGGGCGGGCAGGGTAAGGGTTTGCATGTATCAGTGCCCCAGCTGGCGCGGCTGCCAGTCCTTGACCACCAGGGTCACGTCGAGGTCCTTGCCGTGCAGCTTCAGCCGCTCGGGCAGCCAGTAGCCGTTCTGTTCGGTGTAGCTCAGGTACTGCACCTGCCAGCCATCCTGGTCGAGGCTAGCCAGGCGGCTATCGCCGTCCAGGGTCAGCTTGCTCTTGCTGTCGGGGGCGGGCAGGCCGCGTACCCACCAGACCAGGTGCGAGACCGGCAACTGCCAGCCCAGCTGTTCTTCCAGCAGTGCTTCGGGGCTGGGGGCCTCGTAGCGGCCCTGGTTGGCCACTTCCAGTACCACGCCGCCGGGGCGGCCGGTCAGGCGTGCGGCGCCACGGCCCAACGGGCCGGCCAGGCGAATGTCGTAGTAGTCCTGGCGTTGCAGCCAGAACAGTGTGCCGCTGCCGGAGTCGCGCGGGGCGCGGATACCGACCTTGCCGTTGATCTGCCAGCCATCGAGGCTGCTCAGCTGCTCTTTATGGGCGCGCCACTGCTGCGGGTCGCCGTGGCCCTGCAGGGCCTCGCGGCTACCGAAGCCGGCGCAGCCGGCCAGCAGGGCGATCAGGGTGAAGGTAATGCAATGGCGCAGGAACATGGCGTTAGAGAGTCTCGGATCCGGTCAGGCGCAGGATGGTCTTGCGCAGGATGGGGCTGTCGGCCTGGGCTTCGAAGCCCTTGGCCCAGACCTGGCGGGCTTCGCGGCGCTTGCCGTTGGCCCATAGCACTTCGCCCAGATGGGCGGCTACTTCGTGGTCGGGGAAGCTGGCAAAGGCCTTGCGCAGGTAGGTTTCAGCCTCGTCGAGCTTGCCCTGGCGGTAATTGACCCAGCCCATGCTGTCGAGCACCGCCGGGTCGTCCGGGGTCAGCTGATGAGCCTTTTCGATCAGCGCCCTGGCTTCGCTGTAACGGGTGGTGCGGTCGGCCAGGGTGTAGCCGAGCGCGTTCAGGGCCATTGCGTTTTCCGGTTCGCGCGCGATGATGGCACGCAGGTCTTTTTCCATCTGCGGCAGGTCATCACGCTTTTCGGCCAGCATGGCGCGGGTGTACAGCAGGTTGAGGTCGTCCGGGTAGCGCTGGATGGCTTGCTGCAGCACCTGGCTGGCCTGGGCGTCCTTGTTGTTGTTGCTGTAGCTTTCCGATTCGATCAGGAACAGCTGGATGGCGTAGTCCGGCTGGGCTTCGCGGGCATCGGCGAGCAGGCGTGAGGCTTCGGTACCACGGCCGTTGGCGATCAGGATGTCGGCCTGGCGCAGTTGCGCCGGCAGGTAGTCGGGGCCCGGGCCGACCAGGGCGTATTCACGCAGGGCGCCTGCGGGGTCGTGGCGCTCCTCGCGGATGCGGCCCAGGTTCAGGTGCGCGGCGTCGACGTTGCTGTCGCGTTCGATCAGCTCCTGCAGGTAGCCCTCGGCTTCATCCCAGTCCTTGTTTTCAAGGCACACCAAGGCCAGCGAATAGCGCAGTTCGTCGTCCTCGGGGTATTGCTGGACCAGGCTGAGGAACTCGCCCTTGGCATCGGCGATGCGGTCCTGTTCGACCAGGGTGCGGGCGTAGGTCAGACGCAGGCGCTTGTCGTCCGGGTTGTCGCGAATCGCCCCGCGCAGCAGTGGAAGGGCCTCCGGGCCACGGTTCAGGGCTTGCAGCAGGCGCGCGCGCAGCAGGATCGGGGCGACTTCGCCGTTTTGTGGTGGGTGCGACTCGAGCAGTTCCAAGGCTTCTTCGGCCTTGCCGTCCTGGTTCAGCAGCAGGGCCTTGCCGAACACCAGCTGGTTGTTGTCCGGGTACTTCACCAGCAGGCGTTCGAAGCTTTGGAGCAGGCCGTCGCGGGTGCTCTGGTCGGTTTCTGCGGCGGACAGGGCGAGGAAATCGAAATGGGTGTCGCCCTGGCCCTGCAGTACCTTTTCCATGTATGTCATGGAGTCGTCATAGCGGCCGGCGCGGGCAAGCTGGATGGCGGCGGCGCGCTGGGCGTCGAGGTTCTGCGGGTCGTTGCGGGCCCAGACCAGGGCGTTGTCCAGTGCCGGTTCGTCGGCACCGAGGTATTCGGCAATGCGGTAGGCGCGTTCGGAAACCCCCGGGTCCTGGGTTTTCGCAGCCTGGTCGGTGTAGTTGGCCAAGGCGATGTCGAAGCGGTTGCGCTGGCCGGCCAGCTCCGCCACCAGCAGGCTATAGAGCGTGTCCTGCTTGAACGAGCCATACACCACGGGCTTTTCCGCCTCGCTCTTGCCGGCCTCGGCGACGGGAGGCTCGGCCTTTTGCGGGGCCAGGCTCTGGCAGCCCTGGAGCAGGGCGAAGGCAAGCAGCAATGCGTATGGTTTGTTCATAGAAGGCTTTAAGAGGACTCACCGGCGGTCGGAGCATGATGACACAAGCGCGTGGGCAAACCCACCTGCGAAGGTATGAAGCTGCGCTTCGCTTATGCAGACCGCGCTGTGCCCGCGCGGTTCGCCGCAGAGCCTGCCACGGCGCCCATAACACAGAATTATCGCTATTGCTCTTGCTCTTGCTTCTAAGCGCGCGAAGATCAAGATCAAGATCAAAAGCCAGATCAAAAGCGGGAGTGTGAGCTGAAGTTGCCGCTGATGCTGGCCTGGAGCCGGCGATAGCCGCACGACTATCAGCGCAATAGCGAACGGTGGTTGTCCTGAAACCTGCGAAAGAGGACAATTATCGGCTTCCCGTCACAACCAGCGACCTTGCATGGCCTTTCTTGCACTTGGTATCAACCATAAGACTGCCTCGGTAGACGTACGCGAGCGCGTGGCGTTTACCCCAGAGCAGCTGGTAGACGCCCTGCAGCAGCTCTGCCGACTGACATCCAGCCGCGAAGCGGCGATTCTGTCGACCTGCAACCGTAGCGAGCTCTACATCGAGCAGGACCACCTGTCCGCCGATGTCGTGCTGCAATGGCTCGCCGACTACCACCGCCTCAGCCTGGACGAGCTGCGCGCCAGCGCCTACGTGCACGAAGAGCACGAGGCGGTGAAGCACATGATGCGGGTGGCCTCCGGCCTGGACTCGCTGGTGCTCGGCGAGCCGCAGATCCTCGGCCAGATGAAGTCCGCCTACGCGGTGGCGCGCGAGGCCGGCACCGTCGGCCCGTTGCTCGGGCGCCTGTTCCAGGCCACTTTCAGCGCCGCCAAGCAGGTGCGCACCGACACGGCCATCGGTGAAAACCCGGTGTCGGTGGCGTTTGCCGCAGTCAGCCTGGCCAAGCAGATCTTCAGCGACCTGGGCCGCAGCCAGGCCCTGCTGATCGGTGCCGGCGAAACCATCACCCTGGTCGCGCGCCACCTGCATGAGCAGGGCGTGCGCCGCATCGTCGTGGCCAACCGTACCCTGGAGCGGGCCAGCATCCTGGCCGAGCAGTTCGGTGCGCACGCCGTTCTGCTGGCCGACATCCCTCAGGAACTGGCCAACAGCGACATCGTCATCAGCTCCACCGCCAGCCAGTTGCCGATCCTTGGCAAGGGTGCGGTCGAGAGCGCGCTGAAGCAGCGCCGGCACAAGCCGATTTTCATGGTCGACATTGCCGTACCGCGCGATATAGAAACCGAAGTCGGCGAACTGGACGACGTCTACCTGTACACTGTCGATGACCTGCACGATGTGGTGGCAGAAAACCTCAAAAGTCGCCAGGGCGCGGCCCAGGCCGCCGAAGAGCTGGTGTCGGTGGGGGCTGAAGACTTCATGCTGCGCCTGCGAGAGCTGGCCGCGGTGGATGTGCTCAAGGCCTATCGCCAGCAAAGCGAGCGCCTGCGCGACGAAGAACTGCAAAAGGCCCAGCGGCTGCTGGCCAACGGCGGCAACCCCGAAGAGGTACTGGCCCAACTGGCCCGGGGGCTGACCAACAAACTCCTGCACGCGCCCAGCGTGCAATTGAAAAGGCTCTCGGCCGAGGGCCGCCTCGATGCGCTGGCCATGGCCCAGGAACTCTTTGCCCTCAACGAGGGCTCGACGGACAAATCCCCGCAATGAAAGCGTCGCTGCTGAACAAACTGGAAATCCTCCAGGACCGCTTCGAAGAACTCACCGCACTGCTCGGTGATGCCGAGGTCATTTCCGACCAGACGCGCTTTCGCGCCTATTCCCGTGAGTACGCCGAAGTCGAGCCGGTCTACGCTGCTTATAAAGAGTGGCGCAAAGTCCAGGACGACCTCGAAGGTGCCCAGGCGCTGCTCAAGGATAGTGACCCGGACCTGCGTGAAATGGCCGTGGAAGAAGTGCGTGAAGCCAAGGAACAACTGCTGACGCTGGAGTCGCAACTGCAACGCATGCTGTTGCCCAAGGACCTCAACGACGGCCGCAACGTGTTCCTCGAAATCCGTGCCGGCACCGGTGGCGACGAGGCGGCAATCTTCTCCGGCGACCTGTTTCGCATGTATTCGCGCTACGCCGAAAAGCGTGGCTGGCGCCTGGAAATTCTATCCGAGAACGAAGGCGAGCACGGCGGCTACAAGGAAATCATCGCCCGCGTCGAAGGTGAGAGCGTGTACGGCAAGCTCAAGTTCGAGTCCGGCGCGCACCGCGTACAGCGCGTGCCCGAGACCGAATCCCAGGGCCGTATCCACACCTCCGCGTGCACCGTGGCAGTACTGCCCGAGCCGGACGAACAGGCGGCCATCGAGATCAACCCGGCCGACCTGCGCGTGGACACCTACCGCGCATCCGGTGCTGGCGGCCAGCACGTCAACAAGACCGATTCGGCGATCCGTATCACCCACTTGCCCACCGGTATCGTGGTCGAGTGCCAGGAAGAGCGCTCGCAGCACAAGAACCGTGCCCGCGCCATGTCCTGGCTGTCGGCCAAGCTCAACGACATGCAGACCAGCGCCGCGCAGAACGCCATCGCCACCGAGCGCAAGCTGCTGGTCGGCTCGGGTGACCGTTCCGAGCGCATCCGTACGTACAATTATCCACAGGGCCGGGTGACCGACCACCGCATCAACCTGACCCTGTACTCGCTGGACGACATCCTCGCCGGCGGCGTGGAGGCTGTGATCGAACCGCTGCTGGCCGAATACCAGGCCGATCAACTGGCCGCCCTGGGGGACTGATGACCATCATCGCCAGCCTGCTGCGCAACGCGCAGTTGCCAGAATCGCCCACCGAACGGCTGGATGCCGAGCTGCTGTTGGCTGCGGCCATCGGCAAGTCGCGCAGCTACCTGCACACCTGGCCCGAGCGAATCGTCAGCAGCGAAGATGCCGAGACCTATGCCGGCTACCTGCAGCGCCGCCGTGGCGGCGAGCCGGTCGCCTACATTCTCGGGCTGCAGGGCTTCTGGAAGATCGACCTGGAGGTGGCGCCGCATACCCTGATCCCGCGGCCGGATACCGAGCTGCTGGTCGAAGCCGCGCTTGAACTGCAACCTGCCACACCGGCCAAGATCCTTGACCTGGGCACCGGCACCGGCGCGATTGCCCTGGCCCTGGCCAGCGATCGCCCGGCCTGGCAGGTAACTGCAGTGGACCGGGTGGAGGAGGCCGCCGCCCTGGCCGAACGCAACCGCCAGCGCCTGGGCCTGGCGAACGCCCAGGTACGGCTCAGCCACTGGTTCGACAGCCTGGCCGGCGAGCGCTTCGACCTGATTGTCAGCAATCCGCCCTACATCGCCGCCGCAGACCCGCACTTGGTCGCCGGTGATGTACGTTTCGAACCCAGCAGCGCGCTGGTGGCCGGTGCCGATGGCCTGGACGACCTGCGGGTAATCGCTGCCCAGGCCCCGGAGCACCTGGTGCCGGGCGGCTGGTTACTGCTGGAACACGGCTACGATCAGGCAGCGGCGGTGCGTGCCTTGCTGGCTGAACAAGGCTTCATCGAGGTTGCCAGCCGCACGGACCTGGGCGGCCATGAACGCATTACCCTGGGGCGCCTGCCATGCTGAGTGATCAGGAACTGCTGCGGTACAGCCGGCAGGTATTGCTGGCCCAGATCGACATCGATGGCCAGTTGCGGCTCAAGCAGAGCAAGGCGCTGATCGTCGGGCTCGGTGGCCTTGGCTCGCCAGTCGCCTTGTACCTGGCCGCTGCCGGGGTGGGTGAGCTGCACCTGGCCGACTTCGACACCGTCGACCTGACCAACCTGCAACGCCAGGTGATCCACGACAGTTCCAGCGTCGGCATGAGCAAGGTCGATTCGGCCTTGCAGCGCTTGCAGGCGATCAACCCGGAAATCAGCCTGGTTGCCCATCGCCAGGCTCTGGACGAGGACTCGCTGGCGGCCGCTGTGGCAGCGGTCGACCTGGTGCTGGACTGCTCTGACAATTTTGGTACCCGCGAGGCGGTCAACGCCGCCTGTGTCGCGGCTGGCAAGCCGCTGGTCAGCGGTGCGGCGATCCGCCTGGAAGGGCAGTTGTCAGTATTCGACCCACGGCGTGATTACAGCCCTTGCTACCACTGCCTGTACGGCCATGGCAGCGAAGCCGAACTGACCTGCAGCGAAGCCGGCGTGATCGGCCCGCTGGTGGGCCTGGTGGGCAGCCTGCAGGCGCTGGAGGCGATGAAGCTGCTGGCCGGGTTCGGCGAGCCGCTGGTTGGCCGCCTGCTGCTGATCGATGCTTTGGGCACTCGTATCCGCGAACTGCGGGTCAAGCGCGACCCGGCCTGTGCAGTCTGTGGCAAGCGCGATGGCTGAGCGTTCGGCGCCGGTCGGCGTGATGGACTCCGGGGTCGGCGGCTTGTCGGTACTCGCCGAGATCCAGCGCCTGCTGCCCAACGAGACGCTGCTTTACGTGGCCGATTGCGGCCACATACCTTACGGCGAAAAGTCGCCAGACTATATCCGTGAGCGTCTCCGACGCATTGCTGCGTTCTTCCATGAACAGGGCGCAAAGGCCATGGTACTGGCCTGCAATACCGCCACAGTGGCGGCGGTGGCCGACCTGCGCGAGTTGTACCCGACCTGGCCGCTGGTGGGCATGGAGCCGGCAGTAAAGCCCGCTGCCGCCGCCACGCGCTCGGGCGTGGTCGGTGTGCTGGCCACCACCGGTACCCTGCAGAGCGCCAAGTTCGCCGCCTTGCTCGACCGCTTTGCCAATGACGTGCAGGTCATCACCCAACCTTGCCCGGGGCTGGTCGAGCTGATCGAGACCGGCGACCTTACCAGCCCGGCGCTGCGCCAGTTGCTGCAAGGTTATGTGCAGCCGTTGCTGGCCGCTGGCTGCGACACGCTGATCCTTGGATGCACCCATTACCCCTTCCTGCGCCCGTTGCTGGCCGAAATGGTGCCAGCCGACGTTGCCATCATCGACACCGGTGCCGCAGTGGCGCGCCAACTGCAGCGGCTGCTGGGCGCGGATGACCTGCTGGCCGACGGGCCGGCCCGGGAGACCCGCTTCTGGACCAGTGCCGATCCGCAATCTCTTAGAAAGATCCTACCTTTGCTGTGGCATAAGTCGGAAAGTGTGCATAGCTTTTCATTGTGAAAAAAACGTGAAAATAAGCTGAACTATCGTACCACTACCGTTTTCTATCGCTTTGCCTGACATGAGGCGGATACCAAAAACAGCAAAGAAGGATGTTGCTCATGAAGAAGCTGCTCGGCTTGGCGGCGGTTGCCGTCTTCACCCTGGGGCACTCACTGGCGGCGCAGGCTGCCGACGTTTCGTTTTCGGTGGGGCAGACCGGGGACTCGACCATGGTCTACCGGTTGGGGCTGCAATCGAATTGGGACGCGAGCTGGTGGCAAACCAGCGTCGGTCGCCTGACAGGGTACTGGGATGGGGCCTACACCTATTGGGATGGTGACGAGACTGCGAGCAACCATAGCCTCTCGTTCGCGCCGGTGTTCGTCTACGAGTTTGCCGGAGAATCGGTGAAACCATACATCGAGGCGGGGATTGGCGTGGCGGCGTTTTCCAGCACCGAGTTGGAAGACAACGAATTGGGTTCGGCATTCCAGTTCGAGGACCGTATCGGCTTTGGATTGCGCTTTGCCGGTGGCCACGAGATTGGCGTGCGGGCGATTCACTATTCCAACGCAGGCATCAAGCAGCCCAACGATGGGGTGGAGAGCTATACCCTGCATTATCGCATGGCGCTCTGAGCTCTCCTGTGCCGGCCTCTTCGCGGGTGAATCCGCTCCCACAGGGGGCTTACATAGCTTGAGATCTATGAGGTACCTGGGGGAGCAACTGTCTTGCTCCGTTACTCAGGCTACCTCGTCACCTTGTAGGAGCAGCCTTGTGCTGCGAAGAAGCCATTACTGCAGAAGAACATCTGCTGCCCTACTGTCCTCTTCGCAGCACAAGGCTGCTCCTACAGGTTATGCGCATGACTTCAAGCCGATGCGGTCGAGGCGGGAGCCGGCTTGCCGGCGATAAGGCCGCTACGGTCACCACATCAATTACTTGTGTGACAAAGGCCACAGGCCATTGAGATCCAGAGCTTCCAGTACAAGCTCGGGCTCCCTCTGCGGCCACCGCCGCAGCAGCTCTTCTGCCGCACTCTGCGGCGTCCATGCCTCCGGTATCGCGTGCGCCGGTGTTACAGGTGTTTTCAAAGACTGCGGTCCCACCACGGTCAGCTCAACCCCTTGCGCCTTCAACGCCTGACGCTGCTCGCGCATCCATTGCGGCATGTTGTTCCAGCCCGCAGGCACCTGCGTCGGTGCATGCAATTGCAGCGCCGAATAACGGTTGAATACCGCCATCACCTGCGGCGAGTCACCCTTCGCCAGCAAAGGCAGCGCACTGGCCAGGCAATGCTCGCCGGCCAATTGGTTGTCAGTGACGATAGCCTCGAACAACTCGCTGTCCGCCACATCGTCCGCCAGGTAATCGCTGGTACCCGCATTGATGATCAAGCCGTCCAGTGCGCACCAGGCATGGCATATCTGCTGGCCGGCCTGGGCCGCCTGATGCTCTTCGTGCAGCTGCCACGGCACGCGCAGCAGCTGGCTGCCATAGCGCTCAGCCAAGGCATCCAGTGCCTCGCCATGCTTGGCGCTTGCAGCTACCCGATGTCCTTGCTCGAGCAACTCTTCCACTAACGCCAGGCCTAGTCCGTTGCCTGCTCCCGTCACCCAGATACTGCGTGCGTTGTTCAAGATGCTGCCCTCTGATACTGCCGGCGCGGGAGGTTCTTGAATGCCTCCAGTGCGCGCTGACGACTTCTGTCGAGATCGACAATTGGACTGTGGTAGGAATATCTAGCAAAAAGATCGGCCGACTTCATGGGGAAATGAATGGCTTTTTCATCCAGCCCCTGCAATTCCGGTAGCCAGTGCCGAATGAAACGCCCCTGCGGGTCGAAACGCTGCGACTGTGAAACCGGGTTGAAGATGCGGAAGTAGGGCACTGCGTCGGTGCCAGTGGATGCGCTCCACTGCCAGCCGCCGTTGTTGGCGGCCAGGTCGCCGTCTATCAGGTGGCGCATGAAATGCCGCTCGCCCTTGCGCCAGTCGATCAACAGGTTCTTGCTGAGGAACATGGCCACGATCATGCGCAGGCGGTTGTGCATCCACCCTGTATCCAGCATTTGGCGCATGGCGGCGTCGATGATCGGGAACCCGGTTCGGCCCTGTTCCCAGGCTTCGAGGTCGTCCGGTGCGTCGCGCCAGGGCAGCGCTTCGGTCTGGGCGCGGAAGGCGCGGTGACGCGAGACCTGTGGATAACCAGTCAGGATATGTTTGTAGAATTCACGCCAGAGCAGTTCGTTGATCCAGGTTTGCACACCGCTGCTGCCGCTGTCGAACTCGCCGCGGTTGCTGGCCAGGGCACCGTGCAGGCACTGGCGCGGCGAGATCACGCCTGCGGCGAGGTAGGCCGAGAGCTGGCTGGTGCCGGGCTTGGCAGGCAAGTCACGCAGCTGTTGGTAGTCGTCGATGGTTTCGTCGAGAAAACGGGTCAGCCGCGCCTGCGCTTCGGCTTCGCCGGCCGGCCAGTGGTCGCGCAGTGCTTGCGCAGGTTTTTCGAAGCCGTCCACATGCTGAGGGATCGGGTCGCTGCTGACCTGCAACGGTGCCTGACGTTTCACCCGGTGAGCCAAGGCGGGGAGGCTGTGGTGCAGGTGCTCCAGGCAGTTCTTCCTGAACTGGCTGAACACCTGGAAATAGTCGCCGCTGCGGGTAAGGATGGTGTCAGGGCGGAACAACAGCTGGTCGAGGTGGCTGTGGGCCTGGATGGACGACTTTTCCAGCAGCATGCGGGTGGCGTCGTCGCGACGTTGCTCGTTGATGCCGTACTCTTCGTTCCAGTGCACGCTTTGCACCTGATGTTGGCGACAGACATCGAGTACGGCCTGTGGCGCCTGGTCCCAGGTGTCGATCTTGCGGATCAGCAGGGGGATGTTCAGTCGCTCCAGCGACTGGCGTAGGTCGCGCAGGTTGCGCAGCCAGAAGTCGACTTTGCAGGCGGCGTCGTCGTGGGCCAGCCATTGCCCGGGGCTCACCAGCCACAGGGCGAGGGTCGGGCCGCGTTCGCTGGCGGCGCTGAGCGCGGTGTTGTCATCGATGCGCAGGTCGCTGCGCAGCCAGGTCAGGTGCATGGTGCGATCATCTCTCCAGGCTGGCGGCCGTGGGCTTGCAGCAAACGCAATGCCGCCTGTGGGGTATCGAACAGGGCAAGGTTGGGTAGCCTGAGGGCACGCAGGCGGGCTTCATGCAGTGCCAGCGTCGGTCCGCCGACCAAGGTCGGCACGAGCAGGTTGGACAGGGTACGTTGCAGCGCCTTGTCATCGATGCGTGGCCCCAGGTGCAGCAGCACGGCTCGCGGCTTGAGCATGGTGACGGCGCGTTGCAGATGCGCGCCGGTGATGGTGTGCTCCAGCACTTCGACCGGCAGGCCGTTGCTGGTGAACAGCCAGGCGCACAACCACAAATCGGGGCTGAAGGTGTGTTCGCTGTCTTCGGCCAGCAAGATGGCAGGGCCTTGCAGCAACTGGTTGTCGTGGTAGACCCGGGCGCCCAGCTTGCTGCGCAGCCAGCTGTGGAAAAACACCTGCTCCAGCCGTGCATTGAAATAGTTGCGCCAGCGCAGGTCGAGGAGATCGAGCAGTGGCAACAGCAATTGTTCGCACAGCGTGACGGCCGGATACAGGGCCATGGCCTGGTTGAGCTGCTGGTCGAGGGCGCGCTGCGACAGCGTTGCGATGGCTTCGATCAGCTGGAGCTGCCGGGCTTGCCAGTCGCCTTTCGGTGGCGAGCTGGCCGGCTTGTCGAGCAGCTCGCGTACCTGGCCGACGGAGGCGCCGCGTTGCAGCCAGGCCAGGATCGCCTCGACGCGTTCGACCTGCTCCAGCGGATACAGGCGATGGCCCTTGGCGGTACGCTGGGGCTTGAGCAGGCCGTAGCGGCGCTCCCAGGCGCGCAGGGTGACGGGATTGACGCCGGTGCGGCGAGCCAGTTCGCCGATGGGCAACAGGATTTCAGACGGCATTGCGCAAGCCCAGGCGCTCGGGATGCGGCTGCAGGTAGGCCTGCTGCTGCAGATACGGATCGGGGTGCTTGCGCAAATGGTGCTTGAGCAGGGTCAACGGCACTATCAGAGGCACAACGCCTTGCTGGTACTGGCCGATGATGGCTTGCAGCTCGGCTTTGTCCTGCTGTGTGAGGGTATCTTTGAAGTAGCCGCTCAGATGCTGCAGCACGTTGCAATGAGTGCCACGGCTGGCACAGCGACGCAGAGCTTGCATCAACTGGCTGAAATAGCGCGGGCCGAAGCTTTGCGGGTCATCGTCCTTGCTCATGCTGCCGAGCATGCGCCCGAGGCTGCGGTAGGCCTGCGGGTTGTTAGCCATCAGCAGGTACTTGTAGCGCGAATGGAACCGTACCAGGGCGCCACGGCTCAGGCCTTCGGCCAGCAGGCGCTGCCAGTCGGCGTAGGCGTACACGCGGCTGATGAAGTTCTCGCGCAGCACAGGGTCGTGCAGGCGGCCTTCTTCTTCCACCGGCAGGTCCGGGCGCCGTGCGCAGAACGCCTGGGCGTATACGCCCCGCCCACCGTGCAAGGCCGGGTGGCCATTTTCCTGGTACACCTTGACCCGTTCCAGGCCACAGGAAGGCGATTTCTGCATGAAGATGTAGCCGCAGATATCGTCGAGTTCGACTGCCATTTGCTCGCCGTAGCTGCGCAGAGGGCCGGTCAGGTCCATGCCGGGGTTGCGGGTACCTACCACTTCCGGCCGGTCGGGGTTGCCGACCAGGCGGATCGGGTCGCGCGGTACGCCCAGGCCGATGGCCACCTCCGGGCACACCGGTAACCAGTCGAAATGTTCCTCGAGTTGCATACGGCACAGGTCGGAGGCCTTGTGGCCGCCGTTATAGCGCACGCTGTGCCCGGTCAGGCAGGCGCTGATGGCGATGCGCGGCTTGCTGTGGGCGGATGGGTCGTGCATGGGCTGTCTCCAAGAAACCTGTACGAGACTAAAAATTTGTACAGGTTCATTCCAGCACAGCCCGGAAGTTATGCAAACCAGTTTTTTTGTATAACCCTACATCACTCGAGGTGTTCGAGCAGCCGACGCGCTGCTTCCTGGCCGCTGAGCCAGGCGCCTTCGACACGGCCGGACAGGCACCAGTCGCCGCACGCGTACAAGCCCTGGTCAGCATCGGCCAGCGCGCCCCATTCATGGTTGCTGCTCGGGCGGGCATACAGCCAGCGGTGGGCCAAGGCAAACGTAGGGGCCGGCACCACGCAGCCAACCAGTTCGGCGAACTCTCCCCACAGCTGTTCGATCACTTCTTCCTTGGGCAGGTCGATGTGTTGCCGGCTCCAGTCCGGGGTGGCGTGCAGTACCCAGGTGTCGAGGTGCTCGTCGCGCCCGGGCTTGCTGCGGTTGCGCGCCAGCCAGTCGAGCGGGTTGTCCTGCACGAAGCAGCCTTGCATCGGGGTGTCCAGCGGGGTCTGGAAGGCCAGGGCGACGGCCCAGGTGGGTTCCATCTGTACGCCGGCGGCAACCGCAGCGAGCTTCGGGGTAGAGGCCAGCAGCGGCGTGGCCTGCGGTGCCGGCACGGCGATCACCACGCGGCTGTAGGGGCCGTGGCTGCAGCCTTCGGTGTCCTGCAGGTGCCAGTACTGCTTGCCGCGGAACACTTCGGCGATGCGGCAACCGAAGTTGACCGTCACGTCCTTGAGAAGGCCGCGGGTGATTGCACTCATGCGCGGCACCCCCACCCAGCGCGTCTGCTCGTCGGGGGAGGGGCTGAGTTCACCATCGCGGTAATTGTACAGCTGTGGCTTCCATTGCTCGGCCCAACCAGCGGCAACCCACTGCTGTACCTGCTCGACAAAGCGCCGGTCACGGGCGGTGAAATACTGGGCGCCGAGGTCCAGCGCGCCAGCTTCGCTGCGCTTGCTGGCCATGCGCCCGCCACTGCCGTGGCCTTTGTCGAACAAATGCACGGATTGCCCGGCCTTCTGCAAGGCCTGGGCGGCTGACAGACCGGCGATACCGGCCCCGATGATGGCAATAGGTACTGTCATGATGGCCTCTTCAAACCTTGCTGTAAGCAGACTACGCTGTCAGGCAAACCTGTACAATGCTCAAATGTTGTATAAGGTTATTCCGTGTTGCAGGCAGGTTGGCCTATGTTTATCCGAGAGCGTCGGGTCAAAAAAGTGCCTTGATGTTAAAAATAGACCACCGCCGCATTCTGCGAGGACACAGCCATGCATATATTGCTGACAGGCGGCACCGGGTTGATTGGCAAGCACCTGTGCCAGTACTGGCTCGGCCAGGGTCATCGCTTGACGGTATGGAGCCGGCGACCCGAGCAGGTGCCGAAAATCTGTGGGGCCGGCGTGCGTGGCATTGCCCGCCTTGAGGAACTGGAGGCGGATGATCACCTGGACGCAGTGATCAACCTGGCCGGCGCGCCGATTGCCGATCGGCCTTGGACGGCGGCCCGGCGCAACCTGCTGTGGGCCAGCCGCGTCACCCTCACCGAGCAGCTGCTGGCCTGGCTGGGCAGCCGCGAACAGCGCCCGGAAGTGCTGATCTCCGGCTCTGCGGTGGGCTGGTACGGAGACGGTGGCGAACGCGAGCTGACCGAGGCTTCGCCGCCGGTGCGAGAAGATTTTGCCAGCCAGCTGTGCATCGCCTGGGAAGAGACGGCGCTGCGTTCCCAGGCCCAGGGCATTCGCGTGGTGCTGGTGCGTACCGGCTTGGTGCTGGCCAGTGACGGCGGCTTTTTGTCGCGCCTGCGGCTGCCCTTCAAACTGGGGCTGGGCGGGCCTTTGGGCGACGGGCGGCAGTGGATGCCTTGGGTTCATATAGAAGACCAGGTCGCCCTGATTGATTTTCTCTTGCAGCACAAGGATGCCAGCGGTCCTTATAATGCCTGCGCCCCGGAGCCGGTGCGCAACCGCGAGTTTGCCAGGCGCCTGGGCCGCACCTTGCACCGGCCGGCGTTGCTGCCAGTGCCGGCACTGCTGCTCAGGGCCGGGCTGGGTGAACTGTCGACCCTGCTGCTCGGCGGCCAGCGCGCCCGCCCGGTACGCTTGCTGGCGGCAGGCTTCAACTTCCGCTTCAACGATTTGCAATCGGCCCTGGACAACCTGTCCAGCCGCCTCTGACATAGGATGCTGCATGACCGATCACGCCCTGCTGCTGGTCAACCTGGGTTCCCCGGCCTCCACCTCGGTGGCTGATGTGCGCCGCTACCTCAACCAGTTCCTCATGGACCCGTACGTGATCGACCTGCCTTGGCCGGTGCGGCGCCTGCTGGTGTCGCTGATCCTGATCAAGCGCCCTGAGCAATCGGCCCACGCCTATGGCTCGATCTGGTGGGAGGAGGGCTCGCCGCTTGTGGTGCTGACCCGTCGCCTGCAGGCGGCAATGGTCGAGCACTGGCCCCATGGCCCGGTGGAGATTGCCATGCGCTATGGCCAGCCGGCCTTGCCCGAGGTGCTGGAGCGTCTGGTCGCACAGGGGGTGCGCAAGGTGACCCTGGCACCGCTTTACCCACAGTTCGCCGACAGCACGGTGACCACTGTGGTGGAGCTGGCCAGGCAGACAGTCAGTGAACGCCAATTGCCGTTGCAACTGCGCGTGCTGCAGCCGTTCTACGAGCACCCGGACTACATCGAGGCACTGGCGGCCAGCGCCAGGCCTTATCTGGAGCAGGATTACGACCACCTGTTGCTGAGCTTCCATGGTTTGCCGGAGCGGCACCTGAAGAAGCTCTACCCGGCCGGCAAGCATGACCTGCGCGCGGCGGATTGTTGCGAAGGTGCCAGTGCCGAGGTGCGTGCGGTGTGTTATCGCGGGCAGTGTCTGGCCACGGCCAAGGCTTTTGCGCAGAAGCTGGGCATACCGGACGGCAAGTGGTCGGTATCGTTCCAGTCGCGGCTCGGGCGCGACAAGTGGATCGAGCCCTACACCGAAACCCGGCTGGATGAACTGGCCAAGGCTGGGGTGAAGCGCTTGTTGGTGATGTGCCCCGCGTTCGTTGCCGATTGCATCGAGACGCTGGAGGAGATCGGCATGCGCGGCAGCGAGCAGTTCGTCGAGGCCGGTGGGCGGGAGCTGGTGCTGGTGCCGTGCCTGAATGAACACCCGGAGTGGGTGAAAGCGCTGGCGGGGTTGTGCGAAAAAGCCTGACTTCCAGGTTGCCTGTACCGGCCCTATCGCCGGCAAGCCAGCTCCCACAGGATGCTCACAGTTCTCCAAACCTGTGGGATACCTTTGGGAGCTGGCTTGCCGGCGATAGGGCCAGATCAGGCTAAAGCCGGATCAAGGCAACTGATCATCCAGCTTCTTGTGCTTCCACCCATCATTGCCCGGCAAGATCAGGTTCAGGGCGATAGCCACGATGGCGCACAGGGCGATGCCTTTCAGGCCCCAGTCATCCGGGCCGTCACCGCTGCCGATCAGCACGCCGCCTATACCGAACACCAGGGTCACCGACACGATCACCAGGTTGCGTGCTTCGGCCAGGTCGATCTTGTGGCGGATCATGGTATTCATGCCCACCGCCGCGATCGAGCCGAACAGCAGGCACAGGATGCCACCCATCACCGGTACCGGGATGCTTTGCAGCAGGGCGCCGAACTTACCGATGAAGGCCAGGGTGATGGCGAACACCGCCGCCCAGGTCATGATCTTCGGGTTGTAGTTCTTGGTCAGCATCACCGCGCCAGTCACTTCGGCATAGGTGGTGTTGGGCGGGCCGCCGAACAGGCCGGCTGCGGTGGTGGCCAGGCCGTCACCCAGCAGGGTGCGGTGCAGGCCGGGCTTCTTCAGGTAGTCGCGGCCGGTCACGCTGCCGACTGCGATCACCCCGCCGATGTGCTCGATCGCCGGTGCCAGGGCAACCGGGACGATGAACAGGATGGCCTGCCAGTTGAACGCTGGCGCGGTGAAGTTGGGCAGCTCCAGCCACGGTGCGGCGGCGATCCTGGCAGTGTCGACCACGCCAAAGGCGAACGACAGGGCAAAGCCTACCAGCACGCCGGCAATGATCGGCACCAGACGGAAGATGCCCTTGCCGAACACGGCGACGATCAGCGTTGTCAGCAGGGCCGGCATCGAGATCATCATGGCGGTCTTGTAGGGCAGCAGCACGCTGCCGTCACCGGCCTTGCCCATCGCCATGTTGGCGGCGATCGGCGCCATGGCCAGGCCGATGGAGATGATCACCGGGCCGATCACCACCGGTGGCAGCATGCGGTCGATGAAACCGGTGCCTTTGATTTTCACCATCAGGCCCATGAAGGTGTACACGAAACCTGCGGCCATCACGCCGCCCATGGTCTCGGCCAGGCCGAACTGGCCCTTGGCGAGGATTATCGGGGTGATGAAGGCAAAGCTCGAGGCCAGGAACACGGGTACCTGGCGGCCGGTGACCAGCTGGAACAGCAGGGTGCCGATACCCGCGGTGAACAGCGCGACGTTCGGATCAAGGCCAGTGATCAGTGGCATCAGCACCAGTGCGCCGAATGCCACGAAGAGCATCTGCGCGCCTGAAACGACCTGGCGCCAGAGCGGGTCGTTGAAGCCGTCCTGCATGGTCAGGCGTCCTTTTGCTTGGTGCCGAAGATCTTGTCACCTGCATCGCCCAGGCCCGGCACGATGTAGCCGTGTTCGTTCAGGCGCTGGTCGATCGAGGCGGTGTAGATCTGCACATCCGGGTGGGCTTTTTCCACCACTTCGATGCCTTCTGGCGCGGCGACCAGGACCATGGCGCGGATCTCTTTGCAGCCGGCTTTCTTCAGCAGGTCGATGGTGGCGACCATCGAACCGCCGGTGGCCAGCATCGGGTCGATGATCAGGGCCAGGCGCTGGTTGATGTCGGGAGCGAGCTTTTCCAGGTAGGTGTGGGCTTCGAGGGTTTCCTCGTTGCGGGCAACGCCGACGGCGCTGACCTTGGCACCCGGGATCAGGCTGAGCACGCCGTCGAGCATGCCGATGCCGGCACGCAGGATCGGTACCACGGTAATCTTCTTGCCGGCGATTTTCTCAACTTGTACCTTACCGCACCAGCCATCGATCTCGTAGGTTTCGAGCGGCAGGTCCTGGGTGGCTTCGTAGGTCAGGAGCGCGCCGACTTCCTGGGCAAGTTCGCGAAAATTCTTGGTGCTGATATCGGCACGGCGCATCAGGCCGAGCTTGTGGCGGATCAGCGGATGGCGGATCTCACGAGTGGGCATAGGGGGGCTCCGAAAGGCGGGCAAAAAAACCGCGCTAGATTAATCTATTCAGCCTGTGCTGTCGTCTGGTCATTCTGGACGTTAGTCCATAAATGCTTGATCTGTGACGAGCGGATGCGTACCTTTGCCCGCTTTTCCAAAATGCACCCCCCGGAGAGCGCCATGTCCGCCGATCTCGAGCATATCCGTCAAGTCATGCGTGAAGCTGACTGCCTGTACACCGAAGCCGAAGTCGAAGCGGCCATCGCCAAAGTCGGCGAGCAGATCTGCAAGGACCTGCACGACAAGAACCCGGTGGTGTTCTGCGTGATGAACGGCGGCCTGATCTTCTCCGGCAAACTGCTGACCCACCTGCAGTTCCCGCTGGAAGCCAGCTACCTGCACGCCACCCGCTACCGCAACCAGACCAGCGGCGGCGAGCTGTTCTGGAAGGCCAAGCCCGAAGTGTCGTTCATCGACCGTGACGTATTGATCGTCGACGACATTCTCGATGAAGGCCACACCCTCAGCGCCATCATCGAGTTCTGCAAGCATGCCGGTGCGCGCTCGGTGCACACGGCGGTACTGATCGACAAGGACCATGACCGCAAGGCCAGCCCGGATCTCAAGGCCAACTATGTGGGCCTACCCTGTGTCGACCGCTACATTTTCGGTTACGGCATGGACTACAAAGGCTACTGGCGCAACGCCAACGGCATCTTCGCCGTCAAGGGGTTGTGATCATGCGCCAGCCTGCGTTCATCGACCAATCGCTGTTCGCCGGGCTGGCTGCACAGGCTGCCGCCAACCCGCGCGGGCGGCAGCATCACACCTTCCATGAGATGGAAGACCCCTGCCATCGCATGGCGGTCGGGCTGCAACCGAGCACCTATATCCCGCCGCATCGCCACCTGAGCGCCGACAAGGCTGAAACGCTGATTGCGCTCAAGGGGCGCTTCGGCCTGTTGCTCTTCGATGAGCAAGGGGCGGTGACCGACAAGCGAGTGCTGCAGGCGGGCGGCGACTGCCTGGGTGTGGATCTGGCTCCAGGTATTTACCATGGGCTGGTGGTGCTGGAGCCGGACAGCATCCTGTTCGAGTGCAAGGCCGGGCCGTATCGGCCAGTGGGTGAAGGCGAACATGCGCACTGGGCGCCGCGCGAAGGTGAAGAAGGCGTGGCCGAGTACCAGGCCTGGATGCGCGCGCAGTTCGATTGATGTTGCCTGCACCGGCTTCGTTGCCCTGTAGGAGCAGCCTTGTGCTGCGAAGGGGCCGGTATGACTAAAGATGATCTGTGGTACTGCTGGCCTCTTCGCAGCACAAGGCTGCTCCTACAGGGCGATAGGGTCATACGCCCCAGGCACTACATGCTAGAGTGCTCCTTCATTCAAGGAGCCTCACATGCGTGCGTTTCTTCCCCTCCTGCTGGCGGTCAGCCTGCCACTCGCCGCCGCACCGCTGCACAGCCAGTTCCTGCCACCTGACGACCAGTCCCTGCGCCAGGAAGCGCCGACCGGCCAGCAATTGCTGCAAGTGACCGACTACTCGGTGGTAGTGGGTACCCAGCGCCAATCCGACCAGCAGCCGATCCCGATCACTTCGTCGTTGCAGGTGCGCCTCAAGGGCAAGCCGCTGAGCAAGGGCGCCACCATCGCCCAGGTGCTGCTGACCTTTGACGGTGAAGCGGCCAAGAGCCTGAAGAAACCCGTGTACGACGACAAGACCCGCACCCTGAGCCTGAATTACCCGCTCAGCGACTACCGCGTGATCATGGACCTGCTGCGCAACGAGACGCTGTATGTGCAGTTTCTAACGTACGGTAACGGACACGTCTGGGCCGACCTGCACACCGGTACCGTACGTACGCGTTGAGGCGCCCGGCCTGCGGGGGGTACACTGCCGGCCTTCGAAATTTCGTGATGGTCCAGTTGGAGTCGGCAATGCGTAAAGACAAGAAACAGGTAATCGGTGACGAGATCAGCGACGACTACATCAAGACGTTCCTTCAGTTCGAACCGGCCGATGGCGTGACTTCGCCGTCGCTGCACAAGCTGGTCAAGGCCTACCGCGGCCTGCGCATCGACGATTTCGAGCGTTTTGTCGGCTTCTTCGTCGACGCTGGGCTGGACCTGGATGGCAAGGACGAGCACGGCAAGACCTTTGTCGAGCAGATTGCCGACCAGCGCAATGCGGCGGAGTACATCGAGATCATCGCCAAGGCCCGTGGCTGATTTTTAACCTGTGACGGCCCTTTCGCGGGCACGCCCGCTCCCACAGGGATGGTGCAGAGCCTGAGGGCGACGCCAAAACCTGTGGGAGCGGGCATGCCCGCGAAGAGGCCGGCACAGGTCAATGAACAACCAGGCACAAAAAAACGCCCCGAGGGGCGTTTTTCGCTACCGGTCGAATCAGGCGTAATGCTTGGCCGCCGGGCTGCTTTCCACCAGGTCCAGCGCCACATCGTTGTCGGCACTGATCTTGTGGTACAGGGCAGCATCGGTCGCCAGAGTCTTCTCGCGAGCCGGGAAGATCTCCTTGAGCTTGGCAGCCCAGGCGCCCTTGGCCTGCTCGGGGAAGCAGCGCTCGATCAGTTCCAGCATGATCGACACGGTTACCGAGGCACCCGGCGATGCGCCGAGCAGTGCAGCCAGGCTGCCGTCCTGCGCCGAGACAAGCTCGGTACCGAACTGCAGCACACCGCCTTTCTTCGGGTCTTTCTTGATGATCTGCACGCGCTGACCAGCCACTTCCAGGCGCCAGTCTTCGGCCTTGGCCTGAGGATAGAAGCGACGCAGGGCTTCCAGGCGCTGCTCCATCGACTGCATCACTTCGCTGACCAGGTACTTGGTCAGGTCCATGTTGTCACGGGCCACTGCCAGCATCGGGCCGATGTTGCCCATGCGCACCGACAGCGGCAGGTCCATCAGCGAACCGTGCTTGAGGAACTTGGTGGTGAACCCGGCATATGGGCCGAACAGCAGCGATTTCTTGCCATCGACCACGCGGGTATCCAGGTGCGGTACCGACATCGGCGGAGCGCCGACTGCGGCCTGGCTGTAGACCTTGGCCTGGTGCTGCTTGACGATTTCCGGGTTGTCGCAACGCAGCCACTGGCCGCTGACCGGGAAGCCGCCGAAGCCTTTGCTTTCCGGAATGCCCGACAGCTGCAGCAACGGCAGGGCCGCGCCACCTGCGCCGAGGAAGACGAAGCGGGCGTCCACTTCACGGCTGCCACCGCTGTTGACGTCCTTGATGCTCACGGTCCAGCCCTTGCCATTACGGCGCAGGCCGACGACCTTCTTGCTGTACTTGACCTGGGCATCCTGCGAGTCGCCCAGCAGCTTCAGCAGCTTGTTGGTCAGGGCGCCGAAGTTGACGTCGGTACCCTTCAGTACGCGGGTGGCGGCGATGTGCTGGTCGGCTGGGCGGCCTGGCATCATCAGCGGCATCCAGTCTTTCATCACGGCTTTGTCTTCGGTGTATTCCATTTCCGCGAAGGCATGGTGCTGCTTGAGCAACTCATAGCGCTTCTTGAGGAAGGAAACACCCTTGTCACCCTCGACGTAGCTCAGGTGCGGGACAGGGTTGATGAAGGCACGTGCCGAGCCGAAGTTGCCCTTCTTGCTCAAGTAGGCCCAGAACTGGCGCGAAACCTCGAACTGGGTGTTGATGTGCACGGCCTTCTTGATGTCGATGCTGCCATCGGCGGCCTGGGGCGTGTAGTTAAGCTCGCACAGGCCGGCGTGCCCGGTGCCTGCGTTGTTCCAGGGGTTGGAGCTTTCCGCGGCTCCGGAGTCCATCGCCTCCACGACCTCAAGCTTCAGGGTCGGGTCGAGCTCCTTGAGCAGTACGGCCAGGGTGGCACTCATGATGCCCGCGCCTACCAGTACCACATCAACCGATTCGTTCTGCGCCATTTAACGCGTCTCCACAATCTACAGCTACCTAATTGACAGCATAGGACCCGGGTTCGCCAGGGTCGCCATGTCCGACTTTTCGCAGTTCTTGCAACTTCCGCGGACACCGCCAATCAGTCTTCGGGTTCGCGTATTGAACGCGGTTTGCCACGGGTGCGGCAATTCGACTTATGGTCAAGGTGTCGTGCGTGCGTTATGGAACGGCTCAGACACTCATACGAAATGAGCGCATTTGCCGCCTGTTCAGGGCTGTTCGGGACACATCTGCCGCTTTTGCACATGCCAGACTGTTCATTTGCTCGCCACACTCTTGTGAAGTTGTGAAAACCGTTTTTTCACGCTCTTTTGGAGACGTGAACCTCAAAAGGGGACTGCGCGATGGCAACCCGCAGGTTCATGCAGTGTGAAGGGCCGGAAAAGCAGGCACGACAGCCGATGCAAGACCTGAGTGGAAGGCTCTCTGTGGGCGAAGCGTGAAGTTGCCGGGGTCAATCGGCGAGTGCGGGGCCCGATCAGGAGACGTCCTTATAATCGGGGGGAGATTATAGCGATGTCGCGGGCAGAAATGTCGCCATTCGTGGTTTTTATTGCAGCGTTTGTCAGGCCGCGAGGATGCGCTGGTGCCAGCGGCGGCTTGCGCGGGCGCAAACCCGGGCACTGGCGGGCAATTCGCGGCCCAGCCAGGCGAGCTGGATTTCGCTGATCTGGACCCAGCCGCTGCCGCTGGGCGCCTGGCTGCATTGCTTGAGGGCCAGGCATTTGCCGTCGGCATCAAGGCGGGCATAGGCATTGTAGTGCGGGCGTTGGAAGAGCAGAGTCCAGAGCGAGGCCATGGCAGCGAGTCCTGTGCGTTAGGGCTTGGCGCAAGGATAGCGGCGCGGCGATGAAACGATTGTGACAAGCGGGCCGGGCCGATGACTGGCCGAGGCGTGGCTGGGTATACTGTGGGCCTTCGCCGCATTTTCTGGAGTAACGCGCATGTTGCAACGTCTGTTGTTCGGTTTGATCGCCGTGGCCAGCCTCAGCCTGGTCGGTTGTGCCCACAGCCCGCAACAACTCAATCCGCAACCCACGCTCAAGGCCCAGCTCGCCCCGGTCGGCCATGGCCAGCCGGTAGTGGTCCGGGTGGTTGACGGCCGGGCCTCGCAGTCCCTGGGCACTCGCGGTGGCATGTACCCCGAGACCAGCACCATCAGCGTCAGCGGTAACGACATCGTGCCCAAGCTGCAGGCCCAGGCCGAAGCCGCCGTGCGCCTGCTCGGCTTCACCCCGACGCCGAACGCCTATAACGCGCCGCAGCTGACCGTGACCCTGGCCGAACTGAAGTACCAGTCGCCAAAAGACAACCTGTACGTGACCGAGGCTACCATCGGTGCCACCTTCCGTGCCGACGTGTCCAATGGCGGCCGCCGCTACAGCGGCCGTTACGGCGCTTCGCTGGACCAGCGTTTCGGCATGGCGCCGAACCAGGAAACCAACACCCAGCTGGTGGGCGATGTGCTGAGCGATGCCCTGACCCGCATGTTCAAGGACCCGACCATCGGTCAGGTACTGGGGCAGTAAGGCTTCAGCTGTAAAACAAGGCCCGCTGCCTGTGTTCCAGGCAGCGGGTTTTTTGTTGTCTGTGCCGGCCTCTTGGCGGGCATGCCCGCTAAGAGGCCGGCAAGTCTTCATGCCAGGACAGATGAAATTTAATGACACTTTGTCGCCTGGACCGGGCGTGAGAGGGCGACTTGGGTAGAATGCCGGCCTTTGCCGTCGCTCATACCGAGGTTGCGTGATGTCCTTGCAAGTGCTCTGGGGGTTCCTGGCCGCCCACCCGACCAAGCTGATCAATCTGCTTGCGCTGCTGCTGACCTGCCCGGGCGGGTTGCTGCTGCACAGTGCCCGGCGGCGCGAGGCCGAGACCCGCGAATACATGGCGGTGGACGACGGGGTAGTGGACGCATTCGACCTTCGAGTGCCGCGCTATTTCTACATCCTCGGCTTTTCGTGCCTGGCGATGGCGTTGCTGTTGTCCTGGTTCAGTACCTGGGTCTGAGATTTCGGGGCCGCAAAGCGGCCCCGGCATTCGCTCAGGCAACCGGTGCCTGCTGCCTGACCTGGTACTGGTTGCGCACCGGCGTCGCATACTGCAACACCAGGTACGGCCGCTGCTCCTCGGGGCAGGCATCCAGGCGGCGTTGCCATTCTTCCTTGGCCCGGGCCAGTTCATCAGCGGGGAACACTTTCTCGGCGCTCGGCACCTGCAGCGCCTCATCTTTGCCATCCCACATCGCATAGGCCAGATAGTGCACCGGGAACAGCCGGTAGCCACCTAGGATCTGCCGGTCGATTTCCGCTGCCAGCTGCTTGGTGTCCTCGTGATACTCGGTCACCGGCGGTGCGAAGTTGATGTGCACCCGGCCCTTGTAGCCGGTGATGCCCTTGGCGATGCTGTTGTCGTCCTCCCCCGGCGCCTTCTTGTAGGTGCCGGTAGTGGCGCGGATGTACAGTTCGCGAGCCTTGGCCTGGTCGCACGGGTCATATTCGTAGCTGATCGAAACCGGTGTCAGGTTCAGGCTCTGGATCACCGCGCCGAACGGCTCGTCCTTGCGACTCATGTGGAACATCTTGAGGATCGCCGAATCGGTGCGGTCGTCACCGTCCTTGGCCCGGCCTTCGGCCTGGGCGATCCAGATCGATGTGGCGTCGTTGCGGATCGAGTGGTTGATGTAGGCCGAGAGCAGCTGGTAGGCCGCCAGCTTCTCGCGGCGCCCACTGATCGAGCGGTGCACGATGAAGCTCTTGTTCAGGCGCATCATGTCGCTGACAAACGGTTTTTGCAGCAGGTTGTCGCCAATGGCGATGCGCGGCGTGGGCAGGCCGGCGTGGTACACCGCATAGTTGACGAAGGCCGGGTCCATGACGATGTCACGGTGGTTGGCCAGGAACAGGTAGGCGGTACCGGCCTTGAGCTGCTCCACGCCCGAATAGGTGACGCCGTCGGTGGCGCGGTCGATGGTCTGGTCGACGTAGTACTCGACTTTGTCCTGCAAGGTCGAGACACAGGTGACGCCGGCGAATTCCTTGCGCAGGCGGCGGGCGATCAGCGGTTTGAGCAACCAGCCGAGAGCGCCGGCCGCACGCGGGAAGCGGAAGTGGGTGAGGATATCGAGGAATGCCGGATCGCTGAGCAGGCGTGCCAGAACGGCAGGGACCTCAGCGTCGTCGTACGGTCGGATGGCATCGAATTCGCCCATCATGCTCTCTTGTTGGAAACGGCTAGGGTAATAAGGTAGGGACGGGCTCCGAAAAACGGCTCGGACACACACAGGCCCTGTAAACAGACCGGCAATTATACGCATAAGTCACCCCGGAGGCCGCGATGCTGGAAACTGCTATCTACGATTGCCCTTATTGTGGCGAAGAAGTCGAAACCACGGTGGACCTGTCCGGTGGCGATCAGGAGTACATCGAGGACTGCCAGGTGTGCTGCAAGCCTATCCGCTTCGTGCTGCAAGTTCATGGCGAGGAGTGGATGCTGGATGTATTCGGTGAGAATGACTGATGCAGCGCATCTACGAACCGGAAAGCCTGCTCGAGGCTGAAATGCTGGCGGGGATGCTCGCCAGCGAAGGGATCGAGGCGCACCTGGTTGGCCGTGACCTGGTGGGTGCTGCCGGTGAACTGCCGATGCAGGGTTTGCTGGGGCTGGCCGTGGCAGATGAGCAGGCTGAGTACGCACGGCAGCTGATCGATGCGTACAATGGTGCCCAGCCATTGGTTGGCGACGAACCGGAGAGTTTCCCCGGTACCTTGATCTGCTAGGTTTTGAATTCGCCCATGTGTGGACGTTACGCCCTGTTTCGATGGCCCCAGGCTCTTGCCGGTCTGCCGGGCTTTCCCGTTGGCCAGCCAGCCCAATGGAACATTTCGCCCGGGGCTTCGGTGCTGATCCAGCGCCAGCTCGACGGCCAGCTGCAACTGGCCAGGGCGCGCTGGGGGTTGACTCCGGCCTGGCTCACCGACCTGTCCCGTACCCCCGCCCATGCACGCGCCGAAACCCTGGCCGAGCAGCCGATGTTTCGCGACGCGTTTCGCCAGCGCCGCTGCCTGATGCCAGCCAACGGCTTCTACGAATGGCGCGGTAGCGTGCGCAAGCGCCCCTACTGGCTGACCCCAGGGGAGGGCGCGTCTCTGTATTTCGCGGCTGTGTGGGAGGCTTACCCGGTGCAGGACCAGGTTTGGCTGAGTTGTGCGGTAGTGACCCAGGCGGCGATGAGTCAGCGTCGGCCACTGATAATGGACGATGCGGGGCAGGCGGCCTGGCTTGACCCGGGCACGCCGCTGGCCCGCCTGCATGAGTTGCTGGCCAGCCCGCCGGCGACCTTGCGCGAGCGGGCCCTGGCGCATTTTGTCAATGACCCGAAGCTGGATGCGCCGGAGTGCCTGACCCCGGCCTGATGTATGCCTGTGCCGGCCTCTTCGCCGGTGAAGCCACTCCTGCAACGATCGCATTGTCCCTGTAGGAGCGGGTTCACCCGCGAAGGGGCCGGCACAGGCGACGAAAATCTTCCCTGCGGCTATAGCGGCCCCAAGCGACTCGGCCTACGATACGGCGCATGTAAAAAGGGAGTGTTTTCATGCGTAAGTCTTTTGTCGTCAGCCTGTTGAGTGCTGGCATCCTGCTAGCCGGCTGCCAGGCGGTGAATACCACCAGTGGCGGTGCTGTCGGCGTCGAGCGCCAGCAGTACATGTTCAGCATGCTCTCGACCGATGAGGTCAACCAGATGTACGCCCAGTCGTACCAGCAGACCCTGGGTGAAGCATCGAGCAAAGGCGTGCTCGACAAGTCCAGCGCTGTTGCCAAGCGTGTGCAGGTAATTGCCAACCGCCTGATCGCCCAGACCCCCAAGTTCCGCCCGGATGCCGCGCAATGGAACTGGGAAGTGAACGTGATCAAGAGCGACGAGCTCAACGCCAACTGCGGCCCGGGCGGCAAGATCATCGTCTACACCGGGCTGATCGATCAGCTCAAGCTCAACGATGCGGAAATTGCTGCGGTGGTGGGGCACGAGATCGCCCACGCTCTGCGTGAGCACAGCCGCGAGGCGATGTCCAAGGCGTACGGTGTGGAAATGGCGCGCCAGGGCGCCGGCGCCCTCTTTGGCCTCGGCCAGGGTAGCATGGCCATGGCCGATACCGTGGTGAACTATGCCATGACCCTGCCCAACAGCCGGGCCAACGAGAACGAAGCCGACCTGATCGGCCTGGAGCTCTCGGCGCGTGCCGGTTACGACCCGAATGCCGCGATCACCTTGTGGAACAAGATGAGCCAGGCTTCCGAAGGCGCACCGCCTGAGTTCATGAGCACTCACCCGGCGTCCCAGAGCCGCATTGCTTCGTTGCAGGCGGCCATTCCGAAGGTGATGCCGCTGTATCAGGCGGCCAAGAAGTAAGCCTCGACTTCAAGATGCTTACCCCTTGTAGGAGCGGCCTTGTGCTGCGAAAGGGCCGGTAAGAGCACCACATTTCCTGGTGCCTGTACCGGCCTCTTCGCAGCGCGAGGCTGCTCCTACAGGTTCGGCGTCAGCCTGTCGCCTTTCGGGTTAGCCCACCCAGCCACTGGCTTTCATCGCCGTGTACACGGCCACGATCGCCAGCACGAAGAACGCCGTGGCCGCCAGGCGACGGATCAGCGTCAGCGGCAGTTTGTCCGCTGCGAAGTTACCCGCCAGTACCACCGGCACGTTGGCAATCAGCATGCCCAGGGTGGTACCGATAATGACCATGATCAGGTGCGGATACTGTGCTGCCAGCATCACCGTGGCGACCTGGGTCTTGTCACCGATTTCAGCCAGGAAGAACGCGATCAGCGTGGTCAGGAACGGCCCGAAGCGGCGCGCCGGGTTCTCGTCGTCATCCATCTTGTCCGGAACCAGGGTCCACAGGGCAGTAGCGGTGAAGCTTGCAGCCAGGATCCAGTGCAGTGCCGAGTCGCTGAAGAAGCTGCCGACCCACGCGCCCACGGCCCCAGCCGCGGCATGGTTTGCCAGAGTGGCGGCGATGATGCCGGCGATGATCGGCCAGGGCTTGCGGAAGCGGGCGGCGAGTATGAGCGCGAGCAGTTGCGTCTTGTCGCCGATTTCGGCGAGCGCAACGATGGCGGTGGGGACCAGCAGAGATTCCAGCATCAGGATTCCTACGGGGGCGGGTCGACACGGCTATGACACGTACAGCCTCCCCGCCCCGGGTAAGGTGTGCGTGTCATAGGTCTTGTCAAACCCTGGATCCGTCTATGCGGATCTCGCCATGCAGGCTGGCATGGTGGGTCGCACGCGCCATGGTCTGTGGACCAAGTATGTTGACGCGTACCGGGCGAGCTGGGCGCTCGCGGGAGACTACTCCCCTAGGACGGTGCGGATTCTGCCTAGGCAAAACGCTTTCGGCAAGCGCTGTTTTTATCCGTGTGTTGCCCGGTAGATGCGGAAACCGTCCGCCTCGTCGCGTATCTGGCAGTTGCCCAGTGCCCCTTCGATCAGTGGCTGGTAGCGCAGGAAGCTGTTGGCAACCAGGCGCATTTCGCCACCTTTTCGCAGATGAACGGCTGATTTTTTCAGCAAGTTTTCCGATGCCTGGTAGTTGGTGTGTACCCCGGTGTGGAACGGCGGGTTGCTCAGGATCAGGCTCAGCTCTGTCGGCGCCGCGTCGATGCCGTCGCCGCTGATCACCTCGCCTTCCAGACCATTGGCGGCCAAGGTCAGGCGGCTGGCGGCCACGGCGAAGGCATCCACGTCCAGCAGGGTTACACGGCTTTGTGGATAACGGCGTTTGACTGTGGCGCCCAGCACCCCGGCACCGCAGCCGAAGTCCAGCACATGTCCGCTCGGTAGGCCGTCGAGGTGCTTGAGCAGCAGGGCGGTACCGCGATCGAGGCGGCCATGGCTGAACACGCCGGGCAGGCTGACCACTTGCAGTGGGCCGTCTTCCAGGCTGAGTTCGAAGCGTTCGGCCAGGCTTTCCAGGGGCTTGGCTTCTGGCGCGCGCTCGATGGTCACCTGCCACAGCTGGCAATGGCGGGCGCTGTCGAGCTTGCGTGGCTTGCCAAAGGCCTGCAGCTGCTTGGCCGCGCCCTCGATGCCACCGCGTTTCTCGCCGACCAGGTACAGCTCGCGGCCAGCCAGGCGCGAGGCCAGGGCGTTGAGCAGGTAGGCAGCCAGTTCGCGGGACTTGGGCAGGAACAGCACGGCGTTGTCGAAAGCCACTTCCGGTGGCTCGACCCCATAGTGGCTGCGCCCGGCGAAGCGGCTTTCGAGCATGGCATGATCGCCCGCATGCCAGGTCCAGCCCCGGGCCTGGGGCAACTGGCCGAGCAGGCCGTCGGCGGGGGCGCCGGCGAGCAGCAGCGGGCCCTGGAACAGCTCTGCCTGGCGGAGCAACACTTCACTGCGCGGGTCCATGGACGACGCCTCCTGGAAAAAAGTGGCGCAGTTTATCAGAGCTGGGCGCCGGGCTCAGCTGACCACGCGGCGTGGCTGACCGGCGAAGAAAGCCTGGGCATTCTCGCTGAGCTGGCCGACGATGCGCTGGCGCGATTCCACCGCGCCCCAGGCGCTGTGCGGGGTGATGATCAGGCGCGGGATGCCGGGTTCGAGCAGCGGGTTGCCATTGACCGGCGGCTCCACGCTCAGCACGTCGGTGGCAGCGCCGCCCAGGTGGCCATTGCGCAGGGCGTCGGCCAGCGCTTGTTCGTCGATCAGGCCGCCACGGGCGGTGTTGACCACCAGCGCGTTGGGCTTGAGCAGGGCCAGTTCGCGGGCCCCGAGCATGTGTCGGGTGTGCTCGTTCAGCGGGCAGTGCAGGGTCAGGGCGTCGACTTGCGGCAGCAACTCGTCCAGTGGCAAGCGGTCGGCGCGTTCCGGACGACCGGGGATCTGCCCGCTGAGCACGCGCATGCCGAAGGCTTCGGCCAACCTCGCCACCGCACCGCCCAGTTCGCCGTGGCCGAGCAGGCCAAGGGTCTTGCCCTCCAGTTCGACGATGGGGAAGTCCAGCAGGCAGAACTGGCTGGCCTTGGCCCACTGGCCGTCGGCTACCGCCTGGTTGTAATCGCACAGGCGGGTGGCCAGGGCCAGCAGCAGGGCGAGGGTGTGCTGGGCGACGGACGGTGTGCCGTAGCCTTGGCAGTTGCACACGGTGATGCCTTGGGCGCGCGCGGCCGCCAGGTCGACGTTGTTGGTGCCGGTGGCGGCCACCAGGATCAGCTTCAGTTGCGGGTTGGCTGCCAGGGTCGCGGCGTCGAGCATGACCTTGTTGCTGACTACCGCCACCGCGCCCTGCAGGCGTTCGGCGACCTGCTCCGGGCGGGTGGCGGCGAACAATTCGAACTCGTCGAATTGCTGCTTCAGGGGTGAGAGGTCGAGATCGCCCAGGTCCAGGGACTGGTGATCGAGAAACACGGCGCGACGCGGGCTGGGCATGAAGTTCTCCGAGGCTGGGCGGGATTTCGGTGTCGTGGCCATTTGCGGGTATTGCACCATTGAGAAGGCTGATGCAGTACCTGTGGGAGCGGGTTTACCCGCGAACAGGCCCTCAGCTTCACCACATGACCTGAAGCTGCCGCCGCAGTGTCTAGCTCAACCTTGCTGCCCGTCAACGCCCGCCACTCATACCCTCATCATGCAAATCATTCCTTCGGCTGATTTAGCCGTCACATTGGCGAACTACAGTAGTTCCCAGACTTGTCCGGCCCGCTTTTCAGAAAAGGGATACCCATGTTGCAGACCCGCATCATCAAGCCCGCCGAGGGCGCCTACGCCTACCCCCTGCTCATCAAGCGCCTGCTGATGTCTGGCAGCCGCTATGAAAAGACCCGCGAAATCGTCTACCGCGACCAGTTGCGGCTGACCTACCCACAACTGAACGAGCGCATCGCGCGCTTGGCCAACGTGCTGACCGAAGCCGGAGTAAAGGCCGGTGACACCGTGGCGGTGATGGATTGGGACAGCCACCGCTACCTGGAGTGCATGTTCGCCATCCCGATGATCGGCGCGGTGGTGCACACCATCAACGTACGCCTGTCGCCCGAGCAGATTCTGTACACCATGAACCACGCCGAAGACCGCGTGGTGCTGGTCAACAGCGACTTCGTCGGCCTGTACCAGGCCATCGCGGGGCAACTGACTACCGTCGACAAGACCCTTCTGCTGACTGACGGCCCAGACAAGACAGCCGAGCTGCCCAACCTGGTGGGTGAGTACGAGCAACTGCTGGCCGCTGCCAGCCCGCACTACGACTTCCCGGACTTCGACGAGAACTCGGTGGCCACTACCTTCTACACCACCGGCACCACCGGCAACCCCAAGGGGGTGTACTTCACCCACCGGCAGCTGGTGCTGCATACCCTGGCTGAAGCTTCGGTGACCGGTAGCATCGACAGCGTGCGCCTACTGGGCAGCAACGATGTGTACATGCCCATCACGCCGATGTTCCACGTGCACGCCTGGGGCATTCCCTACGCAGCCACCATGCTCGGCATGAAACAGGTGTATCCGGGGCGCTATGAGCCGGACATGCTGATCAAGCTGTGGCGCGAAGAGAAAGTCACCTTCTCCCATTGCGTGCCGACCATCCTGCAGATGCTGCTCAACTGCCCAAACTCTCAAGGCCAGGACTTCGGCGGCTGGAAGATCATCATCGGCGGCAGCGCACTCAACCGCTCGTTGTACCAGGCCGCCCTGGCACGCGGCATCCAGCTGACCGCCGCGTATGGCATGTCCGAGACCTGCCCGCTGATTTCCGCCGCCCACCTGAACGATGAGCTGCAGGCCGGCAGCGAGGATGAGCGCGTTACCTACCGCATCAAGGCCGGCGTGCCGGTGCCGCTGGTCGAGGCGGCCATCGTCGACGGCGACGGCAACTTCCTCCCCGCCGATGGTGAAACCCAGGGCGAGCTGGTGCTACGGGCGCCGTGGCTGACAATGGGCTACTTCAAGGAGGCGCAGAAGAGCGAGGAGCTGTGGCAGGGCGGCTGGTTGCACACCGGTGATGTCGCCACGCTCGATGGCATGGGCTACATCGACATCCGCGACCGCATCAAGGATGTGATCAAGACTGGTGGCGAGTGGATTTCCTCGCTCGACCTCGAAGACCTGATCAGCCGCCACCCGGCCGTGCGCGAAGTGGCGGTGGTAGGGGTTGCCGACCCGCAGTGGGGCGAACGCCCGTTTGCCCTGCTGGTGGTGCGCGAAGGCCAGGCCATCGACGCCAAGGCGCTGAAGGAACACCTCAAGCCCTTTGTCGAGCAAGGGCACATCAACAAGTGGGCGATTCCAAGCCAGATCGCCGTTGTTACTGAAATTCCCAAGACCAGTGTCGGCAAGCTCGACAAGAAACGCATCCGCCAGGACATCGTCCAGTGGCAGGCCAGCAACAGCGCGTTCCTCTCCACGCTGTAACCGCCATGCGGGTCGCGTATCGCAGCACGCGACCCGCATGCTAGAGGGGTGGAACCTTGCCAAACGGCAGAAATACGCCATCCTTTAGCACTGCCAGCACGCAGCCGGGGCAACATGGCAGCGAGTTGGCCGCACGGAGCGCAAATCACACTTTAGAGGGATCAAGCGCCTGTGCCTTGCTGGCTATAGTCGGGGCCAGGGGATTTTCAGGAATGGGGGAGGCGACATGCGCAAGCCGTGTCGCCGCAGGCGCAAGTCTGCAAACCGGTCGCTCGGGCCGTTCTTGAAAGGACTCACTGCCATAACAAAAAAAGTACATGGAGTAGCGTCGATGAAATCTGCAAACCTGTTCTGGCGCCGGGCCAAGTTGCCCCTGGCTGTCAGCCTTGCTTCCACGCTCGCAAGTCCTGCTTTCGCTGTCAGTTTCAACATTGGTGAAATCGAAGGCCAGTTCGACTCGTCGCTCTCCATCGGCGCCAGCTGGTCGACGGCCAACCCCAACAAGAACCTGATCGGGGTGAACAACGGCGGCAAGGGCCTGTCGCAGACATCCGACGATGGCCACCTGAACTTCAAGAAGGGCGAAACCTTCTCCAAGATCTTCAAGGGCATCCATGACCTGGAGCTCAAGTACGGCGACACCGGCGTGTTTGTCCGCGGCAAGTACTGGTACGACTTCGAACTGAAGGACGAAGGCCGCGAGTTCAAGGACATCAGCGACTCCAACCGCAAGGAAGGCGCCAAATCGTCCGGTGCCGAGCTGCTCGACGCTTTCGTCTACCACAACTACTCCATCGGCGATCAGCCAGGCTCGGTGCGCCTGGGCAAGCAGGTGGTGAGCTGGGGTGAAAGTACCTTCATCGGTGGCGGCATCAACTCGATCAACCCTATCGACGTGTCGGCGTTTCGCCGCCCGGGGGCCGAGATCAAGGAAGGCCTGATCCCGGTCAACATGTTCTACATCTCGCAAAGCCTGACCGACAACCTGTCGGCCGAGGCCTTCTATCAGATCGAATGGGACCAGACGGTCGTCGACAACTGCGGCACCTTCTTCTCCCAGCCGGACATCATTGCCGACGGCTGTACCGACAACCTGCGCGTGCTCAACAGCAGTCGCACAGTGCCGGGGGCGGCGCAGCAATTCCTTGCCACCCGTGGCGTGAACATCAACGAAGAAGGGGTGATGGTGCGCCGCGGCGCCGACCGCGATGCGCGTGACAGCGGCCAGTTTGGCGTGGCAATGCGCTACATGTTCGAGCCGCTGGACACCGAGTTTGGCGCCTACTTCATGAACTACCACAGCCGTGCGCCAATCTTCAGTGCCACCGGGGCCGCGCCTTCAGTGTTCGCCGGGCTGAGCGCCCTGCCTGCACAGCTGCGCGCATTGGCACCGCTGATCGTGGCAGGTAACTCCGAATACTTCGTCGAATACCCCGAGGACATCCGCCTCTATGGCTTGAGCTTCTCTACCACGTTGCCCACCGGGACCGCCTGGAGCGGCGAACTCAGCTACCGCCCCAACGCACCGGTGCAACTGAATACCACGGATATCCTGTTCGCCGGGGTCCGCCCCATTGGCGGCGCCTTGAGCAACGCTTCGCTACTGACCGGTACGCCGGGGCAGGACTTGCACGGGTATCGCCGCAAGGAGATCACTCAGTTCCAGACCACCCTCACGCATTTCTTCGACCAGGTAATGGGGGCCAGCCGCATGACCGTGGTGGGCGAGCTGGGTGTCACCCATGTGGGCGGCCTGGAGAGTGCCCACGATACTCGCTACGGTCGCGACCCGGTGTTCGGTCCAGGCCCGCTGCCATCCACCGGTGGGGCAAACACCTGTCAGGCTCTGAATGCCAGCACCATCGCAGGCGCTGGTGCTGGTGCCTCCACCGCCAACCTGAGCCGCAACTGCGAGAACGATGGCTTTACCACCAGCACTTCCTGGGGTTACCGCGCCCGAGTCATCTGGGACTACAACGACGTCTTTGCCGGGGTCAACCTGAAGCCAAGCGTGGCCTGGTCGCATGATGTTTCCGGCTATTCGCCTGGCCCTGGCGCCAACTTCGAGGAGGGCCGCAAGGCTGTCAGCCTGGGCCTGGACGCCGAGTACCAGAACACCTACACGGCAAGCCTGTCGTACACCAACTTCTTCGATGGCGAGTACACCACCGTGGATGACCGCGACTTCGTCGCGCTCAGCTTCGGCGTGAACTTCTAAGCATTCAGATCCAGGACGACACGACATGAACAAGACCAGAAGTCTGCTGCAAGCCGGTGTGCTGGGCCTGTCCCTGCTGGCGACCAGCGTCATGGCTGCAGTATCCGCCGACGAGGCGGCCAAGCTGGGCAGTACCCTGACCCCGATGGGCGCCGAAAAGGCTGGCAACGCCGATGGCTCGATCGGGCCGTGGGAGCCACTGTCCAAGAGCTCGGGCAGCGTCGACGGCAAGGGCTTCCTGTCCGACCCGTACGGCAGTGACAAGCCGCTGTTCACCATCACCGCGCAGAACGCCGACCAGTACAAGGACAAGCTCTCGCCGGGCCAGCTGGCCATGCTCAAGCGCTATCCGGATACCTTCAAGATCCCGGTATTCAAGACCCATCGCGGTTCCACGGTGCCGGCCGATGTGTTCGCTGCCATCAAGGAAAACGCTACCAAGACCACCCTGGTCGAAGGCGGCAACGGTCTGAACAACTTCCGCACGGCTGTACCGTTCCCGATCCCGAAAAGCGGCCTGGAGGTGATCTGGAACCACATCACCCGCTACCGGGGCGGTAGCGTCAGCCGTCTGGTGACCCAGGCAACGCCGCAGCAGAACGGCTCTTTCAACCCGGTGTACTTCTCCGACCAGTTCGTCTTCCGCGAAAGAATGAAGGATTACGATCCGAGCAACCCGGGCAACATCCTGTTCTACTTCAAGCAGGAAGTGACCGCGCCTGCGCGTCTGGCCGGTACCGTGCTGCTGGTACACGAAACCCTCGACCAGGTGAAGGAACCGCGCAAGGCGTGGATCTACAACGCCGGTCAGCGCCGCGTGCGCCAGGCACCACAAGTGTCGTACGACGGCCCGGGTACCGCCGCCGACGGTTTGCGCACCTCCGACAACCTGGACATGTTCAACGGTGCGCCAGACCGCTATGACTGGAAGCTGGAAGGCAAGAAGGAGATGTACATCGCATCCAACGCCTTCAAGCTCGACGACCCCAAGCTCAAGTACACCGATATCATCAAGGCCGGGCACATCAATCAGGACCTGGCCCGTTACGAGCTGCGCCGTGTATGGCACGTGGTCGCCACCCTCAAGCCGGGCCAGCGGCACATCTATGCCAAGCGTGACTTCTACATCGACGAGGACACCTGGCAGGCTGCGGTGATTGACCAGTACGACGGCCGTGGCCAACTGTGGCGCGTGTCCGAGGCACATGCCCAGCCGTACTACAACGTGGAAGTGCCGTGGTACACCCTGGAGGCCATCTATGACCTGCAGTCTGGCCGTTACCTGGCCCTGGGCATGAAGAACGAAGAGAAGCGCGCCTACGACTTCGGCTTCAGCGCCAGCAAGGCGGACTTCCAGCCTGCGGCACTGCGCCAGTCGGGTATTCGCTAAGTATCGCGCAACCTCGGAGCGCCCCGGCTTGCCCGGGGCGTTTCATTTTCCTGTACCGGCCCCTTCGCGGGTGAACCCG
>NZ_NEJU01000022.1:0-93440 GCF_002113295.1 Pseudomonas sp. B10(2017)
TCATCCAACTGTTCGGGCTCTCGCCAAAGTGGAACGGTGAATGGCAGCTTGTGCTCCCACACGTGCTCAAGGCACCTCTGGCATTCAGCTTGCCATTCACCGCTCTCACTTCAGATTCTAATCCCCTCTCAAGACACAAGCTGGCTTGCCGGCGATGGGCTGCAAAGCAGCCCCTGCTTTCTCACAGTTCGGTATTGCGGGTTTCTTTCAGGCACAGCACGGCAATCAAGCTGATCACCGCCGCCACCGACACATAACCCCCCACCCAGCTCAACCCACCCATGCTCACCAGCTTCTGGGCAAAGAACGGTGCCGCCGAGGCCCCGACGATGCCGCCCAGGTTGTATGCCGCCGAAGCGCCGGTATAACGCACGTGGGTCGGGAACAGTTCAGGCAGCAATGCTCCCATCGGCGCAAAGGTCACCCCCATCAGGAACAGCTCGATGGCCAGGAACAGCGCCACGCCTGCGGTCGACCCCGAAGTCAGCAGCGGCTCCATGGTAAAGCCCGAGGCCACTGCCAGCAGGCCGCCGACGATCAACACCGGTTTGCGCCCGTAACGGTCGCTGAGCCAGGCCGACAGCGGTGTGGCCAGGGCCATGAACACCACCGCGAAGCACAGCAGGCCAAGGAACATCTCGCGGCTGTAGCCCAGCGTGGTCACGCCATAGCTCAGCGAGAACACCGTGGAGATGTAGAACAGCGCGTAACAGACCACCATTGCCGCTGCGCCCAGCAAGGTCGGCAGCCAGTATCTGGAAAAAAGGTCGACCACTGGCATTTTCACCCGCTCGTGGCGGGCGACGGCCTTGGCGAACACCGGGCTTTCTTCCAACTTCAGGCGCACATACAGTCCCACCAGTACCAGCGCGGCGCTGAGCAGGAACGGAATGCGCCAGCCCCACTCGCGGAACTGCTCGTCGCTGAGCACCAGGGCCAGGGTCAGGAACAGGCCGTTGGCGGCCAAAAAGCCGATCGATGGGCCCAACTGCGGGAACATGCCGAACCAGGCGCGCTTGCCTTCCGGCGCGTTCTCGGTGGCCAGCAAGGCCGCGCCACCCCATTCGCCACCCAGGCCCAGGCCTTGTCCAAAGCGCAGCAGGCAGAGGATGATCGGTGCCCATACACCAATGCTGTCATAGCCCGGCAGCACGCCGATGGCCGTGGTGGATACGCCCATCAGCAGCAGCGAGGCGACCAGGGTCGACTTGCGGCCGATACGGTCGCCAAAGTGGCCGAACAGTGCCGAGCCCAGCGGGCGCGCCAGGAAGGCGATACCGAAGGTGAGGAAGGCCGCCAACATCTGCGCGGCACCCGACCCGGACGGGAAGAACACCGGGCCGATCACCAGGGCGGCGGCAGTGGCGTAGACGTAGAAATCGTAGAACTCGATGGCGGTACCGATGAAGCTGGCGGTGGCTACCCGCGCGGGCGAGTTGACCGGTGCGGCAGGCGCTTCGGCATAGGTGCTGCTGGTTGTCATTGAATAGGTCCCTGACAGTCTGGTCCGGCTCCATGGGGATAAGCCCCGCGGCGTGCGATGCCAAAAGGCAGGCACGGTGGCGCGGGCGCCGGAGCGTTTTGTTGTTGTGTGCGCCCGACTGACGATAGCCCAAGGGGGATAGGGGCGGGGGCGGATACTGTTCGGGGTGTGAAGCAGGACCGCAGGGCGTGTCAGTGGAGCGGACTGGCCGTGGAGCGCCGGTTGCGGGTAGCAGGCGGGACGGCGGGGCTGGGTAAGCGTGACCCGAGTATAGCTATCGGGTCACGGTCCACACCAGTACCTTGCTGGCACAATTGTCCTCTGTTTCGAGGATTTCCAGGCGATAGCGGCCGATCTTCAGGCAAACGGCGCTTTCCGGGATGCTTTCCAGCGCTTCGGTGACCAGCCCGTTGAGGGTTTTCGGCCCTCCGTCGCAGGGCAGGTGCCAGCCCAGGCTGCGGTTGATCTCGCGCAGCGAAGCAGTGCCGTCGATGACGAAGGTGCCATCGGGCTGCGGGTGCACGTGGGGGTTGTCCAGGCTGTGTTCATCCTCGAACTCGCCAACGATCTCTTCGAGGATGTCTTCCAGGGTGACGATGCCCAGCACTTCGCCGTACTCGTCCACCACCACGCCCAGGCGGCGCTGCTGCTTGTGGAAGTTCAGCAGTTGCATCTGCAGGGGCGTGCTCTCGGGCACGAAATAGGGCTCGTAGCAGGCGCCGAGCAACATCTCCAGGGTCAGCTCGGCCTTGGGCAGCAGGTGGCTGATCAACTTGGTATTGAGGATTGCTTCAACCTGGTTGATGTCGCTGTGGTACACCGGCAGGCGGGTGTGGCGGCTGACGATCAGTTGCTCGATGATGCGCTCGATCGGCTCGTCGAGGCTGATGCCGTCCACTTCGTTGCGCGGTACCAGGATGTCGTTGACGGTCATCTTGTTCAGTGACTGCAGGCCGTCCAGCAGGCCATGGCGCGGCGCTTCGTGTTCCTCATCCTCGTCGAATTCGTCGGCTTCCTGCGGATGCAGGGCCACGGCCGTGGGTTGCACCCGGAACGGACGCAGGATCAGCTTGGCAATCCCATCCAGCAGCCAGGCCAGCGGTTGCAGCAAGGTGAGGGGTACTTTAAGCAGGCTGGCGCCGAGGCTGACGTACGCCTGCGGGTTGCGCCGGGCCAGGCGCCGCGGCAGGTATTCGGCAAACACCAGCAGGACGAGGGTGGCGACCAACCCGGCCAGCCAGAAGCCGTGCTCGCCGCTATGGCGCTGGCCAACCAGGCAGGCCAGGCCCAGCACCAGCAGCTTGCCCAGGCTGGCGCACAGCACCAGGGCCTGGGCCGGCAGCACGGGCTGTCCATCCTCGCCGGTGCGCAGCGCGCCATTGAGTTGCAGGCGGGCGGCATCCACTGCGGTGAACAGCGCCGACCACAACAGCGCCAGTGCCAAGGTGCCGAATAGCGGTGCGTACGGCAGGGTATCCATGGGCGGCCGTCAGATATGCAGGATGAATTCGCGAACCAGCTTGCTGCCGAAATAGGCCAGCATCAGCAGGCAGAAACCGGCCAGCGTCCAGCGGATGGCCTTGTGGCCACGCCAGCCCAGGCGGGTGCGGCCCCACAGCAGCACGCTGAACACCACCCACGCGACACAGGCCAGCAGGGTCTTGTGTGCCAGGTGTTGGGCGAACAGGTTGTCGAGGAACAGCCAGCCGGAGATCAGCGAAAGCGACAGCAGGCACCAGCCGGCCCAGAGGAAGCCGAACAGCAGGCTTTCCATGGTTTGCAGCGGCGGGAAGTTGCGGATCAGCCCGGACGGGTGCTTGTTCTTCAGCTGGCGGTCCTGCAGCAGCAACAGCAGTGCCTGAAACACTGCGATGGTGAACAGCCCGTAGGCCAGGATCGACAGCAGGATATGCGCGAGGATGCCCGGCTCTTCGTTGACCAGCGGCACCGTGCCGGGGGGCGCGAACTGCGCAAGCAGCGCGGTCACCGCGCCCAGCGGGAACAGCAGCACCAGCAGGTTTTCCACGGGTATGCGCAAGCAGGCCAGCAGGGTCAGGGCGATGACCGCCACGGCGATCAGGCTGGCGGCACTGAAGAAGTCCAGGCTCAGGCCCAGCGGGGTGATCAGCTGGAAGAACAGCGCACCGGCCTGGGCGAGTACCGCGAAGGCACCCAGCAGCGCAAGCAGGCGCTTGTCGGCCTTGCGGTTCTGGGCAAGGTAAGAGCCCTGGTAGATTGCCGCGGCTATATATAGGCCGGCGGCTATCAGGTTGGGGATGAGGCTGGGTGAGGAGAACATAAGTCCTGGTTGGCGAGCCTTAAAGAGACGGAGTTTGGCATAGATCGCGCTGGTCTAGGAAGACTGGCAGACCGCGGTGCGGCCGGTTTTGAATGTGGTGCAGACCCTGTGGGAGCGGGTTCACCCATGAAGTGGCCGACACAGCCACCGAATATCTATCAGGCCGCCAGCAAGGTGTGCGCCGCCGCCGCACTTCGCTATAATCGCCGCCTTGCTGTGCCCGGCGGGTATGCATTCCCCCCTGGGCGCCTGACAAACCTCGGCTTTTACTGGGCCTGAAAGGATCACCATGTTCGAAAACCTGACCGACCGCCTGTCACAGACGCTGCGCCATGTCACCGGCAAGGCCAAGCTGACCGAAGACAACATCAAGGACACGCTGCGCGAAGTGCGCATGGCCCTGCTCGAGGCCGACGTTGCCCTGCCGGTGGTCAAGGATTTCGTCAACAGCGTCAAGGACCGTGCAGTCGGCACCGAAGTATCGCGCAGCCTGACCCCGGGCCAGGCGTTCGTGAAGATCGTCCAGGCCGAGCTGGAAAGCCTGATGGGCGCGGCCAACGAAGACCTCGCGCTGAACGCCGCCCCGCCCGCCGTGGTGCTGATGGCCGGCCTGCAGGGTGCCGGTAAGACCACCACCGCCGGCAAGCTGGCGCGCTTCCTCAAGGAGCGCAAGAAAAAGAGCGTGATGGTGGTGTCCGCCGACGTCTACCGCCCGGCGGCGATCAAGCAGTTGGAAACCCTGGCCAACGACATCGGCGTCACCTTCTTCCCGTCCGACATCAGCCAGAAGCCGGTGGCCATCGCCGAAGCGGCCATCCGCGAAGCCAAGCTGAAGTTCATCGACGTGGTAATCGTCGACACCGCCGGCCGTCTGCACATCGACGCCGACATGATGGACGAGATCAAGGCGCTGCATGCCGCGGTCAAGCCGATCGAGACCCTGTTCGTGGTCGACGCCATGACCGGCCAGGACGCCGCCAACACCGCCAAGGCCTTTGGCGAGGCGCTTCCGCTGACCGGCGTGGTGCTGACCAAGGTCGACGGCGACGCTCGTGGCGGTGCCGCGTTGTCGGTGCGTGCCATCACCGGCAAGCCGATCAAGTTCATCGGTATGGGCGAGAAGACCGAAGCCCTCGAACCGTTCCACCCCGACCGCGTCGCCTCGCGCATCCTCGGCATGGGTGACGTGCTCAGCCTGATCGAGCAGGCCGAGCAGAACATCGACAAGGCCAAGGCCGACAAGCTGGCCAAGAAGCTGAAGAAGGGCAAGGGCTTCGACCTCGAAGACTTCCGCGACCAGCTGCAACAGATGAAGAACATGGGCGGCCTCGGCGGCCTGATGGACAAGCTGCCGAGCATCGGCGGGGTCAACCTGTCGCAGATGGGCAATGCCCAGGGCGCCGCCGAGAAGCAGTTCAAGCAGATGGAAGCGATCATCAACTCCATGACCCCGGCCGAGCGCCGTGATCCGGAGCTGATCAGCGGCTCGCGCAAGCGCCGTATCGCCATCGGTTCCGGCACTCAGGTGCAGGACGTCGGCCGCCTGATCAAGCAGCACAAGCAAATGCAGAAGATGATGAAGAAATTCTCCGCCAAGGGCGGCATGTCCAAGATGATGCGCGGCCTGGGCGGGATGCTGCCGGGCGGCGGCATGCCGAAGCTGTAACCCCTATTCCGGGGGCCTGCCGTTTGTCCGGCAGGTACCCAGAACCCCCGCTGTGGCGGGGCAATGGCCGCGGATTTCGCGGCTCAACCGGCAGATCTGGACGGCAGGGCAGGGCCTTGCCGAAAAAGTCATTTGCAAATGTCCGTGTATTCCCCGAGAATATGCGGCCTTTTGGGCACCCGTGTGCCTATTTGGCATTCAGATTTGCAGTACCAGCTGCTGTATCAACTGCAGCACCGACTATAGGAACGATGTTCACATGGTAACCATTCGTCTGGCCCGTGGCGGCTCGAAAAAGCGCCCATTCTACCACCTGACCGTGACCAACTCGCGTAACGCCCGTGACGGCCGTTTCGTTGAGCGCGTAGGTTTCTTCAACCCGATCGCTGCTGGCGCCGAAGTCAAGCTGTCGGTCAACCAAGAGCGCGTCAACTACTGGCTGAGCCAGGGTGCACAGCCGTCTGAGCGCGTTGCTCAGCTGCTGAAGGACGCTGCCAAGGCTGCTGCCTGAGTAGTATGAACGCGACGCCAGAAAAGGCTGACGACCTCATCGTCGTTGGCAAGATTTTTTCGGTTCACGGCGTTCGCGGCGAGGTGAAGGTGTATTCCTTTACCGATCCGATTGAAAACCTGTTGGATTATCCGCGCTGGACGCTTCGGCACGAAGGCAAGGTAAAGCAGGTCGAGCTGGTCAACGGTCGTGGCTCCCAGAAGGGCCTGGTCGTGAAACTGAAAGGCCTCGATGATCGTGATGAAGCCCGTCTTCTGAGCGGTTACGAAATCTGCATTCCGCGGAGCCTTTTGCCCAACCTGGCTGCTGACGAGTACTACTGGTACCAGTTGGTGGGCCTGAAGGTCATCAACCAGGACGAACAACTGTTCGGCAAGGTCGATCACCTGTTGGAGACCGGTGCGAACGATGTAATGGTGGTCAAGCCCTGCGCAGGCAGCCTGGATGATCGCGAGCGTCTGTTGCCCTATACGGCGCAATGCGTGCTCGACGTCGACCTGGAAGCAGGCGTGATGCGGGTTGAATGGGACGCGGACTTCTAAACGATGGGTAACCTTCGCGTAGATGTCATCACGTTGTTCCCCGAGATGTTCTCGGCCATCACGGAGTACGGCATTACCAGCCGCGCGGTGAAACAGGGGTTGCTTCAGGTGACTTGCTGGAACCCGCGGGACTACACCACAGATCGTCACCACACGGTGGATGATCGGCCGTTTGGCGGTGGTCCGGGCATGGTGATGAAAATCAAGCCTCTGGAAGACGCCCTGGTTAGCGCCAGGCAAGCGACCGGAGCAGCGGCGAAGGTGATCTACCTTTCGCCACAAGGCCGCAAGCTGACTCAGCAGGCGGTCAAAGGCCTGGCCGAACAGGAATCGTTGATCCTGATCGCCGGTCGTTATGAAGGCATCGACGAGCGCTTTATCGAGGCTCATGTCGATGAGGAGTGGTCGATTGGCGACTATGTGCTTTCCGGTGGCGAGCTGCCGGCCATGGTACTGATCGATGCGGTTACACGGCTGCTGCCCGGAGCTTTAGGGCATGTGGATTCGGCGGAAGAAGATTCCTTCACCGACGGTCTGCTCGATTGCCCGCACTACACCCGGCCTGAGGTGTATGCGGATCAGCGTGTTCCCGACGTGTTGCTAAGTGGCAACCATGCACACATCCGGCGTTGGAGAATGAAGCAGTCCCTTGGTAGGACCTTCGAACGACGCGCCGATCTTCTGGAAAGTCGCTCGCTTTCTGGAGAAGAGAAGAAGCTGCTCGAGGAATATCTCCGCGAGCGGGACGATAGTTAAACGTATCGATGGTGGATCACGTATCCATCTTAGGAGCACAGCATGACCAACAAGATCATCCAGCAGCTCGAAGCCGAGCAGATGAGCAAGGAAATCCCGACCTTCGCACCAGGCGACACCGTTGTCGTTCAGGTTAAAGTGAAGGAAGGTGAGCGTTCCCGTCTGCAGGCGTTCGAAGGCGTCGTTATCGCCAAGCGTAACCGCGGTCTGAACAGCGCCTTCACCGTGCGCAAGATCTCCAGCGGCGTTGGCGTAGAGCGTACCTTCCAGACCTACAGCCCGCAAATCGACAGCCTGGCCGTGAAACGTCGTGGTGACGTGCGTAAAGCCAAGCTGTACTACCTGCGCGACCTGTCCGGCAAAGCCGCTCGCATCAAGGAAAAACTGTCCTGAGTGCAGTTTGCCCGGTGGCCAAGGCCGCCTAGCGAGAAAAAAGCAGCCTTCGGGCTGCTTTTTTGCGTTTTGCCCCCCCCGAAGATGTGATTGCCATGACTACCCGAGACCAGGAAATCCTGCGCCGCACCGAGCTGTCGGTGACCCGCGTGACCAAGGCGGTGTTCCCCAACACCACCAACCACCACAACACCCTGTTCGGCGGAACCGCCCTGGCCTGGATGGACGAAGTGTCGTTCATCGCCGCCACGCGCTTCTGCCGCCTGCCGCTGGTGACTGTGTCCACTGACCGCATCGACTTCAAGCACCCGATCCCGGCGGGCTCGATCGTCGAGTTGGTGGGGTCGGTCATCAAGGTGGGTAATACCAGCTTGCAGGTGCAGGTGGATGTGTTCGTCGAGAACATGTACCTGGATGGGCGCGAGCGGGCCATTCATGGGGTGTTCAGCTTCGTCGCCATCGACGAGGACAAGCGCCCGGTGCCGGTTTTGCCCCAGGCCTGAGTTCTCCTGCACTGGCCCTTTCGCGGCTGAAGCCGCTCCCACAGGGATCGCGCATACCTCGAGGGCGGTGATATCCCTGTGGAGCAACTGTCTTGTATTGCCTGTAAGGGCCCTATCGCCGGCAAGCCAGCTCCCACAGGTACTGCACTGGCCTTGAGAGCAGTGCGGTCGAGGTGGGTGGGCTTTAGCCGCGAAGAGGCCAGTACAGACAACAATTATGCTGCTGTGAAACACTAAGCCATCTCCAACACCCAGCAGCCTCCGAATGCCCGCCCTGGACCACCCCCTGATCGACCAGTTCCTCGACGCCCTGTGGCTTGAAAAAGGCCTCTCCGACAACACCCGCATGTCCTACCGCAGCGACCTTGCCCTGTTCAACGGCTGGCTGCAGGAACACGGCGTCAGTTTGCCCGACGCCGGTCGCGACCTGATTCTCGACCACCTGGCCTGGCGCCTCGACCAAGGCTACAAGCCACGCTCCACGGCACGCTTCCTGTCCGGCCTGCGCGGCTTCTTCCGCTACCTGCTGCGGGAAAAACTGGTGGCCATCGACCCGACCCTGCAAGTCGACATGCCGCAACTGGGCAAGCCGCTGCCCAAGTCATTGTCCGAGGCCGACGTCGAAGCCTTGCTGCAGGCTCCGGACCTGGGCGAAGCCATCGGCCAGCGTGACCGCGCCATGCTGGAAGTGCTGTACGCCTGCGGCCTGCGGGTCACAGAGCTGGTCAGCCTGGCGCTCGACCAGGTCAACCTGCGCCAGGGCGTGCTGCGGGTGATGGGCAAGGGCAGCAAGGAGCGCCTGGTGCCCATGGGCGAAGAAGCGGTGGTGTGGTTGCAACGCTACCTGCGCGATGGCCGAGCCGAATTGCTCAATGGCCGCCCCAGCGATGTCCTGTTCCCCAGCCAGCGTGGCGAGCAGATGACCCGCCAGACCTTCTGGCATCGCATCAAGCACCATGCCCGGGTTGCCGGTATCGACAAACCGCTGTCGCCGCACACCCTGCGTCATGCCTTCGCCACCCATCTGCTCAACCATGGTGCCGATCTGCGCGTGGTACAGATGCTGCTGGGCCACAGTGACTTGTCGACCACGCAGATCTACACCCATGTCGCCAAGGCCCGTCTGCAGCAACTGCATGCCCAGCACCACCCGCGTGGATGAATGTTTTTCATGTTCCGCCGACCGGTCCTTGCAAGGCCCTTCACCGGCGGTGTGATGTGGTAGGCTTGGGCGGTTTGCACCAAGGGCCGCATGGTCACCGCGTATTTTTCCGCAGGTGGCGCCCTCCGGCCCCTGTCCGCCTTCAGGAGTTCCCATGCGCGTGACCCAGTTTTTCGCCGCCGCCGCGTTGGCGCTGGCCAGTACCTTTGCCGTTGCTGCGGCAACCGACAGCAATGCCGCTGCCGAGCAAGCCATCCGTAAGTCGTTGCAGAACCTCGAGCTGGAAGTGCCCGTCGAAAGCGTGGCCAGCAGCCCGGTCAGTGGCCTTTATGAAGTCAAGCTGCAGGGTGGCCGCGTGCTGTATGCCAGCGGCGACGGCCAGTTCGTGATGCAGGGCTACCTGTTCCAGATCCAGGACGGCAAGCCGGTCAACCTCACCGAGAAGACCGAGCGCCTGGGCATTGCCAAGCTCATCAACGGCATTCCAGCCGCCGAGATGGTGGTTTATCCTGCCAAGGGCGAGACCAAGTCGCACATCACCGTGTTTACCGATACCACCTGCCCGTACTGCCACAAGCTGCACGCCGAGGTGCCCGAACTCAACCGCCGCGGTATCGAAGTGCGCTATGTCGCCTTCCCGCGCCAGGGGCTCGGTTCGCCGGGTGACCAGCAGTTGCAGGCCGTCTGGTGTTCCAGCGACCGCCGTGCGGCGATGGACAAGATGGTCGAGGGCGAAGAAATCAAGGCCGCCAAGTGCGCCAACCCGGTCAGCAAGCAGTTCCAGCTGGGCCAGTCGATCGGCGTCAACGGTACGCCGGCGATCGTCCTTCAAAGCGGGCAGGTCATTCCGGGCTACCAGCCGGCACCGCAGGTCGCCAAGCTGGCACTGGCCAAGTAATCCAATTCAGTACGCCGTCGTCATGGGGTGACGGCATGTTTCACGGTCGGCATAGGTGTCGGCCGTTCAATGGGGAGTTCACAGTGAAACCGGTCAAAGTAGGCATCTGTGGGTTGGGGACCGTCGGTGGCGGAACCTTCAATGTACTTCAGCGCAACGCCGAGGAGATCGCCCGCCGTGCCGGGCGCGGTATTGAAGTGGCACAGATTGCCATGCGCTCGCAGAACCCGAACTGCCAGATTACCGGTACCCCCATTACCGCTGATGTGTTCGAAGTTGCGAGCAACCCGGAGATCGACATTGTCATCGAGCTGATCGGTGGCTACACCGTGGCCCGCGAACTGGTGCTCAAGGCCATCGAAAACGGCAAGCACGTGGTCACCGCCAACAAGGCGCTGATTGCCGTGCATGGCAATGAAATCTTCGCCAAGGCCCGCGAGAAGGGCGTGATCGTCGCCTTCGAAGCGGCCGTGGCTGGTGGCATCCCGGTGATCAAGGCCATCCGCGAAGGCCTGTCGGCCAACCACATCAACTGGCTGGCCGGCATCATCAACGGCACGGGCAACTTCATCCTCACCGAAATGCGTGAGAAGGGCCGTGCCTTCCCGGATGTGCTGGCCGAAGCCCAGGCGCTGGGTTACGCCGAAGCCGACCCGACCTTCGACGTTGAAGGTATCGATGCCGCGCACAAGCTGACCATCCTGGCTTCGATCGCTTTCGGCATCCCGCTGCAATTCGACAAGGCCTACACCGAAGGCATTACCCAGCTGACCACTGCTGATGTGAATTATGCCGAGGCTCTGGGCTACCGCATCAAGCACCTGGGTGTGGCCCGCCGCACCGCCGAAGGTATCGAGCTGCGCGTACACCCGACGCTGATCCCGGCCGACCGCCTGATCGCCAACGTCAACGGCGTGATGAACGCTGTCATGGTCAACGGTGATGCCGCCGGTTCCACCCTGTACTACGGCGCCGGTGCCGGCATGGAGCCTACCGCTTCGTCGGTGGTCGGCGATCTGGTCGATGTGGTCCGTGCCATGACCTCCGACCCGGAAAATCGCGTGCCGCACCTGGCCTTCCAGCCGGATTCGCTGTCGGCCCACCCGATCCTGCCGATCGAAGCCTGCGAAAGCGCCTACTACCTGCGCATCCAGGCCAAGGATCACCCGGGCGTACTGGCCCAGGTGGCCAGCATCCTCTCGGAGCGTGGCATCAACATCGAGTCGATCATGCAGAAGGAAGCCGAGGAACAGGACGGCCTGGTGCCGATGATCCTGCTGACCCATCGCGTGGTCGAGCAGCGTATCAACGACGCCATTGTCGCCCTGGAAGCCCTGCAGGACGTGGTCGGCAAGGTCGTGCGCATTCGCGTCGAACAGCTCAACTAACAATAGTGCCGGCGGGCCGCCAGTGCGGCCCCGGCCCCAGCATCGAAGGTTTGCACCCATGCGCTATATCAGTACCCGCGGCCAGGCTCCGGCCCTCAATTTCGAAGACGTCCTGCTGGCTGGCCTGGCCAGTGACGGCGGCCTGTACGTCCCGGAAAACCTGCCACGCTTCACCCAGGAAGAAATCGCCTCGTGGGCCGGCCTGCCGTACCACGAACTTGCCTTCCGGGTGATGCGCCCGTTCGTCGAAGGCAGCATTGCCGATGCCGACTTCAAGAAGATTCTCGAAGAAACCTATGGCGAGTTCGCCCACGCCGCGGTTGCGCCGCTGCGCCAGCTGAACAGCAATGAGTGGGTGCTGGAGCTGTTCCACGGCCCGACCCTGGCGTTCAAGGACTTCGCCCTGCAACTGCTCGGCCGCCTGCTGGACCACGTGCTGGCCAAGCGCAACGAGCGCGTGGTGATCATCGGCGCCACCAGCGGTGACACCGGTTCCGCCGCCATCGAAGGTTGCCGCCGTTGCGACAATGTCGACATCTTCATCCTGCACCCGCACCAGCGCGTGTCCGAAGTGCAGCGCCGGCAGATGACCACCATCTTCGGCGACAACATCCACAACATTGCCATCGAAGGCAACTTCGACGACTGCCAGGAAATGGTCAAGGCCAGCTTCGCCGACCAGTCGTTCCTCAAGGGCACTCGCCTGGTTGCGGTCAACTCGATCAACTGGGCGCGGATCATGGCCCAGATCGTCTACTACTTCCACGCTGCCCTGCAGCTGGGTGGCCCGGCGCGTTCCGTGGCGTTCTCGGTGCCGACCGGCAACTTCGGCGACATCTTCGCTGGCTACCTGGCACGTAACATGGGCCTGCCGGTCAGCCAGCTGATCGTCGCCACCAACCGCAACGACATCCTGCACCGCTTCATGAGCGGCAACCAGTACGTCAAGGAAACCCTGCACGCGACCCTGTCGCCGTCGATGGACATCATGGTCTCGTCCAACTTCGAGCGCCTGCTGTTCGACCTGCACGGCCGCAACGGTGGCGCCATTGCCGAGCTGATGGCCAACTTCAAGCAGGGTGGCGGCTTCAGCGTCGAGCAAGACCGCTGGACTGAAGCGCGCAAGCTGTTCGACTCGCTGGCTGTAAGCGACGAGCAGACCTGCGAAACCATCGCCGAAGTGTTCGCCGCCACTGGTGAAGTGCTCGACCCGCACACCGCTATCGGCGTCAAGGCCGCCCGCGAATGCCGCCGCAGCCTGGACACACCGATGGTGGTGCTGGGTACCGCGCACCCGGTCAAGTTCCCGGAAGCGGTGGAGAAGGCCGGTGTTGGCAAGGCGCTGGAGTTGCCGGCGCACCTCAGCGACCTGTTCAGCCGTGAAGAGCGTTGCACGGTGCTGGCCAATGACCTGAAGGCTGTGCAGGGCTTTGTCAGCCAGCATGGTAACCGCGGCAAACCTCTGTAACGGCGTTGCTTTCCGGGGCTGCTACGCAGCCCTTTCGCGACACAAGGCCGCTCCCACAGGAGAATCGCGCCCCCTGTAGGAGCGGCCTTGTGTCGCGATGGGCCGCAAAGCGGCCCCAAAAATCTAAGCCTTTTCCCATACCTCTATCAGAAACATCCTATTCGGCCCGCCCAGCGCAAAGCCTAAATTAGCCGGTCCTCCCACCAGGAGCGGCTCATGTACCAGCCCTATGTGTTGATCCACCAGGCTCGCCCATCCCACCAGATCCTCCTGCACCAGGCCCTCAACGCCCAGGGCATGTTCCACGTGCGCATCAGCGAAACCAGCGCAGACCTTGACGCCTGCCTGAGCGCGGATCGAAGCCCCGACCTGCTGGTCCTTGACCACGCCATGCCAACCCGGGCCGGTCTTGCCGTGCTCGATCAGCAGCAGCGAACCCGTGCTTTGCTGTTCGTCGGCCAGGCTACTCCCAAGCGCCGCAACCTCGCCCAAGAGGCCAGAAACCGGGGCCTGTGGGTGCTCGCCGAACTGCCCTGGCCGCTGTCGATGCCAAGCCTGCAGCGTGCCCTGCAAGCACTGCAGGTGCGCTCATGGCGACGTATTCAAACTGTCACCTGCGCCCCGCATGCTCACTGAAACAGTCGCGGTGTAACGAACTTTCCGCTGCGTCTGTTGGTCAGTTCCTCTATATCCCACCACGCAGCGAGTGATCCGGATGGAAAGAATCTGCAGACTGCTCAACGAAGCCCTGACCCCCTATCAAATCCACCTCGGCGTCGCCGATGCCCAGGGTAATCGTCAACTGACCATTCATGACCGCCTCGCCGGCATCACCCTGCGGCGCTCGGTCAGCGAGCGCCAATTGCAGGAACAAAGCCTGTTGATCGACCTGGTGGATGGCCTGCACCGCGACCTGCAGATCGCCGAAGGGCGTTTGCAGCCCTGTGTGATCGCGGCATTGCAGCAGCGCCAGCAACCCCATGGAACCTTTGCCTGAGTGGTTTATCAGAAACTGTAGGGGCAGCCTGGCCAGTGCTTTGCTCCGGCGCTGGCAAGGCTGTCACGGGAAGCCCCAAGGGCTTTCGCTTGGCCCCGGGCGTGTTTCCCCAGCGCCCGGGGTTTCTTTTTGGGTTGTCTGCACCGGCCCTATCGCCGGCAAGCGAACTCCCACCTCGACTGCATCAATTTCAAGCCTCGTTCCGTATCTGTGGGAGCTGGCTTGCCGGCGATAGGGCCGGTGCAGGCAATCAGTGGTCTTCGAAGAAACGCTTGCTCTCTTCCAGGTAGTCTTCTTGCAACGCCGGGTCCAGCCAGCGCGCATACAACCCCGGCAACACATCCCGACGCAAGGCAGGCAGCAGCTGGTCGATGTGCGCTATGGCTTCACGCCCCAGTTCGCTGTTCGAACAGCCCACATGCAGAAACTGGTAGCGGTTTACCCCTTTCACAGGATGAAACTGGTAGTCAGCCAGTGCCCCGCCTTGCTGCTCCACCAGGTAGCGCACTTCGGGCCAGTAGCCGAGCACCATGCGCAGGCGCCCGAGCTGTTGCATCTGCAGCAGGTTGGCGGTGGCGTCGTTGCCGTAGTGGCGGCTGAACGCGGTGTCGGGCAACTGGCGCAGGATGGCGTCGATCTGCGTGCCATAGCTGCGCTCGGCGACAACCCCCAGCTTCAGCGGGGTCTTGCTCAGCAGGCCATGCAGGTCTATCTCCTGGCCGTCGAGGTAAGGTGCCACCAGCGCCTCGCTGTCCTTGCGCAGCACCAAACCTCCACTGAGCACGCCCAGGGAGGGCACGGAAAACCGCACATATTCTGCGCGGTCGGGTGTCCACAGCAGGGTTGGATCGCAGGTGAAGCTCTTCGGGTCCTGCAGCATCTGGATACCGCGGGCGCGGTTGACCCGCACGATGCTATGGTCGTACTCGGGCATCTGCCTGATCAGCAGGGGCAGCAATTGGTCGATCACCCCTTGGCCTTTTTCCGGCCCTTCGAAAATGGTGAAAGGCGGTAGGTCGCGCACCAGCCAGAAGATGCGCTCCTTGGCGCTGGCTGGCTGCAGCATCAATGCAGGCAGCAGCCCGCAAAGCAGGACCAGGTGGCGTAAGCAACGGGCAGCGCACATGGACCAGGGCCGTGCCGGGGTCAGACCGTGCCTGCTGCGCGCAGGCTGGCGATGGCCGCGGTGTCGTAGCCCAGGCTGCCGAGCAGTGCCTCGGTGTGTTCACCCAGCGCCGGGCCAACCCACTCGGTGGAGCCGGGGGTGTCCGACAGCTTGGGCACGATGCCCGGCATGCGGAACGGCTTGCCGTCCGGCAGTTTGGCCTGCAGGAACATTTCGCGTGCCAGGTACTGCGGGTCTTTGAACATGTCCTCGGCTGAATAGATGCGGCTGGCCGGTACTTCGGCGTTGTTCAGTGCTTGCATCAGCTGCTCCAGCGGCAGGCTGTTGGCCCAGCGGTCGATTACCCCGTACAGCTCGTCACGGCGCAGGTCGCGGCCATCGTTGGTGGCCAAGGTCGGGTCGTCGGCCAGGTCGTTGCGGCCGATGGCTTGCATGAAGCGCTTGAAGATTGCATCGCCGTTGGCGCCGATCTGCACATGCTTGCCGTCTGCGCTGGTGTGGATGGAGGAGGGCGTGATGCCCGGCATGATGTTGCCGGTACGTTCGCGGATAAAACCGAACACATCGAACTCCGGGACCATGCTTTCCATCATGGCGAAGATCGCTTCGTACAGGGCCACATCCACCACCTGGCCCTGGCCGCCGTTGACTTCCCGGTGCCGCAGCGCCATCAGTGCGCCGATCACCCCCCACAGGGCAGCAATCGAGTCACCGATGGAAATGCCCGTGCGCACTGGTGGGCGGTCGTCGAAGCCGGTGATGTAGCGCAGGCCGCCCATCGACTCGCCCACGGCGCCGAAGCCTGGCTGGTCTTTCATCGGCCCGGTCTGACCGAAGCCCGACAGGCGCACCATTACCAGGCGCGGGTTGAGTGCGTGCAGCACGTCCCAGCCCAGGCCGAGTTTTTCCAGCACGCCCGGGCGGAAGTTCTCGATCAGGATGTCGGCCTCGGCCAGCAGGCGCTTGAGAATCTCGCGGCCCTCGGGGTGCTTGAGGTTGAGGGTGAGCGATTGCTTGTTGCGAGCCTGCACGAACCACCACAGCGAGGTGCCCTCGTACAGCTTGCGCCATTTGCGCAACGGGTCGCCGCCATCGGGCGATTCGACCTTGACTACCTCGGCGCCGAATTCGGCGCAGATGCGCGAGGCGAACGGGCCAGCGATGAGAGTGCCGAGTTCGACAACTTTGAGACCGGCGAGGGGTTTGCTGGGCGTAGTCATGGGGCATCCGTGGCAGCTGGGCAGATGCGTGGTTTTATCATAGGTCCGAAGCGGCAGATACTGCTGCGGGGCAACGAAGGGCAGTATCGGTTAGACTGTGTCACTTTTTCTCTGCGCAAGAAGCCCGTCGACCATGGCCCAGCCGTCTACCACCTACAAATTCGAACTGAACCTGACCGACCTCGACCGCGGCGTGTACGAAAACGTCCGTCAGACCATCGCACGCCACCCTTCGGAAACCGAAGAACGCATGGCCGTGCGCCTGCTGGCCTACGCCCTGTGGTACAACGAAAACCTGTCGTTCGGCCGTGGTTTGTCTGATGTGGACGAGGCGGCGCTGTGGGAAAAGAGCCTGGACGATCGCATCCTGCACTGGATCGAAGTGGGCCAGCCGGACGCCGACCGACTGACCTGGTGCTCACGTCGCACCGAGCGCACCAGCCTGCTGGCCTACGGCAGCCTGCGCGTATGGCAGAACAAAGTGGTAGACGCGGTCAAGGGCCTGAAGAACCTGAGCATCGCCGCCGTGCCGCAGGAGGTGCTGGAAACCCTTGCCACCGACATGCCCCGTACCATCAAGTGGGACGTGATGATCAGTGAAGGCACCTTGTTCGTCACCGACGACCGTGGCCAGCACGAAGTGCAGCTGGAGTGGCTGCTTGGTGAGCGCGGCTGAAGCACCCCATGCGTATCGAACCTCGCCCGCTGCCGCCGACCCTTCCATTCCTGGGTAATCTGCCACCCTTGCTGACCCGCCTGTACGCCGCGCGCGGCGTGCAGAGCGAGGCCGAGCTGGACAAAAGCCTCGCGCGCCTGCTGCCGTACCAGCAGCTCAAGGGCATCGAGGCCGGCGTGGACCTGCTGGTCGAGGCTATCGACCAGCGCCAGCGCATCCTCATCGTCGGCGACTTCGATGCCGACGGCGCCACTGCCAGTACTGTCGGCGTGCTGGGCCTGCGCCTGCTGGGCGCGGCCCACGTCGACTACCTTGTGCCCAACCGCTTCGAATACGGTTACGGGCTGACCCCGGAAATCGTCGAGGTGGCGCTGCAACGCCAGCCGCAACTGCTGATCACCGTGGACAACGGCATTTCCAGCGTCGACGGTGTGGCTGCCGCCAAGGCCGCCGGGCTCAAGGTGCTGGTCACCGACCACCACCTGCCGGGCGCGGAGTTGCCCGACGCCGACGCCATCATCAACCCCAATCAGCCGGGTTGCAGTTTCCCGAGCAAGGCACTGGCCGGGGTAGGGGTGATCTTCTATGTGCTGATGGCCCTGCGTGCGCGCCTGCGCAGCCTGGGGCGCTACGAAACGCAGCCGCAGCCGAACATCGGCGAATTGCTCGACCTGGTTGCCCTGGGCAGCGTCGCAGACGTGGTGCCATTGGATGCCAACAACCGCATCCTGGTGCACCAGGGTCTCGAGCGCATTCGCGCCGGCCGCGCCCGGCCGGGGCTCAAGGCCATTCTTGAAGTGGCCCGTCGCGATCACCGGCGCATCACCTCGACCGACCTCGGCTTCATCCTGGGCCCGCGGCTGAACGCTGCCGGGCGCCTGGACGACATGAGCCTGGGCATCGAATGCCTGCTGTGCGAAGACGCGGCCCTGGCCCAGGACATGGCCCAGCAGCTGGATGACCTGAACCAGGACCGCAAGTCCATCGAACAGGGCATGCAGCGCGAGGCCCTGGCCCAGCTCAAGGACCTGCCTGTCGAGTCGATGCCATATGGCCTGTGCCTGTTCGATGCCGACTGGCACCAGGGGGTTATCGGTATTCTGGCTTCGCGCCTGAAGGAGCGTTACCACCGGCCGACCATCGCTTTCGCCGACGCTGGCGAGGGCATGCTCAAAGGGTCGGCGCGTTCGGTGCCGGGGTTCCATATTCGCGATGCGCTGGATGCCGTGGCGGCGCGCCACCCGCAACTGATCAGCAAGTTCGGCGGCCACGCGATGGCGGCGGGATTGTCGTTGCCTGAGGCCAATTTCCCTGCATTTGCCGAGGCGTTCGATGAAGAAGTACGACGCCAGCTGCGCGAAGAGGACCTGACCGGTCGGCTGTTGTCCGACGGCAGCCTGGCGGTGGAGGAGTTCCACCTCGACCTGGCCAAGGCCCTGCGCCATGCCGGGCCCTGGGGGCAGCACTTCCCTGAGCCGCTGTTCCATGGCGTGTTCCAGCTGGTGGAGCAGCGCGTGGTAGGCGAGCGGCACCTGAAGGTGGTGCTCAAGAGCGAGTGCGGTTCGGTGCGGCTGGATGGCATTGCCTTTGGCATTGACCGCGAAGTGTGGCCGAACCCGACGGTGCGTTGGGTCGAGTTGGCGTACAAGCTGGATGTGAACGAGTTCCGTGGTAATGAAAGTGTGCAGTTGATGATTGCCCACATGGAGCCGCGCTGACTGCAATTCCGGGGCTGCTTTGCAGCCCATCGCCGGTGAGCCAAGCGCGATCCCTGTGGGAGCGGGCATGCCCGCGAACACCGGCAAAGCCGGTGCCATCCACTGAGTCGCCTTCTTCGCGGGCACGCCCGCTCCCACAGGGCCTTCGGCGGGCTTGAGACTTGTGCTGTACCTGTGGGAGCTGGCTTGCCGGCGATCACCGGCGAAGCCGGTGCCATCCACCGCGTCGCATTCTTTGCGGTTAAAAGCTATCAGCTGAGCTCAGATAGCTTTTTTCGCTGCCGGTTTTGCCAGTGCATCACACCTGCTGCGCCAAACGAGGCCAGGCTAAGCAGTGAGAAAAACACAGTTCCCTCCAAAAGTGCGCGATTGTATATTTCGATCACATACTCCTTGAGGGATGGCTCATACAGGACTTCGTTATCGGTCGATAGCCGCCTGACGATTGGTCCGGACAAAGCATCCTCGATCTCGACGAAGAGTGGTGTTTTCTTATTGATGTTGGCAGCATCATAACGCGTTTTTTGAGCATATATCCGACGTCTGGTAACTTGTCCGCTTGGCTCTTTGTATGCAATACGAAAAGTGTAAAGCGACTTGTCGTAATCCCAGGTTTCAGGTGCAGATGCAAGCGCTGCTCTAACGCTTACCCAAGGAGCGGTTACAGGCTCTGGTGCTTCTTTCCACACTGTAAGGTGTGCGAGTGCAAGACAGGCAAAAAAAGTGCCTACGAATAACAGGGATGTTACCCGTTGAGCCGGATCCAAAGCACACATCATTTGGAGCCACGACGACCAAGTCAGCATCGGAAAGAATCTCTCGGCTCGATTTGTTTAACGGTATTTGTCTTGCTGCGGAACGGAGCAACAGGCATATTTGTCTTGACCTCCACCTATTATAGTGGTGATCGAGGGGGTTGGCCCTGTCGGTACTTGCCCATTAATGCTTTCGATTCCTATTGTTATCGAAGCTCCCCCTCCATTTGCAGGAGGGTTAGGAGGTGCAATAGGTGGGTTGACGCCTCCCGGCTGTATTATTGGCTGATCGATAGTGAATGATTCTAAGGTTCTGGTGTCCAGTTTGATCTCCAAGGTGTCCGGGTTCCACGTGATAACTTGTATTAGTCCCCCAAAATGCTCATGTATAGATTGTGCGTCTGTTATTGTCAGATTCGGCGCCAGTATCGGATTCGCGGTCTCTTTCGTTATGTCGTGTTTAATGAGTGCGTCGATTATAGGAGTGATTGTTTTTTGGATTTTTTCTGCCAGTTCCGAATTGTAAGTTCCAATTAGGCTAGCTCCCAGTGATATGGCGGTGAAAGTGAGTGCGGCCCAAGGTGCAGCTATTAGTATTGCGAAACCCGCAACGACGCCTGCTACATTACCTACAAGGCTGACGTAGTCTCCTATATTAGGTTCGTCGTTAGGCTGGTATTCGGCAACAATTTTCAGAAAGGTTACCGTGCCCGCCAAAGTGTTGGTAACGATATTTATAAACGGAACTGCGCCTGCAGTCATTTGCGTAACTGACAGTACAGAAGCAATTGCGCTGGTTGTCTGGGCACCCTGTACTACAAGTGTGAAACCCTGCTTGTCAGTGTTGAACTGATCGTGAACTGCGGCGGCTGCGCCTGCTTGGAACCCAGGCCTCCCCACCCTATCCACCATGGCGACGAATATCTCGACCCGTTTAGTCATATTTTAAAATCCTTGTTTATTGTCTTGAAAGCAATGGTGGTGCGCAGACGGTCGCAGTCTATGGTTGGTGATTTAGCTCGGTGCGGCATTTCACCGTCGAAGATTGCGATACGCCTTGGCTTGGGTAACGCCGCGGCGATAACGTCCGTCTTGGCGTCATTGCAGAATAAAAGCTCACCTCCCCACGTCGTAGCCCAGTAGTCGTTACAGAAGAGCACTGCGGTATACCCCGGCTCGCCTGGCAGGTTATCTCGGTGAATCGGGCTGTCCTGCCCGAAGGTTTGGCCGTTTGCATACACGCCGATCAGTCTGGAGTTTTTCATATGCACAGCACATAGACGTTTCCAGATGTTGATGAGGAATCCCCAGCGCTCGTTTGCAACCAGTTCTTGCTCACAACATTCCAGTGATTCACGCTTGCTTCCTGCAATGAAAAAATGCCAGCAGGGGCGAGCGAAGGGCGTGGAGTTTACTGGCCAGTCGTATCTCCATAGGGTATGTGAGAATGCGTTGTTGAGTTTGGCTTGTTCATCAGATGTAATAGCATCGTCTAGAATGCTTACATCTCTAGATGTAAATTGTCTCGTCATTTTCTATGTCTCAAGTTTTGTACATGCCTTGAAGGCTCTTGCCCAAGTAGTGCTGGCTGACGCAGTGAGACATTAGTGACTTGGTGTTGTGGGGGGCGATAGGATGTGGGGCTTACCGATTGAGAAGATTTTCCGACCCGGATGTGGCTTTTGAGGAAATTGGCTGTGGGAAATTTCCTATTGCCCCGGCGCACCGGGGCGACAAGGTATACATGGGTGTGGCAACCCATTTATGTTTGGAGTAATTACTGGCCTCTAGAAAATAACAGTAACGTCAACGAGCCATACCTAACTCGGCATCATCCATCAGTGCCTTGGCCATCGCACTGAGATAGTGCGCAGCCCAGATCATCATGGGCTTCTCATCCATCAGCCCGACGATGGTCAACTCCCGCACATAGCCCATCAATTCCGAAGCCTGATCACGGGCGTCTCGGCACGGAATGCCCGCTTCGATGCGAAATAATGGGTGGGTCTGGTTTTCACCCTGAAAGAAAGTGGTCTTGCCGACGGTGAATTGGGTGTCGTCTGTCTTCATTGATTCCTCTCCTGATCATTCTGAGCGCTTTGTCGAAGGAGAAGAAATGAGGGGCGATCAGGGACTGTCTTTTTCATATCAATCACTCGTATGGTTGCTGATTGACCGCCTCTCCGATTCCACACGAAGGGTGGCAGTTGTACGCGGTGTGGAATCCAGGCTACGAGTAAACCCGGTAGGCTTTGCGGCCTTCCGCGCACAACTGCCATGACGACAGCTACTCGATAATTGATCGGGATTCCACCCCCGGCCGCTGAATGCCAGCGACCAGCAAAGGCTAGAGAGTCAGGATTCCAGTAACAATCAGACGCGAGTCGACAGGGCTTGTAGGGTATTTCCTCAGCTTAGGCTTCACCAGATCGGGATCGTAGGGATTATCTGAAATGCCTGTCAGAGTGCCTGCCTGTAGCGGCGGTCAGGGCTGCCAGGTGCCTGCCTTGAGAGTGATGTTGCCTAGGAGATCGAGCGCCGCCCGCGCGGCGCTCGATCTCGTAGGCGCCACCACTCTCGATCCAACCCCCCTCGCATCCCACCCGAAATCCCATGGAACCTCCCCCCCAACCATTCTGGTCTAGTCTGAAGTTATGACCGGACCTGGGCCAGGGATGTGCAATTGAGTGTCCGGGCCGGATCACCATTGGAGTCCTTGGGAGGTGCCCTCATGAGCCTGCTGCTCGAGCCTTACACCCTGCGTCAGCTGACCCTGCCCAACCGCATCGCCGTTTCGCCGATGTGCCAGTATTCCGCCTTCGATGGCCTGGCCAACGATTGGCACCTCGTCCATTTAGGCAGCCGCGCCGTGGGTGGTGCTGGCCTGGTAATCACTGAAGCCGTGGCGGTGACCGCCGATGGCCGCATCACCGCTGAAGACCTCGGCCTGTGGAACGACGCTCAGATCGCCCCGCTGCAACGCATCACCCGTTTCATCACCGCCCAGGGGAGCGTGCCCGGCATCCAGCTGGCTCACGCGGGGCGCAAGGCCAGCACCTATCGCCCATGGCTGGGCAAGCAAGGCAGCGTCAAGCTCGAGGAGGGCGGCTGGCAACCGGTGGGCCCGTCGAAAATCGCCTTCGACCCGCAACACACGACGCCGCACGAGTTGAACCACAACGAGATTCAGGCTGTGATCGACGCCTTTGTCGCCTCGACCGAGCGTGCCCTGAAGGCCGGTTTCAAAGTGGTCGAGATCCACGCCGCCCACGGCTACCTGTTGCACCAGTTCCTGTCGCCGCTGAGCAACCAGCGGCGCGACGAATATGGCAGTTGCTTCGAAAACCGTATCCGCCTGACCCTGCAGGTGGTCGAGGCCGTGCGCAAGGTCTGGCCTGCCGAGTTACCGCTGTTCGTGCGGGTATCGGCGACCGACTGGGTCGAGGACGGCTGGAACCCGGATGAAACCGTCGAACTGGCCCGCCGCCTGCGTGGCTTGGGCGTCGACCTGATCGACGTTTCCTCCGGCGGCACCTCGGTCAACGCCGAAATCCCCACCGGCCCCGGCTACCAGACGCGCTTCGCCGAGCGTGTGCGCAAGGAATCGGAAATTGCCACCGGCACCGTGGGCATGATCACCGAACCGGCCCAGGCCGAGCACATTCTGCGCACTGGCCAGGCCGACATCATCTTCCTCGCCCGCGAACTGCTGCGCGACCCGTACTGGCCGCTACACGCCGACGACGACCTGGGCGGCAACAAGGCCACCTGGCCAGCGCAATACCAGCGCGCCACCAGCCGGGCCAACCCGATTCACGAGTCGGATTTGCGCGACTAGGGTCTACCTGTACTGGCCTCTTCGCGGGTGAACCCGCTCCCACAGGTACATCACTAACCTCAAGGGCTGTGATGTACCTGTGGGAGCGGGCAAGCCCGCGAAGAAGGCGGCTCGGTGTTTGGCACCGGCTTCGCCGGTGTTCGCGGCGGTTCGACGCCTCGATGACCCCGCCCCTACAACGACCGCGTTGGCTTCTCAACTCAGCTATAGGCAGCTTTGCTGAGGATATCGCTTACCCACTGGTTGATACTCTTCTCTGCCAACTCGGCCTTGGCGGCCACGCTGGCATGAAGGGTAGGTTCGAGTCGCAGGCTAAGTTTGCCAGAGTAGGTCTTCTGCGGCTCGCGGCCCAGGCGTTCGCAAGTCTCAAGATAATCGTCCACGGCTTCTTCGAATGCCTGGCGCAACTCACTGATGGATTCGCCGTGAAAACCGATCACATCGCGGATACCCGCAACGTGGCCGATCAGCAACTGGTCTTCGTCGCTGTATTCGATACGAGCGGCATAGCCGCGGTAAGTCATGACATTCATGGTATTACTCCTGCCTGCTCAAGGAACTGGCGGGCGTCTCGTAGTTGGTAGGGCTTTGCGTGCCTGTCCGGATGAGGGCGGTGGAAGGTTGCCACTGCTCCATTGAGTTCAAAGCGAACCCGTGACCCTCGTCCTTCAATCACTCGGGCACCCAGGGATACCAACAGTGATTCCACTCGCGCCCACTCCAGCGTCCTGGGAACCGGCCTTTTCAGTACTGCTTCAAGTGTGGCTTGCTGATGATTATTCTTGGTATCAGATTATGATACCAGCAAGCATGGCTCAATGGATGAGCAGTAGGAGGGAGTAGATCAAGCTTGAAGGAAATGTCTGAGATGTTAACCGAGGGGCAAAGCCCCTCGGTTAACGGTTCGGTCAATGTTTGATCATCACATGCCGCACACAGGTATAGTCCTCCAGCCCATACATCGACATGTCCTTGCCATACCCCGAATGCTTCTGCCCGCCATGGGGCATTTCGCTGACCAGCATGAAGTGGGTGTTCACCCACGTGCAGCCATACTGCAGGCGCGCCGCCAGGCGGTGAGCGCGGCCGGTGTCGCGGGTCCATACCGATGAGGCCAGGCCGTAGTTGGAATCGTTGGCCCATTCCAGCGCCTGCGCTTCGTCGCTGAAGCGGGTCACCGACACCACCGGGCCGAACACTTCGTTGCGCACGATTTCGTCATCCTGCAGCGCATCGGCCAGCACCGTCGGCTCGAAGAAGAAACCGTCGCCATCAATCGCCTTGCCACCCGTCACCAGGCGAATGTGCGGCTGGGCAACCGCGCGTTGCACCAGGCCCGCGACCTTGTCGCGGTGCTGGGAACTGATCAGTGGCCCCAGTTCGGTGTCCTCGGCTTCCTGCGGGCCCGGCTTGAGGCTGGCCACTGCGGCCCCCAGGCGTTCGACGAAACGCTCGTAGATGCCATCCTGCACATACAACCGACAGGCCGCGGTGCAGTCCTGGCCGGCGTTGTAGAAGCCGAAGGTACGGATGCCGTCGATGGCGGCATCGATGTCGGCATCGTCGAACACCAGCACCGGGGCCTTGCCACCCAGTTCCATGTGCATGCGTTTCACGCTGTCGGCGGTGGCGCTGATGATGTGCGCGCCGGTGGGGATCGAGCCGGTCAGCGACACCATGCGCACCTTGGGGTGGTTGACCAGCGGGTTGCCGACTGTCTGACCGCGGCCGAAGAGGATGTTCAGCACCCCCGGTGGCAGCAGGTCCTGGGCCAGTTCGCCGAGGCGCAGGGCGGTCAGCGGGGTCAGTTCGGAGGGCTTGATCACCACCGTGTTGCCGGCAGCCAGGGCCGGGGCGATCTTCCACGCCAGCATCATCAACGGGTAGTTCCACGGCGCGATCGAGGCCACCACGCCCAGCGGGTCGCGGCGGATCATCGACGTATGGCCCGGCAGGTACTCGCCGGCTGCCGAGCCGCCCAGGCAGCGCGCCGCACCGGCGAAGTAGCGGAACACGTCGGCAATTGCCGGGATCTCGTCATTCAGCGCGGCGCTCAGCGGCTTGCCGCAGTTCTGCGATTCCAGCCGGGCCAGTTCATCGCCATGGGCTTCGATAGCGTCGGCCAGCGCCAGCAAGGCCTGCGAGCGTTCCTTGGGGCTGGTTTGCGACCAGCTGTCGAAAGCCTGGTCGGCGGCGCGCACGGCGCTGTCCACCTGGGCCTCGCTGGCTTCGTTGATCTGCGCCAGGGCACTGCCCAGCGCCGGGTTGAGCACGGTCCAGGCCGGGCCTTGGCCAGCGACCAGCTGGCCATTGATCAGCATCTGCGTTTGCATCGGGGAATCCTCCAGGGTCATTTGCCGCTGCCCGCGACGCTTTCGCCGCCACGGGTCAGGTAATAGGCGCCAAGGATTGGCAGCATGGTCACCAGCATCACCAGCATGGCGACCACGTTGGTCACCGGCACGTCGCGCGGGCGGCTGAGCTGGTTGAGCAGCCAGATCGGCAGGGTGCGTTCGTGGCCGGCAGTGAAGGTGGTGACGATGATTTCGTCGAACGACAGGGCAAAGGCCAGCATGCCACCGGCCAGCAGTGCCGAGCCTAGGTTGGGCAGGATGATGTAGCGGAAGGTCTGCCAGCCGTCGGCGCCGAGGTCCATCGAGGCTTCGATCAGGCTCTGCGAAGTACGCCGCAGGCGAGCGATCACGTTGTTGTAGACGATCACCACGCAGAACGTGGCGTGGCCGACCACGATGGTGAACACCCCGGGCTCGATCCCCAAGGTCTTGAACGCCGAGAGCAGGGCGATGCCGGTGATGATGCCGGGCAGGGCGATGGGCAGTATCAGCATCAGCGAAATGCTCTCCTTGCCGAAAAAGCTGCGCCGGTACAGCGCCGCCGAGGCCAGCGTGCCGAGCACCAGGGCGATCAGCGTGGCCAGGCAGGCCACCTGCAGTGACAGCTTGATCGCTTCCAGCACATCGGGCCGGGCGAAGGCCACGGCGAACCACTTAAGGGTAAAGCCCTTGGGCGGGAAGCTGAATGCCGCGTCTTCGGTGTTGAACGCGTACAGGAAGATGATCAGGATCGGGAAGTGCAGGAACAGCAACCCGCCCCAGGCGGCCAGGCGCAGCCCGGCCGAGGCTTTTTCAGAGTGCATCGAAGGCCCCCAGTCGCTTGACGATGGACAGGTACACCGCAATCAGCACGATCGGCACCAGGGTGAACGCAGCGGCCATCGGCATGTTGCCGATCGCCCCTTGCTGGGCATAGACCATACTGCCGATGAAGTAGCCGGGCGGGCCGATCAGCTGCGGTACGATGAAGTCGCCCAAGGTCAGCGAGAAGGTGAAAATCGAGCCGGCGGCAATGCCCGGAATCGACAGCGGCAGTATCACCTGCACGAAGGTTTGCCCAGGCCGGGCGCCGAGGTCTGCCGAGGCTTGTAGCAGTGACGGCGGCAAGCGTTCCAGCGAGGCCTGGATCGGCAGGATCATGAACGGCAGCCAGATATACACGAACACCATGAAGCGCCCCAGGTGCGAAGTCGACAGCGTGCTGCCGCCCACGCCCGGCACCGCCAGCACCGTTTGCAGCAGGGCATCCAGATGCAGCTGCTGGACGAACCACTGGGCCACGCCGCCCTTGGCCAGCAGCAGGGTCCAGGCGTAAGTCTTGACGATGTAGCTGGCCCACATCGGCATCATCACCGCTATATAGAAAAACGCCTTGGTCTTGCCGCTGGTGTAGCGCGCCATGTAGTAGGCGATGGGGAACGCCAGCACCGCACTGGCCAGCGACACCGCCAGCGCCATGCCCAAGGTGCGCAGGATGATGTCGAAGTTCGACGGATTGAACAGCGCGGCGAAATTGCCCAGGGTCAGGTCCGGCGTCACCGCCATGGTGAAGTCGTCGAAGGTATAGAAGCCTTGCCACAGCAGGTTCAGCAGCGAGCCCAGGTAGATCGCGCCGAACCAGGTCAGCGGTGGGATCAGCAGCAAGGCCAGGTACAGGTTGGGGCGCCGGTACAGCAGGTTGGACAGGCCGCGCAGTGTGCTCATGTCAGCGGCCCTCGGTTTCCTGCAGCACCGTCATGGCTTCGCGGGGCCAGTGCGCCCGGACCCGTTGCCCGGGTTGCCACGCCTGTGCCTGCGCCTGCCAGCGGTCGTTGGCCTGGCTCACCGCCAGCAGCTGGCCGCTGTCCAGTTGCAGCTCGTAGCGGGTGGCACTGCCCTGGTACTGGATATCGCGCAGCTGGCCGCTGACCTGGACGTGCTGGCCGGCTGTGGCCGGGTCGCCGAGGCGGATGTGTTCGGGGCGGATGGAGAAGGGCGCGGGGCTGCCATTGAGCGCCGTGGCCAATTCGCCACGCACCACATTGGAGGTGCCGACGAATTCGGCAACAAAGGTGGTGGCCGGTTGCATGTAAAGGTTGCGCGGGGTGTCGACCTGCTCGATACGGCCACGGTTGAACACTGCGACGCGATCGGACATCGACAGCGCCTCGGTCTGGTCGTGGGTGACGAAGATGAAAGTGATGCCCAGCTGGCGCTGCAGCTTTTTCAACTCGCCCTGCATCTGTTCGCGCAACTTCAGGTCCAGCGCGCCAAGCGGCTCGTCCAGCAGCAGTACCCGTGGCCGGTTGACCAGAGCGCGGGCCAGGGCCACGCGTTGGCGCTGGCCACCGGACAACTGCGCTGGCTTGCGCGCGCCGTAGCCGGCCAGGGCCACCATCGCCAGGGCTTCTTCGGCGCGGCTGTGGCGTTCGGCCTTGGCCACGCCTTTTACCTTCAGGCCGTAGGCAATGTTGTCCAGTACGTTCATGTGCGGGAACAGGGCGTAGTCCTGGAATACGGTGTTGACGTCGCGCTGGTAGGGCGGTACGCCCGCAGCCTCGACACCGTGGATGCGGATCGAACCGCTGGTGGGTTGCTCGAAGCCTGCGATCAGGCGCAGGCAGGTGGTCTTGCCCGAGCCAGAGGGGCCGAGCATGGAGAAGAATTCGCCATCGATAATGTCGATGCTGACCTGGTCGACGGCCTTGACCTCGCCGAAGGTGCGGGAAACCTGGGTGAACTGGACGGCTAGGGGCATGCATAGGCTCCGGACAACTGACTTAACCCTGCGCTGGCCTCTTCGCGGGTGAACTCGCTCCTACAGGTTCATCACCGCCTGTAAGGGTGGCGCTTTACCTGTGGGAGCGGGTTCACCCGCGAAGAGGCCGGCACAGGCATTCAGGCAACCTCAGCGCCCACCCATGATCGCAATGTAATCCTGGGTCCAGCGGCTATACGGCACGAACTTGCCGCCCTGGGCTTGCGGGGTTTTCCAGAAGGCGATCTTGTCGAAGTTGTCGAAACCGTTGGTCTTGCAGCCCTCGGCCCCCAGCAGCTCGCTGCCGGTGCAGGCCGCCGGCACCGCCGGCAACGAACCGAACCAGGCTGCCACGTCTCCCTGTACCTTCGGCTGTAGCGACCAGTCCATCCATTTGTAGGCACAGTTGGGGTGCTTGGCTTCGCTGTGCAGCATGGTGGTGTCGGCCCAGCCGGTCGCGCCTTCCTTGGGAATGGTCGAGGCCACGGGCTGCTTCTCGGCCTTCAGGCCGTTGACCATGTAGCCCCAGGAACTGGAGGCGACCACGCCTTCGTTCTTCACGTCGCTCATCTGCACCGTGGCGTCATGCCAGTAGCGGTGGATCAGCGGTTGCTGCTGGCGCAGCAGCTCCAGCACGGCCTTGTACTGCGCTTCGCTCAGCTCGTATGGGTCCTGGATGCCCAGCTCCGGCTTGGCCGTCTTCAGGTACAACGCCGCATCGGCGATATAGATCGGCCCATCATAGGCCTGCACGCGGCCCTTGTTCGGCTTGCCGTCGGGCAGGTTCTGCGGCTCGAACAGCACGCCCCAGCTGGTGGGCGCCTGCTTGAACACGTCGGTGTTGTACAGCAGCACGTTCGGCCCCCATTGGTACGGGGTGCCGTAGACCTGCTTGTCGACCACGTACCAGCCACCGTCCTGCAGCCGTGGGTCGATGTTCTTCCAGTTGGGGATCAAGGCGGTATTGATTGGCTGCACCCGCTTGCCCGCGATGAGCCGCAGCGAGGCATCGCCCGAGGCGGTGACCAGGTCGTAGCCGCCCTTGGTCATCAGGCTGACCATCTCGTCCGAGGTGGCGGCGGTCTTGACGCTGACCTTGCAGCCGGTTTCCTTCTCGAAGCCGGTCACCCAGTCGTAGGCCTTGTCGCTTTCACCGCGTTCGATGTAGCCGGGCCAGGCGACGATGTCCAGGCGGCCCTCGCCGGGGCCCAGGGCCTTGGGCGGTTCGGCAGCCTGCAGGCTGGCGCTGGCCAGCACGGCGCAGGCGGTTGCGCCGAGCAATGCGGTCTTGTGCACTGACATGGTGTTCCCTCTTATTGGAGATTTTGGTCGGGGCAGTCATCAAGCAAGCAGTGAAGCGATAGTCATGAACGTGGTGCGGTGATGCGCGGTGTTGGCGATATCGAGTCTAGTTGGCTTTTTGCCAGCCAATGCAACATCCGGAAGCAAATCCCCCCGTGGCGATCGGGCGGGCAGGGCTTAACCTGACGGCTCCCTTGGCCAATGTGGAGACCGTTTGATGAATACCCGGGGATTGCTCGACCAGTTGCTCAAGTCAGGCCAGGACTTGCTTGCCAGCCAGGCTGGCAAGGGCAGCTCTGGCAAGCCAGGTACCAGTGCCGGCGGCCTTGGCAGCCTGCTTTCAGGTGCCGGTGGCGGCGCCCTGGCGGCGGGCGCCATGGGTTTGCTGCTAGGCAACAAGAAAGCCCGCAAATATGGCGGAAAGGCCCTCACCTACGGCGGCCTGGCCGCGCTCGGTGTGCTGGCCTACAAGGCCTACGGCAACTGGCAGGCGAGCCAGCAGGTGGCCGCCGCCGAGCCACAGACCGTAGACCGACTGCCGCCTGCCCAGGCCGAGCTGCACAGCCAGGCGGTACTTCGGGCGCTGGTTGCGGCGGCCAAGTCCGATGGCCATATCGACGAACGCGAGCGTGCGCTGATCGAGGGCGAGTTCACCCGCCTGGACAACGACCGCGAGTTGCAGCACTGGCTGCATGCCGAGCTGAACAAGCCGCTGGACCCGGCCGAAGTGGCCCGTGCCGCGCAAACCCCGGAAATGGCTGCCGAGATGTACCTGGCCAGCGTGATGATGGTCGACCAGGAAAACTTCATGGAACGCGCCTACCTGGACGAACTGGCCCGCCAGCTGCGCCTGGACCCGGCCCTGCGCCAGGAACTGGAAAGCCAGGCAAGGCTTGCCGCCGGCCAGTGATGGGGGCTGCGTTGCAGCCCATCGCCGGCAAGCCGGCTCCCACAGGGATCGCACATGCCCCGAGCTCATGCGGTCGAGGTGGGAGCCTGGCGTGCCGGCGATGGGCCGCACAGCGGCCCCAATGGCGTTGGGCACAAATGACCGGTCTGTCGGCAAGGTTACCTGGTTACCCCACATTTCAGCCGCATGAGCGCTGGGCGCCTGGGCTATACTTCGTCGATTTTTCCCGCTCGTTGTGATTTCCTGAGGGCTGAATGTGAAGAACTGGACCTTGCGCCAACGGATCCTGGCAAGCTTTGCCGTGATCATCGCCATCATGCTGCTGATGATCGTGGCCGCCTACTCGCGGTTGGTGACCATCGCATCCGCCGAGCAGGCAGTGGGGACCGACAGCATTCCCGGCCTCTACTACAGTTCGATGATCCGCAGTGCCTGGGTCGACAGTTACGTCACCAGCCAGCAGCTGGTGGGGCTGTCCAACCACCGCGAATTCACCTCGGCCGACACGGAGCTGTTCAAGAGCTTCCAGGACCGCCTGAAACAGCACATGGACAGCTACCAGGGCACCATTCAGGATGATGACGACCAGGCGCGCTTCGACACCTTCATCCAGATGAAAGATGCCTACCTCAAGATTGTCGACCAGGTGCTGGAAGCCTATCGACAGCGCAACTACGCCGAAGCCCAGCGGTTGATCACCGATGTGCTGACCCCGGCCTGGATCGAAGGCCGCAAGCACCTGAACGAAGTGATCGAGCACAACCGCGCCTCCGCCGACGCCGACACCAACGAGATTGTCGGCGCCGTGAGCACGGCCAAGGGCAGCATGATGGTTTCGCTGCTGCTGGCGATCATCGCCGCCGGTATCTGCGGCCTGTTGCTGATGCGCGCCATCACCGCGCCCATGCAGCGTATTGTCCATGCCCTCGACAAACTGCGCTCAGGTGACCTGAGCATGCGCCTGAGCCTGGACCGCAAGGACGAGTTCGGCGCCATCGAAAGCGGCTTCAACGAAATGGCCGAGGCCCTGGCCAACCTGGTGGCCCAGGCCCAGCGTTCGTCGGTGCAGGTGACCACCTCGGTGACCGAAATCGCTGCAACCTCCAAGCAGCAGCAAGCCACCGCTACCGAAACGGCTGCCACCACCACCGAAATCGGCGCCACCTCACGGGAAATCGCCGCCACCTCGCGTGACCTTGTGCGCACCATGACCGAAGTCACCTCGGCCGCCGATCAGGCCTCCAGCCTGGCCGGTTCCGGACAGCAGGGCCTGGCACGCATGGAAGAAACCATGCACCAGGTGATGGGCGCCGCCGACCTGGTCAACGCCAAGCTTGGCATCCTCAACGAAAAGGCCAGCAACATCACCCAGATGGTGGTGACCATCGTCAAGGTTGCCGACCAGACCAACCTGCTGTCGCTCAACGCTGCCATCGAAGCGGAAAAGGCCGGCGAGTATGGCCGCGGCTTTGCCGTGGTGGCCACCGAAGTGCGCCGCCTGGCCGACCAGACCGCCGTGGCAACCTATGATATCGAGCAGATGGTGCGCGAGATCCAGTCGGCGGTGTCGGCCGGGGTCATGGGCATGGACAAGTTCTCCGAAGAAGTGCGCCGCGGCATGTTCGAGGTGCAGCAGGTGGGCGAGCAGCTCAGCCAGATCATCCACCAGGTGCAGGCGTTGGCGCCGCGCGTGCTGATGGTCAACGAAGGCATGCAGGCCCAGGCCACCGGTGCCGAGCAGATCAACCAGGCGCTGGCCCAGCTCAGCGATGCCAGCACCCAGACGGTCGAATCACTGCGCCAGGCCAGTTTCGCCATCGATGAGCTGAGCCAGGTGGCCGCTGGCCTGCGTGGCGGCGTTTCGCGCTTCAAAGTCTGACTGCGATGAACGACTTGCAACCGCGTGCCGCGCGGGCGGTCAACGCCAAGGGGGCGTTGTACCTGCAGTTTAGCATCCGGGAGCAACGCTTTGCCCTGAGCGTGCACGAGGTGATCGAGGTGTTGCCGCGCCAGCCGCTCAAGCCGATTGCCAAGGCGCCTGCCTGGGTCGCAGGCATACTTGCACACCGGGGCTTGCTGGTACCGGTGGTCGACCTGGCGGCGTTGAGCTTCGGCCAGCCGGCAGCGCAGCGCACCAGTACCCGCCTGGTGCTGGTGCACTACCGAGGCGGCCTGCAGCTTGGCCTGATCCTGGAACAGGCCACCGAAACCCTGCGTTGTCACCCCAACGAGTTTCAGCCCTATGGCGTGGACAGCGCCGAGGCCCCGTACCTGGGCCCGGTGCGTCAGGATGAGCAGGGCTTGCTGCAGCGCATTGAAGTCAACGACCTGCTGCCCGATGCCGTGCACGAGTTGCTGTACGCGGATGATCCGACAGGGGTGCCGACATGAACGAACAGCATTTCTTCCGCTTCTTGCGCGAACGCATCGGCCTGGACGTGGAGTCGGTGGGCGCGCCCATGGTCGAGCGTGCGCTGCGCCAGCGCTGCGTGGCCGTGAACGCTGCGGACCTGGATGATTACTGGCTGCACCTGCAACAGTCGATGGATGAGCAACAGGCACTGATCGAAGCGGTCATCGTCCCGGAAACCTGGTTCTTCCGTTACCCAGAGTCCTTCACGGCCTTGGCCAGCCTGGCGCACAAGCGCCTGACCGAGCTGGCCGGGGTGCGCCCGCTGCGTTTGCTCAGCCTGCCTTGCTCGACCGGCGAGGAGCCCTATTCGCTGGCCATGGCCTTGCTCGATGCCGGTATCGCGCCGGGGGCGTTCATGATCGACGGCATGGACATCAGCCCCAGTTCCGTGGCCAAGGCCGGGCAGGGCGTGTACGGCCGCAATGCCTTCCGTGGCAGCGACCTGGGCTTTCGCGAGCGTTACTTCGATGCTTTGGAGGAAGGCCACCTCCTGCATGAACGGGTGCGCGAGCAAGTCAGCCTGCAGGTGGGCAATGTGCTCGACCCGGCGCTGGCCAGCCGCGATGGCCTTTACGATTTCGTGTTCTGCCGCAACCTGCTGATCTATTTCGACGTGCCGACCCAACAACGGGTGTTCGAAGTGCTCAAGCGCTTGTTGCACCCTCAGGGTGTGCTGTTCATCGGTCCGGCCGAAGGCAGCTTGCTGGCGCGATTGGGCATGCGCCCGCTGGGGATTGCCCAATCGTTCGCCTACGTGCGCCAAGAGGAGGGCGGCGCCGCGCTGGCTACCCCCCCGGTCCAGCCCTTGCGGCGCACGCCGTCCGCACTGGCCAAGCCAGGCTATCCGTTACCGAGCCCAGCGTCGTCGCGCCCACTGCGGGTGCTGCCTGTGGCTGCCAAGCCAGCGCCAGCGCCAGCGCGCGAGCACAAGCGCGAGGCGGCAAGCGAGTTGCTGGCCAGCATTGCCCGGCTTGCCAATGCCGGTGCCAGCGACCAGGCCCGTGGCGAATGCCAGCGCTACCTGGACCAGTTCGCGCCTTCGGCACAGGTTTACTACTGGCTGGGGCTGCTCAGCGATACCGAAGGCGATGCCCAGCAGGCACTGACCCACTATCGCAAAGCCCTGTACCTGGAGCCGCAGCACCCCGAGGCGCTGGTACACCTGGCGGCGTTGTTGGCGGCCCAGGGTGACTTGGCCGGCGCTCGGCGCCTTCAGGAGCGCGCCGCGCGGGTTGGCCGGGAGTCTGAACGATGAAGGAATCCGCGATGCAGTTGCTCGCCGAGGATGACGCGCACATCGACGATTGCTGGAACCGCATTGGCGTACACGGCGACAAGCAGTGCCCACTGCTGGAACGTCACGTTCACTGCCGCAACTGCGAGGTATATGCCGCAGCGGCCACACGCCTGCTCGACCGCTACGCGCTGATGCAGGACCATCAGGCTGCCGTGGTGTCGCCAGTCGAGGAAAGCACCGGCCGCTCCATGCTGCTGTTCCGCCTGGGCGAAGAGTGGCTGGCGCTGGCCACCGCCTGCCTGGCCGAAATTGCCCCGCTACAGGCGGTGCATTCGCTACCGCACCAGCGCTCGCGGGTATTGCAGGGGGTGGCAAACGTGCGCGGTGCGCTGGTGCCGTGCCTGTCACTGGCCGACCTGCTGGGTGTACAGGCCCGCGCTGCCGAGCAACGTGGCGGCCGGGCGGTGCCACGCATGCTGATCCTGGCTGCGGAGGGTGGCCCGGTAGTGATGGCGGTCGAGGAAATCGATGGCATTCACCGGCTCGACCCGAAGCTTCTGGGCAGCGGTCAGGATGCCTCCCGCTTCACCGCAGCGGTGCTGCAATGGCGTGGCCGCAGCGTGCGGGTGCTGGACGATCAACACTTACTGTCTGCCGTGCAGCGGAGCCTGTCATGACCCCAGAGCAAATGCGCGACGCATCGTTGCTCGAACTGTTCAGCCTGGAGGCCGAGGCGCAGACCCAGGTGCTCAGCGCCGGCCTGATGGCGCTGGAGCGTAATCCCACGCAGGCCGACCAGCTCGAGGCTTGCATGCGTGCGGCCCACTCCCTGAAGGGCGCGGCGCGGATCGTCGGGGTGGACGCTGGCGTCAGCGTCGCCCATGTCATGGAGGACTGCCTGGTGGCCGCCCAGGAGGGTCGCCTGCGGCTGAGCGCCGAGCATATCGACGCCCTGCTGCAGGGCACCGACCTGTTGATGCGCATCGCCACGCCTGGCGATGCCGGTGCGCAGGCGACTCTGCCGGTGTTCCTTGCGCAAATGGCCAACCTGCTCGACCCGGGGGCGGCAGCCGTGCCCCCCGCGCCGCCAGCCGTGCCAGCGCAGCCGGAAGCGCCGGGGCAAACCGCACAAGACGAACCTGTGCCGCTGCCTGTCGAACCCTTGGAGCCTGAGCCCGAGCCGGCCCCACGTCGCAAGGCCGGCAAGCGCACCGGCGAAGGGACGGAGCGGGTGCTGCGAGTGACCGCCGACCGCCTCAACAGCCTGCTCGACCTTTCCAGCAAGTCGCTGGTGGAAACCCAGCGGCTCAAGCCTTACCTGGCGACCTTGCAGCGTCTCAAGCGCATGCATGGCCAGGGCATGCAGGCGCTTGACGGCCTTCGCATGCAGCTGGAGGACAGTGGCCAGAGCAGCGAGGTGCTCGAAGCCCTGGCACAGACCCAGCGCCTGCTGGCGGAAACCCAGCAGATCCTGCAGCAGCAAGCTGGCGACCTGGACGAGTTCGGCTGGCAGGCCAGCCAGCGCGCACAACTGCTGTATGACACCGCGCTGGCCTGCCGGATGCGGCCGTTTGCCGATGTGCTGACTGGCCAGAGCCGCATGGTGCGCGACCTTGGCCGTTCGCTGGGCAAGCCGGTGCGGCTGCTGGTAGAGGGGGACAAGACCCAGGTCGACCGTGACGTGCTGGAAAAGCTCGAAGCACCGCTGACCCACCTGTTGCGTAACGCGGTCGATCACGGCATCGAGCTGCCCGAACGGCGGCTGCTGGCGGGCAAGGCGGAGGAGGGGGTGATCCGCCTGCGGGCCTCGCACCAGGCCGGTATGCTCAGCCTGGAATTGATCGACGACGGTGCCGGCATCGACCTCGAGCGCCTGCGCAGCAGCATTGTCGAGCGTGCCCTTTCGCCCGCTGACACGGTGGCGCGGATGAGCGAGGAAGAGTTGCTGACGTTTCTGTTCCTGCCCGGTTTCAGCCTGCGCGACAAGGTCACCGAAGTGTCCGGTCGCGGCGTGGGCCTGGATGCGGTGCAGCACATGATCCGTGAGCTGCGCGGTTCGATCGAACTGACCCAGTTGGCCGGGCAGGGTTGCCGTTTCCACCTGCAGGTGCCATTGACCCTGTCGGTGGTGCGCAGCCTGGTGGTCGAGGTGGGCGGCGAGGCCTATGCATTCCCGCTCGCTCATATCGAACGCACGCTCGAAGTGAGCGCCGAAGAGATCGTGCAGATCGAAGGCCGCCAGCACTTCTGGCACGAAGGCCGGCACATCGGCCTGGTCGCGGCCAGCCAACTGCTCAACCGCCCGGCCGGGCAAACGCAGGAGAACAGCCTGCGGGTGGTGGTGATTCGCGAGCGCGAGCAACTGTACGGCGTGGCCGTGGAGCGCCTGGTGGGCGAGCGGGTGCTGGTGGTGATGCCGCTCGACCCACGGCTGGGCAAGGTGCAGGACATTTCTTCCGGTGCCTTGCTCGACGATGGTTCGGTGGTGCTGATCATCGATGTCGAGGACCTGCTGCGTTCGGTGGAGAAACTGCTCAGCACCGGCAGCCTGGAGCGCATCGAACGCGGCAGCAGCGGAGCCCGTGGCGTGGCGCGCCAGCGTATCCTGGTGGTCGACGATTCGCTTACCGTGCGTGAACTGCAGCGCAAGCTGCTCGGCAACCGCGGTTACGACGTGGCCGTGGCGGTGGATGGCATGGACGGCTGGAACGCCTTGCGTGGCGAGGACTTCGACCTGCTTATCACCGACATCGACATGCCGCGCATGGACGGCATCGAACTGGTCACCCTGGTGCGCCGCGACCAGCGCCTGCAGTCGCTGCCGGTGATGGTGGTGTCCTACAAGGACCGTGAGGAAGACCGACGGCGTGGCCTGGATGCCGGCGCCGACTACTATTTGGCAAAGGCCAGCTTCCATGACGACGCGTTGCTGGATGCTGTGGTTGAGCTGATCGGAGGTGCTCAGGGATGAAGATCGCCATCGTCAACGACATGCCCATGGCCGTCGAGGCGCTGCGCCGGGCAGTCGCCTTGGAGCCGGCGCACCAGGTGGTGTGGGTGGCCAGCAATGGTGCCGAGGCGGTGCAGCGCTGCACCGAGCAGCAGCCAGACCTGATTCTCATGGACCTGATCATGCCGGTCATGGATGGTGTCGAGGCCACCCGGCGGATCATGGCCGAAACCCCATGCGCCATCGTAATCGTCACGGTCGACCGCAAGCAGAACGTGCACCGAGTGTTCGAGGCCATGGGCTACGGCGCCCTCGACGTGGTAGACACCCCGGCGCTGGGCGCGGGCGACCCCCGTGAAGCGGCGGCGCCACTGCTGCGCAAGATCCTCAATATCGGTTGGCTGATCGGCCAGCAGCGGGCGCCCGCCGCTCGCCCGCTGGCCACGCCACTGCGCGAGGCTTCCCAGCGCCGTGGCCTGGTGGCGATCGGCTCTTCGGCGGGTGGCCCGGCGGCGCTGGAAGTTTTGCTTCAGGGCCTGCCGGCGGCGTTTCCGGCGGCCATCGTGCTGGTCCAGCATGTGGACCAGGTGTTTGCCGCAGGAATGGCCGAATGGCTCAGCAGCGCCGCCGGGCTGCCGGTGCGTCTGGCCCGTGAAGGCGAGCCGCCGCAGCCGGGGCAGGTGTTGCTGGCCGGCACCAATCACCACATTCGCCTGCTACAGAACGGCCAACTGGCCTACACTGCCGAACCTGTCAATGAAATTTACCGACCCTCGATCGATGTCTTCTTCGAGAGTGTGGCGCGCTATTGGGCCGGCGATGCGGTGGGCGTGTTGCTTACCGGCATGGGCCGCGATGGTGCCCAGGGCCTGAAGCTGATGCGCCAGCAAGGCTTCCTGACCATTGCCCAGGACCAGGCCAGCAGTGCGGTGTACGGGATGCCCAAGGCTGCCGCGGCTATCGATGCCGCGGTAGAAATCCGCCCGCTGGAACGCATAGCCGGGCGCTTGATGGAATTTTTCGCAAAATGACGAAGTGTATTGAATCACGCCGCCAGGCCGGTAGTGATCGGGTGAACAGGTATGAATGATTTACCGATCGAAGGTTTCACGACCCCCAACGAGAACTCGGCGATGGTGCTGCTGGTCGACGACCAGGCCATGATCGGCGAGGCGGTGCGGCGTGGCCTGGCCAACGAAGAGAACATCGACTTCCACTTCTGCGCCGACCCGCACCAGGCGGTGGCCCAGGCTGTGCGCATCAAGCCTACGGTTATCCTGCAGGACCTCATCATGCCTGGCCTGGACGGGCTGACCCTGGTGCGTGAATACCGCAACAATCCGGCGACCCAGGACATCCCGATCATCGTTCTGTCGACCAAGGAAGACCCGTTGGTCAAGAGCGCAGCCTTTGCTGCCGGGGCCAACGATTACCTGGTCAAGTTGCCGGATACCATCGAGCTGGTGGCGCGCATCCGCTATCACTCGCGCTCCTACCTCACCCTGCTGCAGCGCGACGAGGCCTACCGTGCCTTGCGCGTAAGCCAGCAGCAACTGCTCGATACCAACCTGATGCTGCAGCGGCTGATGAACTCCGATGGCCTGACCGGGTTGTCCAATCGCCGCCACTTCGACGAGTACCTGGAACTGGAATGGCGCCGGGCCATGCGTGAGCAGCAGCAGTTGTCGCTGCTGATGATCGACGTCGACTACTTCAAGGCCTACAACGACAGTTTTGGCCACCTGGCCGGTGACGAGGCCCTGCGCCAGGTGGCCGAGGCAATCCGCGGCTCTTGCTCGCGGCCGACCGACCTGCCGGCGCGCTATGGCGGCGAGGAATTCGTCCTGGTATTGCCCAACACCTCGCCGGGTGGGGCACGCCTGATGGCCGAGAAGCTGCGCCAGACCGTTCTCGGCCTCGGCATCCCGCACACCGCGCCGGTCCCCGACTCGTATCTGACAGTCAGCATTGGCCTGGCCACCCAGACTCCGTCCATCGGCAGCCATAGCCGGCAGCTGATCTCGGCTGCCGACAAAGGCCTGTACCAGGCCAAGAATGGCGGGCGCAACCAGGTTGGTATCGCCTGAGCCCTTGAAAACTGCACGGCCCCTGTGGGAGCGGGCATGCCCGCGAACAAGGCGACGCAGTGGATGGCACCGGCTTTGCCGGTGTTCGCGGGCATGCCCGCTCCCACAAGGTCCGCGTGATTTCTCAATGTCGCATGCTACCGCCCGGCGGGTCTGCCGCCCTGCAGCGGACTCGGTTATACTCGCAGGCTTTTCACCGAATTCGCACGAGAGCTGCCCGCCCATGGAAATCCAACCGATCCTGAACACCATCAAGGACCTCACCGAGCGTTCCCAGTCCATTCGGGGGTATCTTTGACTACGATCACAAGCATGACCGCCTGATCGAAGTCAACCGCGAACTGGAAGACCCTAACGTCTGGAACAAGCCCGAGTACGCCCAGGCCCTGGGCCGCGAGCGTGCCATGCTGGCACAGGTCGTCGAGACCCTGGACAAGCTGTCCGGCGGCCTGGCGGACTGCCAGGACCTGCTCGACATGGCCGTCGAGGAGAATGACGAAGGCGCCGTCGGCGACGTCGTGACCGAACTGGAAGGCCTGGAAGAAAAACTGGCCCAGCTCGAGTTCCGTCGCATGTTCAGCGGCGAGATGGACATGAACAACGCCTACCTGGACATCCAGGCCGGCTCCGGTGGTACCGAGGCGCAGGACTGGGCCAACATCCTGCTGCGCATGTACCTGCGCTGGGCCGACAAGCGTGGTTTCGATGCCACCATCATCGAGCTTTCCGAAGGTGAAGTCGCCGGCATCAAGGGCGCTACCGTGCATATCAAGGGCGAGTACGCCTTCGGTTGGCTGCGCACCGAGATCGGCGTGCACCGCCTGGTGCGCAAGAGCCCGTTCGACTCCGGTGCCCGTCGCCACACCTCGTTCTCGGCGGTGTTCGTGTCGCCCGAGATCGACGACAAGGTCGAGATCGAGATCAACCCGGCCGACCTGCGTATCGACACCTACCGTTCCTCCGGTGCCGGTGGTCAGCACGTGAACACCACCGACTCGGCGGTGCGTATTACCCACGTACCGACCAACACCGTGGTGGCCTGCCAGAACGAACGCTCCCAGCACGCCAACAAGGACACCGCCATGAAAATGCTGCGGGCCAAGTTGTACGAGCTGGAAATGCAGAAGCGCAACGCCGCCTCGCAGGCGCTGGAAGACAGCAAGTCGGACATCGGCTGGGGCCACCAGATCCGCTCCTATGTGCTGGATGACTCGCGTATCAAGGACCTGCGTACCGGTGTCGAGCGCAGCGACTGCCAGAAGGTGCTGGACGGCGACCTCGACCAGTACCTGGAAGCGAGCCTCAAGCAGGGGCTGTAAACCGCATACAACCGCCGCGGTACCTGGCCTGGGCCGGTATCGCGTGCCCTGCCCGAAAGGGGCACCGAACACCTGATGGAAAGAATGACGAAATGAGCGACCTCAAGACCGAAGCGCAAGACCTGCAACAGGAAGAAAACGCCCTGATCGCCCTGCGCAAGGAAAAGCTTGCCGCCGAGCGCGCCAAGGGCAATGCCTTCCCCAATGACTTCCGTCGCGACAGCTACTGCAACGACCTGCAGAAGCAGTATGCGGACAAGACCAAGGAAGAACTGGAAGCTGCAGCGATTCCGGTCAAGGTTGCCGGCCGCATCATGCTAAACCGCGGCTCGTTCATGGTCATTCAGGACATGACCGGCCGTATCCAGGTCTACGTCAACCGCAAGACCCTGTCGGAAGAGACCCTGGCCGCGGTCAAGACCTGGGACCTGGGCGACATCATCAGCGCCGAAGGCACTCTGGCCCGTTCCGGCAAGGGCGACCTGTACGTCGAAATGACCAATGTGCGCTTGCTGACCAAGTCGCTGCGCCCGCTGCCCGACAAGCACCACGGCCTGACCGACACCGAGCAGCGCTACCGCCAGCGTTACGTCGACCTGATGGTAAATGAAGAAACCCGCCACACCTTCCGCGTGCGTTCGCAGGTGATCTCGCACATCCGCAAGTTCCTCATCGAGCGCGACTTCCTCGAAGTCGAGACGCCGATGCTGCAAACCATCCCGGGTGGTGCCGCGGCCAAGCCGTTCGAAACCCATCACAACGCCCTGGACATGGCCATGTTCCTGCGTATTGCGCCGGAGCTGTACCTCAAGCGCCTGGTAGTTGGTGGCTTCGAGAAGGTGTTCGAGATCAACCGCAACTTCCGTAACGAAGGCGTTTCGACTCGTCACAACCCTGAATTCACCATGCTCGAGTTCTACCAGGCCTACGCCGACTACCGCGACAACATGGACCTCACCGAGGAACTGTTCCGCGAGCTGGCGCAGCTGGTACTGGGCACTACCGATGTGCCGTACGGCGACAAGGTGTTCCACTTCGGCGAGCCGTTCGCCCGCCTGTCGGTATTCGACTCGATCCTCAAGTACAACCCGGAGCTGACCGCTGCCGACCTGCAGGACGTCGACCGCGCACGCGACATCGCCAAAAAGGCCGGGGCCAAGGTGCTGGGCCACGAAGGCCTGGGCAAGCTGCAGGTGATGATTTTCGAAGAGCTGGTCGAGCACAAGCTGGAGCAGCCGCATTTCATCACCGAGTACCCGTTCGAAGTGTCGCCGCTGGCCCGTCGCAACGACGACAACCCGGCTGTTACCGACCGTTTCGAGCTGTTCATCGGTGGCCGCGAGATTGCCAACGCCTACTCCGAGCTCAACGATGCCGAAGACCAGGCCGAGCGCTTCCTTGCCCAGGTGGCCGAGAAGGATGCCGGTGACGACGAAGCCATGCACTACGACGCCGACTTCGTCCGCGCCCTGGAGTACGGCATGCCACCGACTGCTGGTGAAGGCATCGGCATCGACCGCCTGGTAATGCTGCTGACCAACTCGCCGTCGATCCGCGACGTGATCCTGTTCCCGCACATGCGTCCGCAGGCCTGAGTGAATTGAACGAGCCGCCTTTCGAGGCGGCTTTTTCTTGCCTGAAGCTTTATGTTGTCGGTACCGGCCTCTTCGCGGGCACGCCCGCTCCCACAGGGACCCCACAGGTCCTTGCAGGTGTGGTTTCCCTCGGGAGCTGTTTTGCCAGCCATCATAGGCCTGCACAGGTCCTGAATGTGGTGAGGTCCCTGTGGGAGCGGGCGCGCCCGCGAAGAGGCCGGCACTGACGAAACACTGTCCATGAGGTACCCCCCGTGACACCCGCAATGCCTCATCAGGGCGCCGCCGGCATCGCCACCGCCGTCGCCGAAAGCGTGCAATACCAAGGCCGCAAGACTGCCCGCCAAGGCAGCGAGCAGCGTCGTCAACTGATCCTCGACGCCGCCATGCGCATTGTCGTGCGCGATGGCGTGCGCGGTGTGCGCCATCGCGCCGTCGCCGCCGAGGCCGGTGTGCCACTGTCGGCCACCACCTACTACTTCAAGGATATCGAGGACCTGCTCACCGATACCTTCGCCCAGTACGTCGAACGCAGCGCCGCCTACATGGCCAAGCTGTGGGCCAATACCGAGGTGGTGTTGCGCCAGTTGCTGGCCCAGGGTGACGGCAGCCCGCAGGCGCGGGCACGCCTGGCTGACGAGGTCGCGCGCATGACTGCCGACTACGTGCAGCGGCAACTGCTGAACCGCCGCGACTTCCTGATGGCCGAACAGGCCTTCCGCCAGGAGGCGCTGCTTTGCCCGCGCCTTGCTCAACTGGTGTGCGCCCATGAACAGATTTTGCTGCATGGCACCCGCCAATTGCTGCAGGTGGTGGGTTCGCAGCAACCGGAACAGGATGCCCAAATGTTGACGGCGATTATCGAGCAGATGGAATATCAGGGCCTGCTCAAGGATGCGAATGCGCAAGCCGATGGGCAGATGCTCGCTATGCTTAGCCGATACCTGCAGCTGGTGCTGGCATCGGCCTGAGCCGAGACCGACTTTTCAAGGAGAACCTGATGAAAGCCTGGCGTGTGGTGTTGTTGACTTTGTCATTCCTGCTGCTGGGCGGTTGTCTGGTGACCTTCCACGAGCCCTTGCCGAGCAACCAGGCAGCGCCCAAGGCCCTGCTCGGCAAGTGGAGCAGCAAGGACGCCTGGGGTGAGCCGCTGAAGCTGGTGATTAGCCGTAGCGGCGGCGATGCCTACAAGGCGGTGGCCACGGCCAAGGGCAAGGCCCCCGAGGAATACGTGTTCACCGTGTCGCGCCACGGCAACCGCTGGTACCTGTCGGCTGGCGTGCCGAAACGCCTGGGTGGCAACTTCCTTATCGGCGGTTTCGATATCGTCGATGGCAAGGAACTGGTGGTCTACAACCTGGATGTGGAGCAGGTGCAGCAGGCGGTGGACAAGAAGGAACTGACCGGGCGCAGCACCGAAGTGCCGGAAGACAACGGCGACGGCGTGCTGATCGACAGCCCGTCGGCGCGGGTGCTGGCTTACCTGGACGACCCGGCCAACTCCGACCTGTTCGTTGAAGTGGCGCGGTTCCAGCGGTCCGGCAAATGACCGTGCTGGCTTCTTCGCGGCTGAAGCCGCTCCCACAGGGACCGCACCGGTTTCGAGCCTGATGCAGTACCAGTGGGAGCGGCTTTAGCCGCGAAGAGGCCGGTACAGGTTTCTTGTACTAGAAAGGAGTCCCCGGTGGACGAATACCAGCAAACCATCCGTGCCCTGTCTGACCGCATCGTTGCGGCACAGACCCCGATCCGGGTCCTGGACGCGGTGAAGTGGGACGACAACATCCGCCAGGGCTTCCTCAAGGCCAAGGGCAAGGAGCCGCCGGCCGTCGACCGTGCCTACTACCAGTCGCGCCCGCTGGCGTTCGATTCCAGCGCGGTCAAGGCCGAGTTCCAGGGCATCGAGCGCGACATCATTCGCCAGCTCGGTCAGTTCAACCCGGTCGGGCAGATCATGAAGCGCATGTGTCGCGAATACCGCATGGTGGTGCGCATGCTCGAAGCGCGCGGCACCGAGGATTTCGGCCTGATCTCCCAGGAACTGTACGGCGCTGCTTCGGATGCCTTCCACGCCGGTGACCCGACCCTGGCCGACCTCGGCCTGATGCTGTCGGACTACCTGAACAACATCGATGGCCGTGGCGACCTCAAGGACGAACCGAAGAACCTCACCGCCAAGGAGGCTGTGGAAATCCTCCAGCACCGGTTGAACAAGGTGTTCGGCGAGGCCGAGGAAACCATTCGTGTGTTCGAGTCCGACGGTATCGTCGCCGATGCTGCGGCCGGGGCTGACTACATCAAGGTGCGTGCCGACGCCATGTTCAACTCCCGTGACGTGCGCGCCCTGGAGGTGCACGAAGGGCTGGTGCATGTCGGTACCACGCTCAACGGCCTGAACCAGCCGATCTGTACTTTCCTGGCCAAGGGCCCGCCCTCGTCGACGGTAACGCAGGAAGGCCTGGCCATCCTCATGGAGGTGATCGCCTTCGCCTCCTACCCCAGCCGCCTGCGCAAGCTCACCAATCGCACCCGCGCCATCCACATGGTCGAGGAGGGTGCAGATTTCATGCAGGTCTACAACTTCTTCCGCGAGCAGGGGTTCGAGATGGCGCAGAGCTACAGCAACGCCAGCCGGGTGTTCCGTGGGTCGGTGCCCAATGGCCTGCCATTTACCAAGGACTTGTCCTACCTCAAGGGCTTCATCATGGTTTACAACTACATTCAGTTGGCCGTGAAGAAGGGCAAGCTCGAACAGATCCCGTTGCTGTTCTGTGGCAAGACCACCCTGGAAGACATGCGTACCCTGCGACAGTTGGTCGAGGAAGGCCTGGTCGAGCCTCCCAAGTACCTGCCCGAGCAGTTCCGCGACCTCAACGCGCTGTCGGCCTGGATGTGCTTCTCCAACTTCCTCAACCACCTGAGCCTGGATCGCATTGAAGCCGATTACGCGAACATTCTCTGAGTGCTGCCGCCTGCTGGCCCTGGGTTTGATCCTGCTGGGCCTGGGCGGTTGCAGCAGCCTGCTGTTCTACCCCGAACGTGGCCAGGCGTTCACGCCAGAGCGGGCCAGGCTCGAATACCGCGATGTCACCCTGACCACTGCTGATGGTATCCGCCTGCACGGCTGGTGGTTGCCGGCCAAGGCCGGGGTCCAGGTCAAGGGCACGGTGCTGCACCTGCACGGCAATGGCGGCAACCTGCCTGGGCACCTGGGCGGCAGCTACTGGCTGCCGGAGCAGGGCTACCAGGTATTGATGATCGATTACCGCGGCTACGGCCTGTCGCAGGGCGAGCCGAGCCTGCCTGAGGTGTACCAGGACATCGCGGCGGCCATGGCCTGGCTGGAACAGGCGCCCGAGGTAAAGGGCAAGCCGCTGGTATTGCTGGGGCAGAGCCTCGGCGGGGCCATGGCCATTCACTACCTGGCGGCCCACCCGGAGCAGCGCCAGCGTTTCAGTGCCCTGGTGTTCGACGGTGTGCCGGCCAGTTACCGTGCGGTCGGGCGTTTTGCCCTCAGCACCTCGTGGATGACCTGGCCGCTGCAGGTGCCGCTGTCGTGGCTGGTGCCGGACGGCGACAGCGCCATCCGCTCGATCGCGCAACTGAGCAGCCCGCCCAAGCTGTTCTTCCACAGCATCGACGACACCCTGGTGCCGATGGACAACGGCATCCGCCTGTACCAGCACGCGCCTGCGCCACGGGTGCTGCAACTGACCCGTGGCGGCCACGTGCAGACCTTCGCCGACCCGACCTGGCGCCAGGTGATGCTGCGTTTTCTTGACGACCCCAGCTATTTCAACGGCCTGCGGCGGCTGGCCGAAGTACCCAATTACCCTGACGAGAAGAACAAGCAATGAGTGAAGAACGCAACGCCATCCCGCTGATCCTGACCGGTGTCGGCAGCATCATCGTGACGGTGGGGGCCTTGTGGTACTACGGTTACCTGCATTTCGCCAAGCCCGAGGATGCCCTGTTGCTGCAGGACTTCACCATGCTCAAGACCATCCCAGGCGAGGACTACAAGGTCTCGCTCGACCCGGCGCCACAAGTGGCCCAATGCGTCGATGGCGTGCTGGTGTTGTTCGATACCCAGCAGAAAGGCCTGACCGGGGTGCTGGTGGACAACCGCAAGCGCGCGGTGCGTTGCATGGGCGAGGAAACCCCGCAGCAGGTGCAGTGAGCCATTATCTCTGCTGCCTGTGCTGCCCCTTTCGCGGCTGAAGCCGCTCCCACAGGGACTGTGCAAAGCTCAAGATATCTGCTGCCTGAACTGGCCTCTTCGCGGGCACGCCCGCTCCCACAGGGATCGCGCAAAGCTCGAAACTGGCGCCGTACCTGTGGGAGCGGGCGTGCCCGCGAAGAGGCCGGAACAGGCAAAAGAAAGCCCCGCGTCGAGCGCGGGGCTTGTCAGTTCAGCTAGCCAGCCTTACTGCTGTACCTGGCTCACAGAGCGCGGCGCCACCGGCTGGTTGTCGTTGGAGATGGTCACCTCCACCCGACGGTTCTGCGCACGCCCCGAATTGCTCGAGTTGTCCGCTACCGGGTACTCCTTGCCATAGCCCTGGGCGACGATGCGCGCCGGGTCGACGCCAGCACGTACCAGTGCCATGCGCACGCTGTTGGCGCGGCGCTCCGACAGGCCCTGGTTGTAGTTGGCAGAGCCTACGCTGTCGGTGTAACCCTCGACAATCACCTTGCGTTCCGGGTTTTCCTGAAGGAACTGCGCCAGCTTGGTGACGTTCGGGTAGGCGTTGCTCTTGAGTTCGGCCTTGTTGAAGTCGAACAGCACGTCACCGAAGGTGACCAGCGTGCCGCGATCGGTCTGCTTGGCGTTGAGGCTGTCCTGCAGCTTGGCGATCTGTGCGTCGCGGGCGTCCAGCTTGGCCTGGGCGCGCTGGGCCGAGGCGTTCTTCAGTTCGCTTTCGGCGGTGCGCAGGGCAATGGTCTGCTTGGCCACCTCGACGCGCTGGTTGGTCAGGTAGGCCAACTGGTCGACCTTCTTCTCGTCTTCACGGTCCATGTAGGCCTTGTCGGCCTTGTTCAGCCAGTCCTGGGCGTCCTTGGTCTCCAGCGCGGCAACCTTGCTCGATTGCGGGTCGCTCTGCAGCGAGGAGAAGTTGGTGCGGGCCGATTCGAGGTTGGCGTTAGGGTCGTGCGAGCAGGCAGCAAGACCGACGCTCAGGGCCAGCAGGGCGGGAATCATGACGTAGTTGCGCATAGTGTTCATCCTTTGATCGTGTGCGAAGGCCGAGGGGGGCGCGGCAGGGCTCACTGAGCGCTGCGCAGGCCTTCCTCACGTACGTCCTGAACGCCCTGGCGGGCATCCTGCACGGCCTTCTGGGCCTTGGCCGCCTGGGCCTTGCGTTCGGCGAGGCGGGCGTCCCATTCGGCCTGTTCGGCCAGGCGCCTGGCGTCGTCGTACTTCTTGTCATGCATGGCGATCTCGGCCTGCTTGAACTTGTCCTGCGCCGCTTTCATTTCCACGGCGGCGAACTCGGTGCCGCCAGCGCTGACGGCGGAGTTCACGGCGGACTGGGTGACTGCATACTGCTCGGTGGGCGGGTTGCCCGCACAGCCGGCCAGAACGAGGCTGCTGCCCAGGGCCAGCGCTGCCAGCTTCAACCCGCGCACATGAGTGGATGAGGGTTTGTAGATGCGGGTGTTCTTGGTGGTCAGTTCCATTGGATCACTCCTGTTTACGACGTTGTCCGTAGCAGTCCATCGCTCGTTCCCTGACACGTGCACGCGCTTCAGCTCAACGGTGCACAACGGCAGGTGTGCAGGGTTTTAGCGTGATGGCTATTGGCTGTGACTGACGCGTTTTTCGGATAGTTCAGAAAAAATCATCCTGAGCGGATAACTATTTCTGACTAATCGGTCAGTGCGATTCGCCCGGAACTTTCGCGGGGCGTAGCGGTATTCCGGGCCTTTGCCAGGCCCGGAGCGGGGGCGGCGGGTTACTTCTGGCTGTCGGCTGCTGGGTTGCTCAGGGCGTGCAGATGCTGTCGCGAAAGCGACAGAAAGCGCGGAGTAGGGCCGATGTCCTCGTACAGCGGGTCGCCCTCCTCGTCGGTGGCGATGACCTGGCGGCCTTGCACATAGGGGAAGCTGGCTTCCAGTTCCTCGAGGGCTGCCGCGACCAGCTCACCGAGAAGTTCCTCGGCGGTGCGCTTGGGGTACATGTCGATCAGCGCGGCCAGGCGCGCTTCGGACTCAAGGTCCAGGTGCAGGACATGGCCCGTGGGGCTGAGGGTACCGGCGGCATTCTGTTCCCAGTGCCTGGCGAGTTCACGGATTTTCATGATGACCTCTGTTGACGCCTGAAAGGGCTGCATTGCATGGGAGTGTCGTGCTTTCACTTTAGTTTGCTTTGGCCGATCACGGCTTGCCATCGGCGCCGGGCTGTGGGCACTCTTGGTGCGAATACCGCGCGCCCTTGTGGGAGCGGGTAAAGGCTGAAAAGGAATGCAATGCGCCAGAGCCGCGCCGGAGAGAGGGCCAATGACCGATATCGATGTGCGTTTGCGTGAAGATGTCCATGTGTTGGGTGAGCTGCTCGGCGATACCATTCGCCAGCAGCATGGCGAGGCGTTCCTGCAGAAGATCGAGGACATCCGCCACAGTGCCAAGGCCGACCGCCGCAGCGCTGGCGAGCAACTGAGCTCGACCCTGGCGGACTTGGCCGATGAAGACTTGCTACCCGTGGCCAGGGCCTTCAACCAGTTCCTCAACCTGGCCAACATGGCCGAGCAATACCAACTGATCCGCCGCCGAGACGCCGACCAGCCCGAGCCGTTCGAGGCACGGGTGCTGCCCGAGCTGCTGGCGCGCCTGAAGCAGGCCGGGCACAGCAATGATGCCCTGGCACGGCAATTGGCCAAGCTCGACATCCAGCTGGTGCTCACCGCTCACCCCACCGAGGTGGCCCGCCGCACCCTGATCCAGAAGTACGACGCCATCGCCGGCCAACTGGCTACCCAGGACCACCGCGATCTGACACCGACCGAACGCGAGCAGGTGCGCGAGCGCCTGCGCCGGTTGATCGCCGAGGCCTGGCACACCGAAGAAATCCGCCGCACCCGACCGACGCCGGTGGACGAAGCCAAGTGGGGCTTTGCGGTGATCGAGCATTCGCTGTGGCACGCCATCCCCAGCCACTTGCGCAAGGTCGACAAGGCCTTGCTGGAAGCTACCGGCCTGCGCCTGCCGCTGGAGGCGGCGCCGATCCGCTTCGCCTCGTGGATGGGCGGTGACCGTGATGGCAACCCCAACGTGACCGCAGCTGTCACCCGCGAAGTTCTGCTGCTGGCGCGCTGGATGGCTGCCGACCTGTTCCTGCGCGACATCGATGCGCTGGCCTCCGAATTGTCCATGCAGCAGGCCGACGATGCCCTGCGCGAGCGGGTCGGCGACAGTGCAGAACCCTACCGTTCCCTGCTCAAGCAACTGCGCGATCGCCTGCGGGCAACGCGCGCCTGGGCGCATTCGGCATTGACCAGCAGCCAGCCGGCCAGCGCCGAGGTGCTGGTGGACAACCGCGACCTGATCGCGCCGCTGGAGCTGTGCTACCAGTCACTGCACGCCTGCGGCATGGGTGTGATCGCCGAAGGCCCGTTGCTCGATTGCCTGCGCCGCGCCGTGACCTTCGGCCTGTTCCTGGGCCGCCTGGATGTGCGCCAGGACGCCGCCCGCCACCGTGATGCGTTGAGTGAGATTACCGACTACCTGGGCCTGGGGCGTTATGCCGACTGGGATGAAGAGCAGCGCATCGAGTTTCTCCAGGCCGAGCTGAAAAACCGCCGGCCACTGCTGCCCGCGCACTTCAAGCCGCAGGCCGATACCGCCGAGGTACTGGCCACCTGCCGGGAAATTGCCGCCGCGCCGGCCGCCTCGCTGGGCTCTTACGTCATCTCCATGGCCGGTGCTGCCTCGGATGTGCTGGCGGTGCAGCTGCTGCTGAAGGAGGCCGGCCTGACTCGGCCCATGCGGGTGGTGCCGCTATTCGAGACCCTGGCCGATCTCGACAATGCCGGCCCGGTGATGCAGCGCCTGCTCGGCCTGCCAGGCTACCGCGCCAACCTGCGCGGTCCGCAGGAGGTGATGATCGGTTACTCCGACTCGGCCAAGGACGCTGGTACCACGGCAGCGGCCTGGGCGCAGTACCGGGCCCAGGAAGACCTGGTGCGTATCTGCGCCGAGCACCAGGTCGAGCTGCTGCTGTTCCACGGCCGTGGCGGCACGGTAGGCCGCGGCGGCGGCCCGGCCCACGCTGCAATCCTGTCGCAGCCACCGGGTTCGGTGGCGGGGCGGTTCCGTACAACCGAGCAGGGCGAGATGATCCGTTTCAAGTTCGGCTTGCCGGGCATCGCCGAGCAGAACCTGAACCTGTACCTGGCCGCCGTGCTCGAAGCTACCCTGTTACCACCGCCACCACCGCAGCCGGCCTGGCGCGAAGTGATGGACCAGCTGGCCGCCGATGGCGTCAAGGCCTACCGCAGCGTGGTGCGGGAGAACCCCGATTTTGTCGAGTACTTCCGCCAGTCCACCCCGGAGCAGGAGCTGGGGCGCCTGCCGCTGGGCAGCCGCCCGGCCAAGCGCCGCGCCGGTGGTATCGAAAGCCTGCGGGCCATCCCGTGGATCTTCGGCTGGACCCAGACCCGCCTGATGCTGCCAGCCTGGCTTGGCTGGGAAACGGCATTGAACAATGCCCTGGCCCGTGGCCAGGGTGAACTGCTGGCGCAGATGCGCGAGCAATGGCCGTTCTTCCGCACCCGCATAGACATGCTCGAGATGGTGCTGGCCAAGGCCGATGCACAGATCGCCGAGGCCTACGACGAACGTCTAGTGCAACCGCACCTGCTGCCATTGGGTGCGCACCTGCGCGACCTATTGTCGCAGTCGTGCAAGGTGGTACTTGGCCTTACCGGGCAGCCGGTGCTACTGGCGCACAGCCCCGAGACGCTGGAATTCATCAGCCTGCGCAACACCTACCTGGACCCGTTGCACCGCCTGCAGGCCGAGTTGCTGGCCCGCTCGCGCAGCCGCGAAGCCGCTCTGGACAGCCCGTTGGAGCAGGCCTTGCTGGTGACTGTGGCGGGTATTGCAGCCGGCCTGCGCAACACCGGCTGAGTGCAGGCCCGGGGCGTCCTGGGCAGGTGCTGCGCAGGGCATGCAAGCGGGCGAAGAGGGTGGTTGCGCCGGGCGCAACCGCCTGCCAGGCCAGCCGTAGGTGGCGCATTCCTGCAACTTTGGGACGCTTGTCTGGCTGCCGAGCGCTGTGTATCTTGAGCAGCCTTCTGACCGATTTATGGTCATACCCGATTTTCCGGACTTGGCCCTGGTCGCCGAATCCATTGAATTTCATAAAAAAATTTGAGGAGCACGAGATGCGCGTAATTCTGCTGGGAGCTCCCGGGGCCGGTAAAGGTACTCAGGCAAAGTTCATCACCGAAAAGTTCGGTATTCCCCAGATTTCCACCGGTGACATGCTGCGTGCCGCCGTCAAGGCCGGTACCCCGCTGGGCCTGGAACTGAAGAAAGTCATGGATGCCGGCCAGCTGGTCTCCGACGAGTTGATCATCAGCCTGGTCAAGGAGCGCATCGCCCAGCCTGATTGCGCCAAGGGCTGCCTGTTCGACGGCTTCCCACGTACCATTCCGCAAGCCGAAGCCATGGTCGCTGCCGGTGTCGACATCGACGCCGTCGTGGAAATCGCCGTGGACGACGAGGAAATCGTCGGCCGCATGGCTGGCCGCCGCGTGCACCTGGCCTCGGGCCGCACCTACCACATTCAGTACAACCCGCCGAAAGTGGAAGGCAAGGACGACGAGACTGGTGAAGACCTGATCCAGCGCGATGACGACAAGGAAGAAACCGTTCGCCATCGCCTGTCGGTCTACCACAGCCAGACCAAGCCGCTGGTGGACTTCTACCAGAAGCTGTCGGCCTCCAATGGCGGCAAGCCGAAGTACAGCCACATCGAAGGCGTCGGCTCGGTCGAAGCCATCACCGCCAAGGTCCTGGCAGCCCTGAGCTGATCCAGAGCCCGACGCACCTCGACAACGGCCCGCTTGCGGGCCGTTGTCGTTTGTGGGGCCGCACAGCGGCCCCTTGCGGACACAACGCCGCTGCTGTTCTATACTGCCGCTCTTTTTCCCCTAGTACCTGGATACCCGTTCGATGACCACCCTGCTGGCCCTGGATACCGCTACCGAAGCCTGTTCCGTCGCACTGCTGCATGGCGGCAAGGTAACCAGCCATTACGAGGTGATCCCGCGCATGCATGCCCAGAAGCTGCTGCCGATGATCAAGCAGCTGCTGGCCGAGGCCGGTGTGGCGCTGAATGCGCTGGATGCCATCGCCTTTGGCCGTGGCCCGGGCGCGTTCACTGGCGTGCGTATTGCCATCGGTGTGGTCCAGGGCTTGGCCTTTGCCCTGGAGCGCCCGGTTTTGCCGGTGTCCAACCTGGCCGCACTGGCCCAGGGCGCGCTGCGCGAACAGGGTGTGCAGCAAGTGGCGGCCGCCATTGATGCGCGCATGGATGAAGTGTATTGGGGCTGCTACCAGGCCACCGAAGGTGAAATGCGCCTGGTCGGCCAGGAGGCTGTGCTGCCGCCCGAGCAGGTGGCGCTGCCGGCGGGCAGCGCTGGCGAGTGGTTCGGCGCCGGTACCGGTTGGGGTTATGCCGAGCGCCTGGCAGTGCAAGTGGCCGCCAGAAATGCCAGTGCCTTGCCCAACGCCCTGGACATCCTCAGCCTGGCCAGCTTTGCCTGGGCGCGCGGCGAGGCGATCGCTGCCGAACAGGCGCAACCGGTCTACTTGCGCGATAATGTAGCGACACCCAAGAAGCGCTGAGTGTTATTCGTCGGTTATCGCCGATGACACTAAAACCTTTTGCGCGATCTGTGGTCCAGTTATCACTCGAGCATTAGCGATGGAACCCTGATGCTGCTAAATTGCCATCATTGGTTCTGAGTGCTCATGCCATGCGTATCGACGGTTTCTCACCGCAGTCCTACCCGATCAAGCGCAGTTCGCGCAAAGCAGCGGTGCGTGACGAGACCATCGATGATGCCGAGGTGATCGAGGAGGTCGATACCGCCCCTCAGGAAGCCACCGCCCGCCGTCGCAGCGGTGGCCTGCCAGCCCGCCAGCAGGACATGATTTTCCCCCGCGCACGTGACCGGCGCACGGCTACCGCATTGGCCAGCTACCTGAGCACCGCCGGTTTTACCGACTGGGACATGGAAGTACTGGGGCTTGACCTGTACATTTAGTGGATGAGTCCATCACCACTGCCTTATTTTCTCGGTTGCCCGTCATGGAGCGAAAACGCCTGGCGCGACTACCTGTATCCCGCCGATGCCAACAGCAGTGAAATGCTCGGCTATTACAGCCAGGTGTTCAACGCCGTCGAGGGCAATACCACTTTCTATGCACGTCCTGCACCCGGCACCATTGTGCGCTGGGCGCAGATCATGCCCGAACACTTTCGCTTCACTGCCAAGTTCCCCCGGGACATCAGCCATGAAGGCGACCTGCGCGATCAGCTGGAACCGGCCTTTGACTTCACCCGCCTGATGGCCCCGCTTGGTCAGCGCGTAGCGCCGTACTGGCTGCAGTTGCCGGCCCAGTTCAGCCCCGCACGGCTGGGCGAACTCTGCCACTTCCTTGACGAAGTCGGAGTGCCGGTGGCCGTGGAGGTGCGCAACCAGGCCTTCTTCGCCAAGGGTGAAGAAGAACGGTTGCTCAACCGCCTGCTGCATGAGCGAGGCGTGGAACGTATCTGCCTCGACCCGCGCGCCTTGTTCAGCTGCACCTCTCGTGACCCCGCCGTGCTGCATGCGCAGGCGAAGAAGCCCAAGGTACCGCCACGCCCGGCAGCCTTCAGCCAGCACCCCCAGGTGCGCTTCATCGGCCACCCGCAGCTGGAGGCCAACGAGGCCTTTCTTGCCCCTTGGGTGGACAAGATCGCCGCCTGGATCGAGGAAGGCCGCAACCCCTACATCTTCCTGCACACCTCGGACAATCGCCTGGCCGCGGCACTGGCCCAGCGCTTTCACCAACGCCTGATGCAGCGCCTGCCGGGCCTTGCCGCGTTGCCGGAATTGCCGCGCACCCCCGAGGTCGAACAACTGGGGCTACTCTGACCTTTCCCTGACTGCCGGAGGTTGAACCATGGATGTGCAAACCCTGCGAGCCGAAGCCTTCAAGGCCTTGCACGAGCGTGACAGCGCCTTCGTCATCCCCAACCCGTGGGATGCCGGCTCGGCCAAGTTGCTGGCCAGCCTGGGCTTCGAGGCGCTGGCCACCACCAGTGCCGGCCTGGCTTTCAGCCTGGGCCGGCCGGACGCCGAAGGCGCCTTGAGCCTGGACGATACCCTCGATAATGCTGGCGAGATCGTCGACGCCACCCCGTTGCCGGTGGCCGCTGACCTGGAGAACGGCTTTGGCGACCTGCCCGAGGATTGCGGCCAGACCATTCTGCGGGCTGCCGAAGTTGGCTTGGTGGGTGGCTCTATCGAGGATGCCAGTGGTCGCAGCGATACGCCGATCTATGATTTCGGGCTGGCAGTAGAGCGTGTGCGCGCAGCAGTTCAGGCGGCACGCAGCCTGCCGTTCCCGTTCACCCTTTGCGCCCGGGCAGAGAACCTGCTGCACGGGCGCATGGACCTGGACGACACCATCCTGCGTCTGCAGGCCTATGCCGAGGCCGGTGCCGATGTGCTCTACGCGCCCGGGCTGCGTACTGTCGAGGAAATCCGCGCGGTGGTGCAGGCCGTCGCGCCACGGCCGGTGAATGTGCTGATGGGCATGGCGGGCGTGCCGCTGAGCGTCAACCAGTTGCAAGACCTGGGTGTACGTCGCATCAGCGTCGGCTCATCGCTTGCCCGTGCCGCGTTGGGGGCCTTCCACCGGGCTGCGCTGGAGATTCGCGATGAGGGCACCTTCGGCTACGGTGAGCAGGCGCTGCCGTTCGCCCAACTCAACGAGCTGTTCCACCGCCGATGAGGGCGGTGCTGGCGTTGCTGGTCTGCCTGTCGTTGTTTGCGGGGCTGGCCTGGCACCTGGGTTGGCGTCTGCCCGCCGCATGGAGCCCTTGGGCGCCGCTGGATGTGCGTCAGCCACCCAACCTGTTGACTACCTACAAACTGTCCCGCCTTCGCGATGACCCGGCACTCTGTCGCCTGGCGCTTCAAACCAGCCAGCTGCGCTACCGGGCACAAGCCGACAGCTCGGCTGCTGCCAACTGCCCATTGCGGAACGTATGGCGTATCGAAGGTGGTCAGGCGCGGCTCGGCGGCAGCTTTCTGGCCAGTTGTCCGTTGGCGGTGGCGTACGCACTGTTCGAAAGACATGGTCTGCAGCCTGCGGCGCAACGGGTGTTTGGGCAGCCGGTGGCACAGGTAGACCATCTGGGCAGTTTTGCCTGCCGCAATGTCTACCACCGCAAGCAGGGCAGGCTGAGCCAGCACGCCACGGCCGATGCCTTGGACATCAGTGGCTTTCGCCTGCGAGACGGCCAGCGCGTTGTCCTTGCGCGGGACTGGCAGGCGGGTGGGCAGAAAGCGGAATTCCTTCGTCAGGTGCAGCAGGCAGCCTGTGACAGCTTCAGCACGGTACTGGGGCCGGACTACAACGCTGCACACCACAACCACTTTCATGTGGACATGGGCCGCTGGCAGATCTGTCGCTGAGCGTGGGCACGTTCAGGCGTGGGCGCGCACGTTGTTCAGCACCACCGGGCGTGCCCAGTGGATGTCGAACTCCAGATCGGTCTGCTGCTTGGCCAGGGTGGCGTCATCGAACGGCTCGGGGGCCGGGTCCAGCAGATTGGTCTCGAACTCGGCGATCGGCAGGAACAGCGAACGCGGGATAGGGCCGGGGCCGGGTTCGGCAATGGGGTGACCTTGGCTCATCACCACCGGGCGTAGCCAGCTGTTGCTGATATCGAGCTGACGCTGCTGCTCGATCAGCTCGGCTGCGCTGAACGGCTCGGGGGCAGGCGGCAGCAGATTGGCTTCGAGCTCTGCCTTGGGCAGAAACAGTGGCTCGGGCGGTGCCACCTCGGTGTCGTGTACCGGGCAGGCACGCTGGGCGTCGATCAGGGCCAGTGCACGGGCGCCGCCGATCGGCTCGCCGCTGCTCTGGTCGTATTGCACGAACGACTGGCTGACGCTGTCTACGGGCTCTTCCTGCTGCTCGGCCATGGCCCGGGCAAAGAAATCCTGCCAAAGGTGGCTGACGCCCCCCAGTGCCTGGGTGTTGTGCTGACTGTAGTTGCCGACAGGCGACAGGTAGGTCAAGCCGATGGGAAGAGTATCTGACATGGCAGTCGCGCGCGTTGTGCTCTGGCAGAATAGCGGGATATTGCCTGTATCGGCCGAAGTAGCCGATACATTAACGGCTGGGTTCAATTTCTAGGTGTGAATGATGGAAGAGCAGGGCACAGGTATCCGGGTCGAGGCGCTGTCGGCTGAATTCGAGGCGCAAGCCGCTGCGTGGGCGCAGCGCCTGGGGTTGCCGCTGCAGGACGATGCTGCCGGGTTTGCCGTGCAGGTTGGTGTCGATGGCTTGCAGATCCAGCAATTGGGACCGCAGGCCCCGGGGCCGGTGCGGGTGGACTTTGTCGAAGGTCAGGCCGCGCACCGGCGCCTGTTCGGTGGTGGCAACGGGCAGATGATCGCCAAGGCGGTGGGCATTGCCCAAGGCGTGCGTCCGCAGGTGCTGGATGCCACTGCCGGGCTGGGCAAGGACGCGTTCGTGCTGGCCAGCCTTGGCTGCCAGATGACCCTGATCGAACGCCAGCCGCTGATTGCCGCGCTGCTGGAGGATGGCCTGGCGCGGGCGCGGTCGGATGAAGAGGTGGGGCCGATCGTCGGGCGCATGCGCCTGCTTGCCGGCAACGCCATCGAGCGCATGCGCGCCTGGGAGGGCGAGGCACCCCAGGTGATCTACCTCGATCCGATGTTCCCGCACCGGGACAAGAGTGCGCTGGTGAAGAAGGAAATGCGTGTGTTCCGGCCCTTGGTGGGGGATGACCTGGATGCCCCGGCCCTGCTCGAAGCCGCCCTGGCGCTGGCCAGCCACCGGGTGGTGGTGAAGCGGCCGCGCAAGGCGCCGATCATCGACGGGCCGAAGCCGAGCCATAGCCTGGAGGGCAAGTCGAGCCGGTATGACATTTACCCGAAGAAGGCCCTCAAGGCCTGAGCTGAGAGCTTCGGTATCCTGTAGGAGCGGCCTTGTGTCGCGAAAGGGCCGCAAAGCGGCCCCGGCAATTTATGCATCTGCGCTGAAACCCTGGGGCTGCTTTGCAGCCCTTTCGCGACACAAGGCCGCTCCTACAAAGGCCCGCATAGGCTTCAGGGGCGGAACGCCCGCAGGAACACCCCAACCACCTCGCGCACATGCACCTCGGCCTCATCCCCCTCCAGCGGCCCCGCGCATCCCAGCAGCAACCGGTAATCCGGTGCGCCCTTGACCAGGCAGAAGAAGTGCTCCGCCGCACGCAGCGGGTTGTCGATGCGCAGCAGCCCGCGCTCGTGCGCCCCGCGCAGCAAAGCTTCCATCCCCGCCAGCACGCGCTTGGGCCCGGCTTCGTAGAAGTACTCGCCAAAGCTCGGGTCCAGGCTGCCCTGGGCCATGATCAGGCGGCTGAGCTTGACCGCTTCATCGCTGCTGATCAGCGCCTGGAAGCCACGGGCAATGGTCAGCAGCACCTCTTCCACCGGCGCCCCCTCGGGGTACTCGAACAGCAGGTCGGGCAACTGGATCTGGCAGGTTGCCATGACCGCCGAGCAGAACAGCGTCTGCTTGTCGGTGAAGTGGCTGTATACGGTGAGCTTTGAAACACCTGCCGCCGCAGCGACCGCATCCATGCTGGTGTTGGCGTAGCCAAGGCTGAGGAACAGGGCCTTGGCTGCTTCGAGAATCGCCTCGCGTTTGGCCAGATCCTTGGGCCGGCCCGGGCCGATGGGGGCGTCGTTGGACATCGTGGTCTGCATCTGGTTGAAGATTCGCTCATCTTACCGGCTCAGACGCCATTCGGGTGAAACCGCTCCCACAACGCTCAATCACTGCTCTGCAAAAAACGGTACATACCCTTCCCGGCACCCACTGCCTCATTTAATATACTTGTCAGTATAAATATTCGATGTGCTCTCTGGGAAAGGATTCATCATGTTGCGCCATGCCTTGTCCATCGCTCTGTCCGCCGCTGCCGTGCTGTTGCTGGCGGCGTGCGGCCAGGAAGCCGCCCCACCTGCTGCGCCGCGCCCGGCGTTGGTAGTGCAGCCGCAGCCGGCCGAAGCCGCTGCCGACAGTTACCCCGGCGAAGTGCGGGCGCGCTTCGAGCCGGAACTGGCTTTCCGCATTGGCGGCAAGGTCAGCAAACGCCTGGTCGAGGAAGGGCAGCGGGTCAAGGCCGACCAGCCGCTGGCCGAGCTGGACCCGCAGGATGTGCGCCTGCAACTGGAAGCCAACCGTGCCCAGCTGGCCGCCGCCGAGGCCAACCTGTCGCTGGTGCGCGCCGAGCGCGATCGCTACCAGAAGCTGCTGGACCGGCAGATGGTCAGCCATTCCCAGTTCGATAACGCCGAAAACCTCTACCGCGCCGGCCTGGCCCGGCTGAAACAGGCCAAGGCCGAGTTCGACGTGGCTGGCAACCAGGCTGAATATGCTGTGCTGCGCGCACCCCAGGCCGGAGTGATCGCCAAGCGCCAGGTGGAAGTGGGCCAGGTGGTCGCCGCGGGGCAGACTGTGTTCACCCTGGCCGCCGATGGCGAACGGGAAGTGGCTATCGGCCTGCCGGAGCAGCAGTTCGCCCGCTTCGCCGTGGGCCAGCCGGTGAGCGTCGAGTTGTGGTCGCACCCGCAAGAGCGCTTCCAGGGGCGCATCCGCGAGTTGTCACCGGCCGCCGACCCGCGTTCGCGCACCTTCGCTGCCCGCATCGCCTTTACCACGGCTGCCACGCCGGCAGAGCTGGGCCAGAGCGCCCGGGTGTTCATCGCCCACGAAGGGCAGATCCCGCTGGCGGTGCCGCTGTCGGCAGTCACTGCGGAAAACGGCCAGGCCTACGTCTGGCGGGTCAACAAGGAAAGCCGCCTGGAGCGGGCCGTAGTGCGCCTGGGGCCCTACGGCGCCGACAGCGTACCCGTGCTTGAAGGCCTCGCCCCCGACGACTGGGTTGTCGCCGCAGGTGGCCATGTATTGCGCGAGGGCCAGGAGATACGCCCCGTGGACCGTACCAATCGCGTAGTGAACCTGACGGCCAAGGAGTAAGTCCCGATGGGTTTCAACCTTTCTGCCTGGGCGCTGCGCAACCGCCAGCTCGTCCTGTTCCTGATGATCCTGCTGGCGGCCATTGGCGCCATGTCCTACACCAAGCTCGGCCAGAGCGAGGACCCACCGTTCACCTTCAAGGCCATGGTCATCCGTACCCTGTGGCCCGGTGCCACCGCTGAGGAAGTGTCCCGCCAGGTCACCGAGCGCATCGAAAAGAAGCTGATGGAAACCGGCGAGTACGAGCGAATCGTCTCGTTCTCCCGCCCGGGCGAATCGCAGGTCACCTTCATGGCCCGCGACTCGCTGCATTCCAAGGACATTCCCGAGCTGTGGTACCAGATCCGCAAGAAGGTCGCCGACATCCGCCACACCTTGCCGCCGGAGATCCAGGGCCCGTTTTTCAATGACGAGTTCGGCACCACCTTCGGCAATATCTATGCGCTGACGGGGGAGGGCTTCGACTACGCGGTGCTCAAGGACTATGCCGACCGTATCCAGATCCAGTTGCAGCGGGTCAAGGATGTGGGCAAGGTCGAGCTGATCGGCCTGCAGGACGAGAAAATCTGGATCGAGCTGTCCAACCTCAAGCTGGCCACCCTCGGCGTGCCGCTGGAGGCCGTGCAGCAGGCCCTGCAGGAGCAGAATGCGGTCAGCACCGCTGGCTTCTTCGAAATGCCCAGCGAGCGCCTGCAACTGCGGGTGAGCGGGCGCTTCGACAGCGTCGAGCAGATTCGCCAGTTCCCCATCCGCGTGGGTGACCGCACCTTCCGTATCGGCGATGTGGCCGAGGTGCACCGCGGCTTCAACGACCCGCCCGCACCGCGCATGCGCTTCATGGGCGAGGATGCCATTGGCCTGGCGGTTTCGATGAAGGATGGCGGCGACATCCTGGTGCTGGGCAAGGCATTGGAAAGCGAGTTCGAGCGCCTGGCGCGCAGCCTGCCAGCCGGCATGGAGCTGCGCAAGGTCTCGGACCAGCCGGCAGCGGTCAAGGCTGGTGTGGGCGAGTTTGTCCAGGTGCTGGTCGAGGCGCTGGTCATCGTGCTGCTGGTGAGCTTCTTCTCGCTGGGCCTGCGCACGGGGCTGGTGGTGGCGCTGGCCATCCCGCTGGTGCTGGCCATGACCTTCGCCGCCATGCACTACTTCGGCATCGGCCTGCACAAGATCTCCCTTGGCGCGCTGGTGCTGGCCCTGGGCTTGTTGGTCGATGACGCGATCATTGCCGTGGAAATGATGGCGATCAAGATGGAGCAGGGCTACGACCGCCTCAAGGCGGCCAGCTACGCCTGGAGCAGCACCGCCTTCCCGATGCTCACCGGCACCCTGATCACGGCGGCGGGGTTCCTGCCCATTGCCACAGCAGCCTCCAGTACGGGCGAATACACCCGTTCGATCTTCCAGGTAGTGACCATTGCCTTGCTGACCTCCTGGGTGGCTGCCGTGGTATTCGTGCCTTACCTGGGTGAGCGCCTGCTGCCGGACCTGGCCAAGCTGCATGGCGCGCGCCATGGCAAGGATGGCCACGCGCCAGACCCTTACGCCACACCGTTCTACCAGCGTGTACGGCGGGTGGTCGAATGGTGCGTGCGGCGGCGCAAGACGGTGATCCTGCTGACCGTTGCCGCCTTTGTCGGCAGTATCCTGTTGTTCCGCTTCGTGCCCCAGCAATTTTTCCCGGCCTCCGGGCGCCCGGAACTGATGGTCGACCTGAAACTGGCCGAGGGTGCCTCGCTGGCCAACACCGCCGAGCGGGTCAAGCAACTTGAGGTGTTGCTCAAGCAGCAGGAGGGTATCGACAACTACGTGGCCTACGTGGGCACCGGTTCCCCGCGTTTCTACCTGCCGCTGGACCAGCAGCTGCCGGCGGCCAGCTTCGCCCAGTTCGTGGTACTGGCCAAGTCGATGGAAGACCGCGAGCGCCTGCGCAGCTGGCTGATCAGCACCGTGGACCAGCAGTTCCCCGACCTGCGTGCCCGGGTCACCCGCCTGGAAAACGGCCCGCCCGTGGGTTATCCGGTGCAGTTCCGGGTGACTGGCGAGCACATCGAGAAGGCGCGTGCGCTGGCCCGCGAAGTGGCCGACAAGGTGCGCCAGAACCCGCATGTGGTGAACGTGCACCTGGACTGGGAAGAGCCGAGCAAGGCGGTGTTCCTCGAGATCGATCAGGACCGCGCCCGCGCCTTGGGCGTGAGCACCGCTCACCTGTCGAACTTCCTGCAAAGCTCGCTGACCGGCACCACGGTCAGCCAGTACCGCGAGGACAACGAGCTGATCGAGATCCTGCTGCGCGGCACCCGGCAGGAACGCAGCGAGCTGGGCAACCTCGGCAGCCTGGCGCTGCCGACCGACAATGGCCAGAGCGTGGCGCTGTCGCAGGTTGCGACCCTGGAGTACGGCTTCGAAGAAGGCATCATCTGGCACCGTAACCGTTTGCCGACGGTGACCGTGCGCGCCGATATCTACGACAAGGAGCAGCCGGCGACGCTGGTGAAACAGATAGAACCGACCCTGCGTGACATTCGTGCCAAGCTGCCGGATGGTTATTTGCTGGAAGTGGGCGGCACGGTCGAGGACTCCGAGCGTGGGCAGAAGTCGGTGAATGCCGGCATGCCGCTGTTCGTGGTGGTGGTGCTGAGCTTGCTGATGATCCAGCTGCGCAGCTTCTCGCGCACGGTGATGGTGTTCCTCACTGCGCCGCTGGGGCTGATTGGCGTGACCTTGTTCTTGCTGGTATTCCGCCAGCCGTTCGGCTTTGTCGCCATGCTTGGCACCATTGCCCTGGCGGGGATGATCATGCGCAACTCGGTGATTCTGGTGGACCAGATCGAGCAGGACATCGCGGCGGGGCTGGATCGCTGGCAAGCGATCATCGAAGCCACGGTGCGGCGCTTCCGCCCGATCGTGCTGACCGCACTGGCAGCGGTGCTGGCGATGATTCCGTTGTCGCGCAGTGTGTTCTACGGGCCGATGGCGGTGGCGATCATGGGCGGGTTGATCGTGGCCACGGTGCTGACCCTGCTGTTCCTGCCGGCGTTGTATGCGGCGTGGTTCAGGGTGAAGAAGGGCTGAAGACCGCAGGGGAGGGCTTTGCCCTCCTATCGCGACACAAGGCCGCTCCTACAAAGGTCCTGCATTCGCCGATCAATGTAGGAGCGGCCTTGTGTCGCGATGGGCTGCAAAGCAGCCCCCAGGGCCCTCAGAGGGCGCCGAAGACCTTCTTGGCCAGGCTGGTAGCCGCTTCGGCCGGGTTCTGGCGAATGCTCTGCTCCTGCTTGGCAATCATCTCGAACAGGCCATCCAGTGCCTTTTCAGTCACGTAGTTCTCGATGCTGGCGCTCTTGGCATCGACCACACCCAACGCCACGGCCTGCCCGGCAAAGTTGTTGTACTGCTGAGCCAGGCCAACCTTGTCGGTAGCCTGCTTGACGATTGGCAGGAACTTGGCGCGGATCTGCTCGCGGCTGCTCTTGTTCAGGTACTGGGTAGCCGAGTCGTCACCGCCGGCGAGGATGCCTTTGGCATCGGTCACACTCATGTTCTTCACGGCATCCACCAGAATCGCCTGGGCCTGCGGCACGGCAGCCTCGGCGGCCTTGTTCATGCTGGTTTCCAGGGCTTCGACCTGTTCACCCTTGCCGAACATCTTCATCGCCTTGGCGGCCTTGCCCAGGTTGCCTGGCAGTTCGATGCGCACGTCAGGGTTGTTGCTGAACCCACCCGGGGTGCTCAGCTGCTTGACGGCCAGTTGTGCGCCTTGGGTCAGGGCATCCTTCAGGCCGCCGGTGGCGTCCTTTTGGGTCAGGTCGCCCAGCGACAGGGCCAGGGCACTGGCCGATAGCAGCAGGCCGGCACACAGGGTGGTGAAACGCAGGGAAGTGCGGATCATGAAGCTTTCCTTGTAAACAGATGAATACGGGTATCAGCGGACTGGATCGACCTTGATCCGCACGGGCTGTGGGTCACTGCCGTCAAGCATGACGCCGTGGTGTTCGGTGTTGATGAACAGCAGCTTGCCGTCCAGCTCGATGCGCGCGCTTACCGCATAGCGGTGGCCGGGCTTGATCTGGGCTGGGTCGTAGGTGAGGTGGAATGGCAGCGGTACGTTGCCTTTGACCGGGCCGGCCTGGCGGGCCAGGGTAACCGCCGGGGCGTCCATCAGCGAGACGTCCTGCAGCTCCACGCTGAGGGTGGCGGCAGGTGGCAGGGCGCTGCGCTGCAGGTAGAAGACTTCGCCATCCAGGCTGGCCTGGTTGGACGGGGTGTGGCTGGAACAGGCTGCGAGCAAGGATGCGCAACACAGCATAAAGAGCTTTTTCATGGTATCTCCGAAGTCCTTGGCGTTGGCTTGTGGCCAACTCCAGGGACTTTAGCGGATTTCTTCTGGCGGGTCCTTGATGAAGATACGACAAAGAGAGGGGTGAGCAACGCGAAGCGCAATATTCAGCTACGGCGCGGTGGTCGCAGGCCGACTGCATCCAGTTTGCTTGAAACGGTCAGGCCGCCCTGTGCAGTCCACAGGGTGGCACCGACAGGTGAGTGTTTCAGGTGGCAACCGGGTCGACAGTTACCCGTTGTGTACCCGATACAGTGGCTGGTTCTATCGAGTGACGGCTGGTGTTGATGTAGCGCAGTTTGCCGTCTACCTCGATGCGCACGGCGAGGGCATAGCTGCGGTTTGGGTCGATAATGCTGGTATCGAAAGTCAGCGGCAGATTGATCGGCATCAGGCCGCCACAACGCAGGCGCAGCTCGGCAAGGCTGATGGAGCGTGCATCTGCTTTGGTGATATCGATCAGCCTCAATTCAACCAGTCCGGATGGCGCAAGCGTGTTATCGCCTGAGGAAACGATTTCAACGTCCAGCGTCTTCATTTGAGTCATGTTGGTGCTCCTTGAGAGGGATGGGCTTGAAGTAGCGCCGTGATCCTGATCCCTCCCAAGGGCCGAGAGCAGCCTGAAAAACTACCTTTGCATGACCTCTGCAGGCTCATCTCGGTGCAATGCCACCTGGCGGATCGACAGGCGCAGTTCCGCCGACAGCACGCGCTTGGCCACGCCTTCGGCCAGCTCGCCGAGCTTGTCGTGATAACCCAGCTTGCCCTGGGCATCTGCATGCAGCACGCCTTGCTCGAGCAGGGTCTGGATGAAGTGGCGGAACAGGGTCTTGTCGAAGAACTCCGGGGCGTTCAGGCCGTGCAGGATCGACAGGCGCTGGGCCATCATCACGCACAGGTCTTCCAGTTCTTCGGCGCTGAGGCTGTTCTGCCCGCTGTTCAGCAGCAGCGAGGTGGCCATGTAGAAACGCTGCAGGGTCTGGGTGATGGTGCGGGCGAGCAGGGCCAGCAACACGAACTGCCGCGAACTGGGTGCCGGGCGAATGTAGGTGTCGTTGTCCTGGCGCAGCAGCCCTTGCTCGACCAGCGCGGCCAGCCACTGGTCAATCACCTCATCCAGTTGCTCCGGCGACCAGCGCAGGAACAGTTCGGCCTGCAGGTAAGGGTACAGCGCGTGCACATACTGGCCCAGCAGTTCGCGGCTCATGCGCGAGCTGCTGAGGAAGAAGCTCGCCAGCAGCGCCGGCAGGGCGAAGATGTGCAGCACGTTGTTACGGTAATAGGTCATCAGTACCGCGTTGCCTTCATCCAGGTACAGGATGCGACCCAAGGCGTCCTTCTGCTCGGCCACCAGGTTCATCCCGCGCACGTGTTCGATCAGCGCCTGGCCGTCGCCATCCGGCAGGGTGGTGTGCGGCGAGTAGGGCACCTGGCGCAGCAAGGTCAGGTACAGGTCGAGCACGCGGGTCAAGGCGCGCTCGTCCAGGGCCAGGCGGCTGGTGGACAGCAGAGCCAGGGCCACCAGGTTGACCGGGTTGATCGCGGCCGCCTCGTTGAGGTGACGAGCCACGGTTTCGCCCAGGCGGGCGGTGGTTGCATTGAGCCAGGCCGGGCGGTACTGCGGGCCGTGATCCTGTTCACGCCAGCCGGGCTGTTGCTGGTCGAGGAAGCCGGCCAGGCGGATCGGCTCGCCGAAGTTCACGTATACCTGGCCAAAGCGCTGTTTTAGCGCGCCAAATACCTTGAAGATATCGAAGATCGACTCTTTCTTCTTGCTGGCACCGCGCAGTTCGCCCAGGTAGGTGCGGCCTTCGAGCACGCGCTCGTAGCCGATGTACACCGGCACGAACACGATCGGCGTGCGCGACGAACGCAGGAAGCTGCGCAGGGTAATGGCCAGCATCCCGGTGCGCGGCTGCAGCATGCGCCCGGTGCGCGAGCGGCCGCCTTCGACGAAGTACTCCACCGGGAAGCCCTTGGTGTACAGGGTATGCAGGTACTCGTTGAACACCGCGGTGTACAGCGGGTTGCCCTTGAACGTGCGGCGCATGAAGAAGGCACCGCCACGACGCAACAGGTTACCCACCAGTGGCATGTTGAGGTTGATGCCCGCGGCCACGTGCGGTGGTGTCAGGCCGTTGCGGAACAGCAGGTACGACAGCAGCAGGTAGTCGATATGGCTGCGGTGGCACGGCACATAGATTACTTCGTGGCCGGGTGCGATGCCTTGCACCTGCTCGATATGGTTGACCTTGATGCCGTCGTAGATCTTGTTCCAGAACCAGCTCAGCACCACTTCGAGGAAGCGGATCGCGGTGTAGGTGTAGTCCGAGGCAATCTCGTTGCCATAGCGCAGGGCCTGGGCTTCGGCCTTGGCCAGCGGCAGGTTTTCGCGCTGCGCCTCATCGACGATGGCCTGGCGCACCTGGGGCGCGTGGATCAGGCCTTTGACCAGGTTGCGACGGTGCGAGATGTCCGGGCCGATGACGGCGGTTTTCAGGTTGCGAAAGTGCACGCGCATCAGGCGCTGGGCCATACGTACGGTGCGTTCGTGGCCCTTGTTGTGCTGTACCAGTTCGCGCAGGTGGATGGGCGCGGAGAACTGCACCCGCGTCTTGCGCCCGAGGATCAGCACGGTCAGCAGCCGGCGCAGGCGCCCGGTAACCGCCCAGCTGTCGGCGAACAGCAACTTCCACGGGCTGGATTCACTTGCCGGGGTCTGGCCCCAGAACACACTGACCGGAATGATCTGCGCATCCTCTTCGGCATGCTGGCTGACGGCGGCGACCAGGCGCTCCAGGGTAGGCGGGGCACCGCGCTTGTCGTGGCGGCCGAGCCAGTCCGGGTCCGGGGTCAGGTAGAAGAATGCCGCCGGCTCCTGCAGCGGGCCGACCGCCACCGGTAGCACCGGGCGCGGCAGACCTGCCTTGGTGCATTCGTGGTCGAGCACGGCCAGGTCGGTGAGCGCGGGCGAGGGCAGGGCATAGAACACCGGGCGGCTGCGGTCGAGCTTGAGGGTGAGGGAGGACTGGTTGATGGTCTCGGAGCGCACCCACAGGTACAACAGGCGACGCAGGGCGCCGAAGATCAGGCGGCGCAGGGGGGAACGGGTCATGGGGTGTGTGCCCTGGGAGTGATTTTCAGGTGGGTATCCAGCCAATTAGTCTGCCGTATCCGCGCAAGTTCAGCAAAAATCGCCGAACGGCGCGACGGTCATCAAATTTTTTTGTTCTGTGTCATATACTCGGCCTGCCACTTGCAAGATATTTGCGCAAGCGGCGTCGACACAGGGAGGGACTCTGTGTCTGCAAGGCGATCTTCACAATAAAAATCCGGAGTAGTTCAGATGTCGTCTCGTGAGACTGGGAATGTAAAGTGGTTCAACGATGCCAAGGGTTATGGCTTCATTCAGCGCGAAGGTGGTGCGGATGTATTCGTCCACTATCGGGCGATCCGCGGTGAGGGGCATCGTACCCTGGTCGAAGGTCAGCGGGTGGAATACGCCTGCGTGCAGGGCCAGAAAGGCCTGCAAGCCGAGGACGTAGTGGGCCTCTGAGCCTCATGCTGTAAGGCTTGTTGTGGGAGCTGGCTTGCCGGCGATCACCGGCGAAGCCGATGCCAGGCACCGTGTTGCCTGCATCGCCGGCAAGCCGGGCTCCCGCAACGAATGCAGTGCATTCATGTACGCCAGGTGATTTCCTCTTCACCGTCGGCGCTGATGCGGACCCAACGGTCGGCATCTTCTTCCCCATCTTCCTCCACCCAGCCACCTGGCGCGCAGCGCACTTCCACGCCCAGTGCGGCAAATGCGGCGCGGGCGCAGGCGACGTCATCGGCCCACGGCGTCTGGTCGCTTTCCAGGTACAGGCTGTTCCATTTCCCTACAGCCTTGGGTAGCCAGGTGACCGGAATGTTACCGGCCTGGCATTTGAAGGTATGGCCTTTCTGCTTCCATTCGCTGCATGGGCCGATTGCCTGGGCGAGCCACTCGGCAATCTGTTTGTGGTCGACGTCGGCGTCCTTCAGGTAGATCTCGATATCAGGTTGGCGCATAAGGGCTCCGGGTGTGCTCAGTCTTGGCGCACGAAATAGTCATAACGCATGGAAACCGTGACCTCGAACGGATCGGGCTGGTCGATTACCCGGGCACGTTTTTCGGCACTGGCACGCCAGCCGTGCGGGGTCATGGCCAGCAGGTCGGCGCGGGCCTTGGGCGCGGCCAGGCTCAGGCGGAACTCCAGGGTTTCGCTGTGGGCATGGGCCATGCCTTCGGGCACCAGGGCCAAGTGTTTGTCGTCGGCGTAAGGGCGTACTTCATCGTAGAGCACTTCGCGCAGTTCCATCAGGTGGCCGCTGGTGGGGCCGACCCGCATCAGGCCGCCGCCGGGGCTGAGCAGGCGCTTGGCCTCGGCCCAGTCCAGCGGGCTGAACACGCTGGCGATGAACTGGCAGCTGGCGTCGGCAAGCGGCACGCGGGCCATGCTGGCGACCATCCAGGTAACTTCGGGTGCGCGGCGGCAGGCACGCTTGACTGCCTCACGGGAGATGTCCAGGGCATAGCCGTCGGCAGCCGGCAGGGCTTGGGCGATTTGCGCAGTGTAGTAACCCTCGCCGCAGCCGATGTCCAGCCAGGCTCCGGGCTGGCGCTCGGCGGCCAGTTCGGCCAGGCGGCGCGCCACCGGCGCATAGTGGCCGGCGTCGAGGAAATCGCGGCGGGCTTCGACCATGGCCTGGTTGTCACCCGGGTCGCGGCTGTTCTTGTGCTGCACCGGCAGCAGGTTCAGGTAACCCTGGCGGGCCCGGTCGAAGCGGTGGCCGGCCGGGCACACCACACCGTTGTCGAGCCGGCTCAGTGGTGCCTGGCAAAGAGGGCAGGCGAGCATCAGGCGAGCAACCGGACCAGGGTCTGGTAATAGATTTCGGTCAGCAGATCAAGGTCGCTTGCCAGGATCCGTTCATCCACCTGGTGGATGGTGGCGTTGACCGGGCCGAGCTCGACCACCTGGGTGCCCATGGTGGCGATGAAGCGGCCATCGGAGGTACCGCCGCTGGTCGACGGCTGGGTGTCACGGCCGGTGACGCCCTTGATGCTGGCCGAGACGGCGTCCAGCAATTCGCCCGGCTCGGTGAGGAACGGCAGGCCCGACAGCGCCCAGTCGATCGACCAGTCCAGTTCATGCTTGTCGAGGATCGCCGACACCCGCGCCTGCAGGCCTTCGACGGTGGACTCGGTGGAGAAGCGGAAGTTGAACAGTGCGGTCAGCTCGCCTGGGACCACGTTGGTGGCGCCGGTGCCGGAGTTGAGGTTGGAGATCTGGAAGCTGGTCGGCGGGAAGAACGCATTGCCTTCATCCCAGTGCTCGGCCGCCAGTTCCGCCAGGGCCGGTGCGGCCAGGTGGATCGGATTGCGCGCCAGGTGCGGGTAGGCCACATGGCCCTGCTTGCCGCGTACGGTCAGCTTGGCGCCCAGCGAGCCACGGCGGCCGTTCTTGACCACGTCACCCAGCAGGGTGGTGCTGGAGGGTTCGCCGACGATGCACCAGTCCAGGCGCTCGTTGCGTGCTTTCAGGCGCTCGACCACGGCCTTGGTGCCATGGTGGGCCGGGCCTTCCTCGTCGCTGGTGATCAGGAACGCGACCTTGCCGCGGTGCCCCGGGTAGTCCTGCACGAAGCGCTCGCTGGCAATAACCATGGAGGCCAGGCTGCCTTTCATGTCGGCGGCGCCACGGCCGCAGAGCATGCCGTCGGCGTCGATCAGCGCTTCGAACGGCTCATGTTGCCATTGCTGCACCGGGCCGGTGGGGACCACGTCGGTGTGGCCGGCAAAGCACAGCACCGGGCCATCCTGGCTGCCGTGGGTGGCCCAGAAGTTGTCGACGTCCTCGAAGCGCATCGGCTCGAGCTGGAAGCCCACGGCGCCCAGGCGGTTCATCATCTGCGCCTGGCAGTCGGCGTCGACGGGGGTGACCGAGGGGCGGCGGATCAGGTCGCAGGCCAGTTGAAGGGTAGGCGAGAGCTCGGTAGGGGCCGTCATGGGGGACTCCGGGGCAAGGCAAGGCGGGGAAATCTGAGGGGCGTTATCTTATATCAAATGGATGTAAAAGGTACGACCGGATTGGCCTAGGTGATGGCGCAACGTTTTCAGTGGCATGTGCAACGTTTGTTATTGGCTAAACACCCTTCACCCAGTTGCATATGAATGGCGCCATGTGCGGGTATCAGAAAGGCTTGTTTTTACCTGTGACAGCGGCAGTTATCCTGCTGATAACTGCCGCTGTTTCTTTAGAGTTGGTTAATGCCGAGGCTGGTAATTGTAATGTTCCTGCCGCCACTGTCGGCATTTTCTGCCCACATATTTACATAGGTTGTTTCATCATTGATTTTTTCGCGAGCCATTAGCATGAGAGGTACCAGCACTTCACTGATTTCAGTTTCGTAGGTTGTTTCGTTCGTATTTATCGTGCACCGAAGGCTGTCTTTTCGTTGGTTCAAGTAGCTAAAGCTGATGCGGGTTGGTTCAATTTTGAAAGAGTTTTCTGTTGGACGCTGCTGGCACATCATTGTTCACTCCTGGTAATTAACTTAGAGCGTTCAGCTTAGGAGTTCCCCTGTTTGTCAACAACTATAAGAGTTGCCAGGATACGTGGGCGCGTGAATGCCTCTGGTGGACGTGGTCTGCCCGGTTTTTAATTAGGAACCGCACCGAATGCCATGCCTGGGACGCTGGGGTCATTGAAGTTCCAGCTAAACGGAACTTCAATATTTTGCATGGCGCGCGTCAGCACGTGGTGGCCTCGGCGGGTACTTGAGAGAAGAGGCCCAGAACGCTGGTCGGCGTCGAACAGCGTCTGGAATGGCTCAAGCGGCCATTGTCCCGCCTGGCCGTGGGGCCGGTTCGCGGTCACTTCTGAATATCAGGCCGTTCCAGCACCCCTCAAGCCTGTTGCGGTTCGGCAGCCTTTTCCCCGGGCTTGGGCAGCGAAGACAGGAACGCCATCACCAGGGCCGCCACATAAGGCAACGACTGCACCAGCAACATTGCCACCCAGAAGCGCATGTCCGAGCTCGGCAGCCCCTGTACCAGGTAGATGCCCAGCGCTGCGCCCCACAGCAGCAACATGATGAACAGCTCTTCCCGCGCCTCGGAAATCGCCACCAGCAGCCCGTGGCTGTCGGCGTTCTTAGGTGTGCGGAAGAACGGCATGCTGCTGGTGAAGAACCCGTACAGCACCGCCTTGGCGATGGTATGCGACAGCGCCAGCCCCGCCAGCGCCGCAGCAAAGGCATCCTTCAGGTTCACCCCTACCGCGCGGCGGTAGAGGAAGATGATCTTGCCGACCTTGAAGAAGAACAGTGCCAGCGGCGGAATGGCAAAGATCATCAGCGGCGGGTCGACCCGGTGCGGCACGATGATCATCGCCGCCGACCACAGCAGCGCGCCGATGGTGAAGAAGATGTTCATGCCATCGGCGATCCACGGCAGCCAGCCGGCCAGGAAGTGGTAGCGCTGGCCGCGGGTCAGCTCGCTGCCCTTGCCGCGCAGCAGGGCGCTGGCGTGGTGCTTGATGATCTGAATGGCGCCGTAGGCCCAGCGGAAGCGTTGCTTCTTGAAGTCGATGAAGGTATCGGGCATCAGGCCCTTGCCGTAGCTGTTGTGGGCATAGGCGGCCGACAGGCCCTTCTCGAATACCCGCAAGCCCAGTTCGGCGTCCTCGCAGATGCACCACTCGGCCCAGCCCAGCTCTTCCAGCACACTGCGCCGGGTCATGGTCATGGTGCCGTGCTGGATGATCGCGTCACGGTCGTTGCGGGTGACCATGCCGATGTGGAAGAAGCCCTTGTATTCGCTGTAGCACAGCTTCTTGAAAGCGCTTTCGTGCTGGTCGCGGTAGTCCTGCGGCGACTGCACCACAGCAATCTTTGGGTCGGCGAAGTGCGGCACCATGTGCTTGAGCCAGTTGCGGTCGACGCAGTAGTCCGAGTCGATCACCGCGATCACCTCGGCGTCCTTGGCGGTGTGCGGGATCAGGTAGTTCAGCGCGCCGCCCTTGAAACCGGCCAGGGGCGCGACATGGAAGAATTTGAAGCGCTCGCCGAGTTTCTCGCAATGGGCCTTGAGCGGCTCCCACACGGCCGGGTCCTTGGTGTTGTTGTCGATCACCAGCACTTCGTAGTCGGGGTAATCCAGCGCTGCCAGTGCGTCAAGGGTCTGTTTTACCATCTCCGGCGGCTCGTTGTAGCACGGTACGTGCACCGACACCTTGGGCCGGTAGGCGCTGTCGGCCTGCACCGGCAGGAATTCGCGCCGGCGCTTGTGTATCCATACCGCCTCGGCCAGTTCGTGGGCCTCGGTCAGCAGCACGATGAACACGCCCAGCGCGCCGAGGGCCAGCAGCACGCCCACGGTCAGGCTGAACCAGGTGCTGTATTGCTGGCTGTAGTCGTAGGCGATCCATACCAGCACCGAACCGCACAGGAAGGTGATGAAGGTGAGGAAGGTACGGCCACGCTGGCGCAGGGCCGAACCGTCGATGAACAGCACCATCAGGGCGATCATTGCCAGCACCACCGAGGCCACCGCCAGGGCGCGCCATTGGGGGATCGCCACCACCGGGCCGTCGAAGTTGAATTTTTGCTGGCGCTCGGCGTTGTACACGCCCCAGTAGGCGCCCACCGAGCCTTCGTCACTGGCCTTCCACGGCTGGTCGTAGGCCTCGATCACGAAGTAATTGTAACCGCGGCGGTTGAGGGTGTTGACCAAGGTACGCAGGTAGATGGCCTGGTCGGCCTGGGTAGCATCGGCGCCGCCGCGCATGCGGCCGTTGCTCGGCCAGCCGACTTCCGACAGCAGCAGGGGTTTACGCGGGAACTGGTGCTTCAGCTCGCGGGCGCGGTCGAGCACGAACTCCACCGAATCCTTCATCGGCACGAACTCCCAGTACGGCAGGATGTGCGCGGCAATCAGGTCGACGTGCTTGGCCAACTGCGGGTTTTCCTTCCAGATGTGCCACTGCTCACTGGTGGTCACCGGCACCTTGACCGCTGCGCGTACCCGGTCCAGGTACTTGATCAGGTTTTCCGGGGTGACTTCTTCGCGGAACAGTGCCTCGTTGCCGACCACAACCCGCACCACGCTGCGCGAGGTGTTGGCCAGCTGGATGGCTGTGGCGATTTCGCGTTCGTTGCGCTCCAGGTCCGGGCTGATCCAGATGCCCAGAGTCACCCGCAGGCCGAATTCCTCGGCCAGGCGCGGGATATCCGCCTGGGTGCCCTCCACGGTGTAGATCCGGATGCTGTCGGTCAGTTTGCTCAACTGCTCCAGGTCCTGGCGCATCTCGTCGTCACTGGGGTACTGGCCCTTCTGCGGGCTTTCGCCCAGGCGGAACGGTGAATACGAGAAGCCGGATATCTGTTCTGGCCAGGCGGGGGCGGAGACCGGGCGGTTGATCAGCGCCCAGAACCCGGTGAACAACGCGGCGATGGCCAGGACCACGACCAGGTTCAGGCCGAATTTACGTGAAGACATTGTCGTCCATATGTGTCGAAGTGATAGGACATTAAAGCAGGGTTGGTAGTCTCTTTCCTAACGATGCAGGCCATGGGCCCCCTGGCATATAATGCGCGCCGGTTTTTTGGGGTATGAACATGAGCACAGAAGATCCACGCTTCGCCGGTGTCGCCCGGCTTTATGGCGACCAGGGGTTGCACCGTCTGGGCCAGGCCCATGTGGCCGTGGTCGGTATTGGCGGGGTAGGCTCGTGGGCGGCGGAAGCGCTGGCCCGCAGTGGCGTGGGCGAGATCACCCTGTTCGACCTCGACGATGTATGCGTCAGCAACACCAACCGCCAGGCCCATGCGCTGGAAGGGCAGGTGGGGCGGCTCAAGGTCGAGGTCATGGCCGAGCGCCTGCGGGCGATCAACCCGGCGTGCACGGTGCATGCTGTGGCCGACTTCGTCACCCGCGACACCATGGTCGAGTACATTACCGAGAACCTCGACTGTGTGATCGACTGCATCGACAGTGTAATGGCCAAGGCGGCGCTGATCGCCTGGTGCCGGCGGCGCAAGATCGCCATCGTCACCACCGGTGGCGCCGGTGGGCAGATCGACCCGACACAGATCCAGATCGCCGACCTGAACAAGACCTTCAATGACCCGCTGGCCTCGCGGGTGCGCTCCACCCTGCGTCGCGATTACAACTTCTCGCGCAATGTCAGCCGCAATTATGGCGTGCCGTGCGTGTTCTCCAGCGAACAGCTGCGCTACCCCAAGGGCGATGGCAGCGTTTGCCTGCAGAAAAGCTTTGTGGGCGAGGGCGTGCGGTTGGACTGCTCGGGTGGCTTTGGCGCGGTGATGATGGTGACCGCGACCTTTGGCATGGTTGCGGCGAGCAAGGCGGTGGAAAAACTGGTAGCGGGGGCGCGGCGGCCTTCGGAGCGGGTCAAGCCTGAATAACTGCTTCTGGCCCACTCGGTCCTTGTAGGAGCGGCCTCGTGTCGCGAAAGGGGCGCGTAGCGGCCCCAGGTTCCCAGTTCCACCACAGAGATTGACGGGGCCGCTTTGCGGCCCTTTCGCGACACAAGGCCGCTCCTACAGGTAAAGCGCCAGCCAAAACGCCACGCGATACCTGTGGGAGCGGGCGAGCCCGCGAAGAGGCCAGCACCGATTCAACGGTTGGACGCCAGCTCCGCCATCCGCTGCAACACCGCATGCAGCCCATTGCTGCGCGATGGCGAAAGTTGGCGCTCCAGGCCCAGCTGAGTGAACCACTCACGCAGATCGAGCCCGGCGAGCTCTTCACTGGCCAACCCCTGCACCCGCACCAGCAACAACGCCAGCAGCCCACGCAACAGGCGTGCATCGCTGCTGGCCTTGAACCGCCACAAGCCCTCGACCTGCTCGGCCACCAGCCATACCAGGCTTTCGCAGCCATGCACCCGGTTGGCCTCGGTCTTTTCAGTTTCATCCAGCGGTTCCAGCCGGTCGCCCCACTGCATCAGCAGCCGCGCGCGCTGTTCCCAGCCCTTGCCCTGCTCGAAAGCTTCCAGCGCCTGGCGCGCCTGGTCCGGCAAGCTCATCGCAACAGCTCCAGGCCTTGATCGAGCGCCTCGAAGAAACGCTGCAAGTCATCGCTGTCGTTATACAGCCCCAAAGAGACGCGGATCGCGCCCTCCAGGCCTAAGTCCCTCAGCAGCGGCATGGCACAGTGGTGCCCGGCACGCACGGCAATGCCTTGCTCGGTCAGCAGATGGGCGATATCGGCGTTATGCACGCCTTCGATGACGAAACTGGCAAGGGCCGCCTGTGGCTTGCCGAGGATGCGCACGCCATCGCGGTCCCTCAGGCCGCGCAGCAGGTGCTGGTGCAGGCTGGTTTCATGAGCTTCGAGTGCCTGGGCATCGAGGCTTGCCAGGTAGTCCAGGGTCGCACCCAGGCCGATCACCCCGGCGATCGGCGGCGTGCCTGCCTCGAACCCCAGTGGTGCCGGACGGAAGCTGGCGCTCTGGTATTCGGCCAGTTGCACCATCTCACCGCCGAACTGCCAGTGGTGCAGCCGTTCCAGCGCCTGGCTGCGGCCGTACAGCACACCGACGCCTTCCGGGCCGTACAGCTTGTGGCTGGAGAACACATAGAAGTCGCAGCCAAGCTGCTGCACATCATGGCGGCCATGCACCACGCCCTGGGCACCGTCGACCACGGTCAGCGCGCCTTGCGCACTGGCATGGGCCAGCAGTGCCGGCAGCGGCTGCCAGGTGCCCAGCACGTTGGACAGCTGGCTCACCGCCAGCACCCGAGTGCGCGGGCCGATCAGTTGCAGCGCCTGGTCCAGGTCGATGCGGCCATCGGCATCCAGCGGCAGCACTACCAGGCGCAGGTTGCGCCGGCGCGCCAGCTGTTGCCAAGGTAGCAGGTTGGCATGGTGCTCTAGAGCGCTGACGGCAATTTCGTCACCCGCCTCGAAGCGGTGTTCCAGGCCGTAGGCCAACAGGTTCAGCGCCGAAGTGGCCCCGTGGGTGAAGATGATCTGCCGCGAGTCTGCCGCATTGAGCCAGGCGGCAACCTTGTCGCGGCTGATTTCGAAGGCCTGGGTCGCCAGTGCGCCGGGCAAGTGCTGGGCACGGTGCACGTTGGCCGCGCCATGGCCGTAGTAATGGCTCAGGGCATCGAGCAGGGCTTGCGGCTTCTGGGTAGTGGCGGCGCTGTCCAGGTAGGTCTGGTGCTGCCGTTGCAGGGCGGCGATGGCGGGAAAATCGGCACGCCAGGGGGAGGGCTGAAACATGGTCGCGGGGCCTGGAATGAAAATCGGGTCTGGCGTGGTGCCAGACCCGATCTTAACATTTCAAACGCTGAGAATCCGCTGTTCGCGAGCAAGCTCGCTCCGGCAGCGGTTGAAGGGTTCTCAGTTGTGCGCGTGCAGCGCCTCGTTCAGCTCGATGGCCGACTTGTGGGTCTTGCACTCCACCGCGCCGTTCAGCGAGTTGCGGCGGAACAGCAGGTCGGTCTGGCCGGCCAGGTCGCGGGCCTTGACCACTTTGACCAGCTGGTTGTTCTCGTCCAGCAGGTTCACCTTGGTACCGGCGGTGATGTACAGGCCGGCTTCGACGGTGTTGCGGTCGCCCAGCGGAATGCCGATACCGGCGTTGGCGCCGATCAGGCAGCCTTCGCCAACCTTGATGACGATGTTGCCGCCACCGGACAGGGTGCCCATGGTCGAGCAGCCGCCGCCCAGGTCCGAGCCCTTGCCGACGAATACGCCAGCGGAAACGCGGCCTTCGATCATGCCCGGGCCTTCGGTGCCAGCGTTAAAGTTGACGAAGCCTTCGTGCATGATGGTGGTGCCTTCGCCGATGTAGGCACCCAGGCGCACGCGGGCGGTGTCGGCGATACGTACGCCGGCCGGGACCACGTAGTCGGTCATTTTCGGGAACTTGTCCACCGAGAATACTTCCAGCAGCTCGCCCTTCAGGCGCGCTTCCAGTTGCAGTTCGGCGAGTTCGGCCAGGTCGACCGCGCCCTGGTTGGTCCAGGCCACGTTCGGCAGCAGCGGGAAGATGCCGGCCAGGCTCACGCCGTGCGGCTTGACCAGGCGGTGGGACAGCAGGTGCAGCTTGAGGTAGGCCTCTGGGGTCGAGGTCAGCGCGGCATCTTCGGCCAGCAGCGTGGCGACCAGCGGCTTGTGGCTTTCGGCCAGGCGGGTCAGCAGGGCGGCCTGGGCGGCATCCACGCCTTTCACGGCTTCGGCCAGTTGCGCGGCCTGGGCGTTGCTGAAGGCGATGGCCTGGTTGCCACCTTGGTAACCGAGAACAGGGGCTACTGCAGCGACCAGTTCGGCGCTCGGGTTGAGCAGCGGTTGCGCATAGAACACTTCCAGCCAGGCGCCCTGGCGGTTCTGGGAGCCGACACCGAAGGCCAGGCTGAACAGGGTATTGGACATGTGATTACCTCGTGCGAAATAGGGTAGGGGCTCAGGCCAGGGCAGCGGCGTACAGGTCGGGCTTGAAGCCGACCAGGGTACGCGCGCCAAGGTCGAGCACCGGGCGCTTGATCATCGACGGCTGGGCCAGCATCAGCTCGACGGCCTTGGCCTGGTCGAGGTCGGCCTTGCTGGCGTCGTCCAGCTTGCGGAAGGTGGTGCCGGCACGGTTGAGGATGACTTCCCAGCCGTGTTCGTCGCACCAGCGGTTCAGGCTGTCACGGTCGATGCCTTGGGTCTTGTAGTCGTGGAATTCGTAGGCGATGGCCTGGTCTTCGAGCCAGGTACGTGCCTTTTTCATGGTGTCACAGGCTTTTATGCCGTAGAGCGTGTAGGTCATTGTGTGCATTGGGGATCACAGGCGGCCCCAACCTCTCCGTTTTCCGATTTCAGTCGCGGGATTATGCGGGAACGATCCTCGCGGCGCCACGCCCGTGGTGCCCATGTTTACTGATCAAGGTATGTCTCAAGCGACCAGGCGCTGTACCGAACCGATGATCTCATCACCGTGTTGCTGTTCGGCGGTGCGCAGATCGAAGGCGGTCTGCAGGTTGAGCCAGAACTCGGGGGTGGTGTCCAGGCAGATGGACAGGCGCAGCGCCATGTCGGCGGAAACACCGCCCCGTTCACGCAGGATGTTGTTGACGGTTGGCGTGGCAACGCCTAGCGCCCGGGCCAGTGCCGCGGCGCTGAAACCCATTTCTTTCTGGAAGTCCTCACGCAGGACTTCTCCGGGATGAATCGGACGCATACCGTTCTTGAGCATGATGCACCTCAGTGGTAATCGACAATTTCAACGTTAATCGGCCCGTTATCGGTCCAGATAAAGCACAGGCGCCATTGGTCATTGACACGGATACTGTGCTGGCCTGCACGGTTGCCGCTCAATGCCTCGAGACGGTTGCCAGGTGGCGACCGAAGGTCTCGCAGCTCTGTTGCGGCATCGAGCATGGCCAGTTTGCGTTCCGCAACTGACTTGATATCTGACCAACGCCGTGTCTTTCCATGAGTAAAAAGTGCTTCCGTGTCGGCACAGCTAAAGCTTCGAATCATGGGGCTGAATGCTTAACGTTATTCGTTAAGGTTGATTATACGACGGGATCCCAGCAGTTCAAGCCTGACTAGCGCACATGCTCGCCAACGTCAGTCACGATTGCTGGGTATCATCATGTTACATATTCATCCGCCACCTGCGACTATCGTGCAGCGGCCCTGAATCGCCCATCGCCGCTAACATATTGTTTCAATGGCGATGTTTCGCCCTGTTGTCGTTTCTGGTTCACAAAGGAAGCTTTCCCGGATGCAGTCCGCCTACACCGTCCTCATCCTGCTGACGCTGGTCAGCGTGTCGAAGCTGGTCGGCCGCATGATTCCGCTGCCCTTGCCGTTGGTACAGATCGCCGCCGGCGCCTTGCTTGCGTGGCCGACACTGGGCCTGCATGTGGCACTCGACCCCGAGCTGTTCCTGTTCCTGTTCCTGCCGCCGTTGCTGTTCGCCGACGGCTGGCGTATTCCCAAGCGCGAGTTGTGGCGCATTCGTGGGCCGGTGGTGGCGCTGGCCGTGGGTCTCGTGCTGTTTACCGTGGTCGGGGCGGGTTACTTCATTCACTGGCTGCTGCCGAGCATCCCGCTGCCCGTGGCCTTCGCCCTGGCCGCAGTATTGTCGCCAACCGACGCCGTGGCGGTTTCGGCCATTACCCAGGACCGCCTGCCCACCCCGCTGATGCACATGCTCCAGGGCGAGGCCCTGATGAACGATGCCTCGGGCCTGGTGACCTTCAAGTTTGCCCTGGCGGCGGCGATCACCGGGGTGTTCTCGTTGACCGACGCAAGCTTCAGCTTCGTACTGGTCGCCCTGGGCGGCCTGGCGGTGGGCGTGGCCCTGAGCTGGCTGATCGGCCGCCTGCGTGCCTGGATGATTGCCCGCGGCTGGGACGACCCGGCCACCCACGTGGTGTTCATGTTGCTGCTGCCGTTCGCCGCCTACGTGCTGGCCGAGCGCCTGGGCGTGTCGGGCATCCTTTCGGCGGTGGCGGCCGGCATGATGCAGAGCTGGCTCGACCTGCTGCCACGGCAGACCAGCACCCGTCTGCTCAACCGCAGCGTGTGGTCGCTGCTGGAGTTCGCCTTCAACGGCCTGATCTTCCTGCTACTGGGCCTGCAACTGCCGGATATCATCAAGGCCGTGGTCAGCCATGAACCCACCGTCTGGCCGACCCTGGCCTGGCGCTGCCTGGACGTGGTGGCGATCTTTGTGGCGCTGATCTTGCTGCGGTTCATCTGGGTCCAGAGCATCTGGCGCTCGATCGGCGTGGTACGCCGCTGGCGCGGTAAGCCGGCGCTGGTGCTGATGCCCACGGCGCGCTCTTGCTGGTTGCTGACCCTGGGTGGGGTGCGCGGTGCGGTCACTCTGGCCGGCGTGATGTCGATCCCGTTGTTGATGGGTGCAGGCAAGGCCTTCCCGGAGCGTGACCTGCTGATCTTCATTGCGGCCGGGGTGATCCTGCTGTCGTTGATCAGTGCCTGTATCGCGCTGCCACTGTTGCTGCGCGGGGTGACCAAGAGCCCGGACGAGCGCTTGCACCAGGAAGTGCAGGAGGCCTGGCGACGTACGGCCGAGGCGGCGATCCATGCGCTGGAGGCAGAGGAAGTGATCGACAGCAATGCGCCGCAGGATGCCGCGCAGGCGACCCTGGCGACCGAGTTGAAGGCGCGCTTGATGGCGGAATACCGCGATGAGCTGGACAGCTACAACGACAGCGCCGAAGCCAAGGCGCTGGCCGAGCAGATGGACCTGCTGGAGCGGCGTTTGCGCTTGCGGGCGCTGCGGGCGCAGCGGCTGGAGCTGTATGAGTTGCATCGCCAGCACCTGGTGGGGGATGAAGTGGTGCGGCAGGTGCTGGGTGAGCTGGATATGAGTGAAGCGAACCTGGGGGCAGTCAAGTAGATTGCAGGGGGCCGCTATGCGGCCCTTCGCGGGCTTGCCCGCTCCCACAGGTACTGCACCGCTTTCTCGGCTCGTGCTGTATGTGTGGGAGCGGGCATGCCCGCGAATGGGCGGTCAGCGGTTCTGCAGGAATGCGCGAATCCGCTCTGCCGCCTCGATGCACTCGGCCAGCGGCGCAACCAGTGCCATGCGCACACGCCCGGCGCCCGGGTTCACGCCATCCACTTCGCGCGACAGGTACGACCCCGGCACCACCGTTACATGCTGGGCTTCGAACAGGTCGCGGGTGAACTCGGCATCGTCGCCTGGCACCTTGGCCCACAGGTAGAAGCTGCCATCCGGCCGCTGCACATCCAGCACCGGTTGCAGGATATCCAGCACGGCATCGTACTTGGCGCGGTACTGGTCGCGGTTCTCGCGCACATGCGTCTCGTCCTGCCAGGCAGCGATGCTGGCCAGCTGGGTTTGTACCGGCATGGCGCAGCCGTGGTAGGTACGGTACAGCAGGAACGGCTTGATGATCTCGGCGTCACCGGCGACGAAGCCCGAGCGCAGGCCCGGCAGGTTGGAGCGCTTGGACAGGCTGTGGAATACCACGCAGCGCTTGAAGTCGCTGCGGCCCAGTTCCACACAGGCAGTCAGCAGGCCTGGTGGCGGGGCATCCTCGTCGAAGTACAGCTCGCTGTAGCATTCGTCGGCGGCAATCACGAAGTCGTGTTCGTCGGCCAGGGCAATCAGCTTCTTCAGGGTGCCCATCGGCACCAGTGCGCCGGTGGGGTTGCCCGGCGAACACAGGAACAGGATCTGGCAACGCTTCCACACTTCAGCCGGCACGGCGTCGAAGTCGGGGTTGAACCCGTTGCTCTCCAGGCACGGCAGGTAGTGCGGGGTAGCACCGGCCAGCAGCGCTGCGCCTTCGTAGATCTGGTAGAACGGGTTGGGGCTGACCACCAGGCCGTCATCGGCGCGGTTGACCACGGCCTGGGTGAAGGCGAACAGTGCTTCACGGGTGCCGTTGACCGGCAGGATGTGGCGGTCGGCATCCAGCCAGCCGGCCGGTACGCCGAAGCGCCGCTCGCACCACTGGCCGATGGCCTGGCGCAGGGCCGGCAGGCCGATGGTGCTTGGGTACACTGCCAGCTTGTCGAGGTTGTCGGCCATGGCCTGGGCGACGAACGCCGGCGATTCGTGCTTCGGCTCACCGATCGACAGGGCGATGGCGCGCTTGTCCGCCGCAGGCGCAACGCTGCCCAGCAGGGCGCGGAGTTTTTCGAACGGGTAGGGCTGAAGCTGGGTCAAGGCATGGTTCATCGGCGCAAGGTCTCGTCAATCGTCTAATCGTTAAAAGGTCACGCGGGTAGGGCTGGCATCGCTGGCCTGGCCGGCCTGCAACTGCTGGACGATGGCCTCCTGCAGTCGGCTGCACTGCTGTGGGTCGGACAGCGGCTGGTTGTCGGCATCGGTGATGAAGAAAACGTCTTCCACCCGCTCGCCAAGGGTGGCGATCTTGGCGTTCTGCAGCGACAGGTCGAACTCCAGGAAGATGCGCCCCAGCCGGGCCAGCAGGCCTGGGCGGTCGGGCGCGGTGATTTCGAGGATGGTCACCGGACGCTGGGCATCGTTGAGGATGGTCACCTGTGGCGGGAAGTCGAAGTGCTTGAGCTGGCGCGGTACCCGGCGCTGGATGATGGTCGGGTAGTCCTCGGGGTTGCGCAGCGCTTCGGTCAGGCCGTCGCGGATCTGCTTGACCCGCTGCGGGTTGTCGCCGATCGAGCCGCCGTCGTTGTCCAGCACGATGTAGGTGTCGAGGGTGAACTGGCTGCTCGAGGTGATGATCCGCGCGTCATGAATGTTCAGGTTCAGCTGCGACATGGCCGCCACCGTCACGGCGAAGAAGTCGTGCTGGTCGGGGGCATAGATGAAGATCTGCGTGCCACCCTCGAACTCGCGCTGGGTGGTTTCCTTGATCAGCACCAGCGGCCCGCCATCGGCCGGCTGCTGGAGGATCGCGTCACTGTGCCAGGCCACATCGGCGGCGGTGTGCTTGAGGAAGTAGTCATCGCCCAGCTGCGACCACAGCTGCTCGACGTCGTCCGGATCGGTGCCTTCGCGCACCAGGATATCCAGCGCCGCCGTTTGGGTCTGGCGAATCTGCTCCTCGCGGTCCAGCGGGTTTTCCAGGCCACGGCGCAGGGCGCGCTTGGTCTCGGTGTACAACTGGCGCAGCAGGCTGGCCCGCCACGAGTTCCACAGGCTGGGGTTGGTTGCGTTGATATCGGCCACGGTCAGCACGTACAGGTAGTCCAGGCGCGTCTCGTCACCCACGTGCAGGGCAAAATCGTTGATCACCTGAGGGTCGGACAGGTCTTTGCGCTGGGCGGTGGTCGACATCACCAGGTGGTTCTGCACCAGCCAGACGATCAGTCGGCTGTCCCAGGCGGGCAACTGGTGGCGTTCGCAGAACTTCTTCGCATCCACCGCACCCAGCTCGGAATGGTCGCCCTGGCGGCCCTTGCCGATGTCGTGGTACAGGCCGGCCAGGTAGATCAGCTCGGGCTTGGGCAGGCGGCCCATGAGCTTGCTGGCCAGCGGGAATTTCTCGGACACCGGCGTGTATTGCAGCTTGCGCAGGTGCTTGATGAGGTTGAGGGTGTGCGCATCGACCGTATAGATGTGGAACAGGTCGTGCTGCATCTGCCCGACGATCAGGCCGAACTCCGGCAGGTAGCGTCCAAGGATGCCGTAGCGGTTCATCCGCCGCAGGTTGCGGTGGATGCCGATTTCGCACTTGAACAGCTCGATGAACAGGCTGGTGTTGCGGATATCGGTGCGGAAGGTATCGTCGATCAGGTGCCTGTGTTCGCGCAGCAGCCGCACGGTATCGGCGCGTACGCCCTTGATCTCGGGGTGCTGGGCCATCAGCACGAAGATTTCCAGCATGGCGAACGGCGTGCGTTTGAACACGTTCGGCCTGGCCGCTTCTATATAACCGTCATGCAGGCGGAAGCGCGCATTCAGCGGCTGGGTGGTGCCGCTGTCGTCATCGGCGAGGATGACCTCCTCGAAGTGCTGGATGATCAGGTCGCACAGCTGGCTGATGCTCATCACCACCCGGTAGTACTGCTGCATGAACTGCTCGATCGCCCGCTTGGGGTTGTCGTCGCTGTAGCCCAGCAGTGCGGCGATGCTGCGCTGGTGGTCGAACAGCAGGCGGTCCTCGGCGCGCCCGGCCAGCATGTGCAAGGCGTAGCGCACCTTCCACAGGAAGTCCTGGGACGAGGCCAGCAGCTCGTTCTCGCTTTCCAGCAGGAAACCTTCGCCGGCCAGCGCGTGCAGGTTGAGGGTGCCGTACTGGCGCCGGGCCACCCACAGCACCGTCTGGATGTCCCGCAGGCCACCTGGCGAGCCTTTCACATTGGGTTCGAGGTTGTACTCAGTGTCGTTGTACTTGTGGTGACGGGCCTTGAGTTCGGCCCGCTTGGCCAGGAAGAAGTCCTTGCTCGGCCACATGTGCGCAGTGCTGGTCACCTCCAGCATGCGCTGGCGCAGGGCTTCGGGGCCTGCAACGGTGCGGCTTTCCATCAGGTTGGTGATGACCGTCAGGTCGGCGCGGGCCTGCTCGGCGCACTCGTCGACGGTACGCACGCTCTGGCCAACTTCCAGGCCGATGTCCCACAGCAGGGTGAGAAAACGCTCGATGGCGTCGCGGTACTGCTCGTGTTCGGCAGCACCCAGCAGGATCAGCAGGTCGATGTCCGAATGCGGGTGCAGCTCACCGCGGCCGTAGCCACCCACCGCGACCAGGGCGATACCGCTCTGGTCGCCCCAGTCGAACTGGTTCCAGGCCTGTTGCAGGATGTTGTCGACGAGCCAGGCGCGGGCCTCGATCAGTGGGCGGATGTCGCTGCCACTGCGGAAACGCTTGTCGAGCACCTCGCCGGCCTGGCGGATGGCTTTCTTGAAGGCGGCGATGGGGCTCGCCTTGAGGGCCAGTTCCGCCTGGAACTGGCCGCGGTCGAACAGCTCGGGATCCACCTGGGGCATCGCGTCACGTTCCTGTCGTGGGGGTGGCCTGTCGGAGTGCGGTCAGGCCGAGGTGCGCGGGATGGTGTCGTCCTTGCGCAGGGTGAAGATCTCGTAGCCGGTCGCAGTCACTACCAGGGTGTGCTCCCACTGTGCCGAGAGCTTGCGGTCCTTGGTGATGGCGGTCCAGCCGTCGCCCAGCACCTTGGTGTCGGCCTTGCCCTGGTTGATCATCGGCTCGATGGTGAAGGTCATGCCTTCCTTCAGCTCCATGCCAGTGCCGGCGCGGCCGTAGTGCAGGATCTGCGGCTCCTCGTGGAACACCTTGCCGATGCCGTGGCCGCAGAACTCGCGCACTACCGAGAAGCCGTTCTTTTCAGCGTGCTTCTGGATCACTTCGCCGATGTCGCCCAGGCGGCAGCCCGGCTTGACCAGTTCGATGGCCTTGTACATGCACTCCTGGGTGACCTTGGACAGGCGCTCCGCCCATACCGGCACGGTGCCGACGTGGAACATGCGGCTGGTGTCGCCGTGGTAGCCGTCCTTGATCACGGTGACGTCGATGTTCAGCGTGTCACCGTCCTTGAGTGGCTTGTCGTTGGGGATGCCGTGGCAGACCACATGGTTGATCGAGGTGCAGATCGACTTCGGGTAGCCCTTGTAGTTGAGCGGCGCCGGGATGGCCTGCTGGACGTTGACGATGTAGTCGTGGCAGAGGCGGTCCAGCTCTTCGGTGGTGACACCGGGCTTGACGTGTTCCTCGATCATTTCCAGCACCTCGGCGGCCAGGCGGCCGGCGATGCGCATCTTCTCGATGTCTTCTGCGGTCTTGATGGTGACGGTCATTACAGGCTCTCTACAGCGCCGTGCACGGCGCGAACAAACGGGAAAGGCCGGATTCTAGCAGAGCAGGGCGCCGATCGGTCGGCATACGGATGGAGAATTGGGACTGCTGCGCAGTCCATCGCCGGCAAGCCAGCTCCCACAGGAATCGTATTACGCTTGTGGGAGCTGGCTTGCCGGCGATGGGGCGCGCAGCGGCCCCAACTGCCCTGAAAGCTGCCATCCATGAACTGGCATTCTGGCGCGAAAGCCGGGGTGCTGCAAAAGCCGCTGACGGACGCAACAGCATTCGGGTTCCGTTCGGCCGCGGTCTGTGGTATAAAATGCGCCGCTTTCGGGGACGACCCCGTCAGCACTTAACCCACACACGTGTCGACACGATGACCTGGGTGCCCCGAGTTGCAGAATTCGCGGGTTGGTCATTGGGATACGTGGAGGCCCAACCCGACTTATCAAGGAACTATCATGTCCCAAGTCAACATGCGCGATATGCTGAAGGCCGGTGTGCACTTCGGCCACCAGACCCGTTACTGGAACCCGAAAATGGGCAAGTACATTTTCGGCGCGCGTAACAAGATCCACATCGTCAACCTGGAAAAAACCCTGCCGATGTTCAACGACGCTCTGGCGTTCGTAGAGCGCCTGGCTCAGGGCAAGAACAAGATCCTGTTCGTCGGCACCAAGCGTTCCGCCGGCAAGATCGTCGCCGAGCAAGCTGCTCGTTGCGGTTCGCCGTACGTTGACCACCGTTGGTTGGGCGGCATGCTGACCAACTACAAGACCATCCGCGCTTCGATCAAGCGTCTGCGCGACCTGGAAACCCAGGCCGAAGACGGCACTTTCGCCAAGCTGACCAAGAAAGAAGCCCTGATGCGCTCCCGCGACCTGGAAAAACTGGATCGCAGCCTGGGCGGCATCAAGGACATGGGCGGTCTGCCAGACGCACTGTTCGTTATCGACGTTGATCACGAGCGCATCGCGATCACCGAAGCCAACAAGCTGGGCATCCCGGTTATCGGCGTTGTCGATACCAACAGCAGCCCGGAAGGTGTTGACTACATCATCCCAGGTAACGATGACGCCATCCGCGCTATCGAGCTGTACATGACTTCGATGGCTGACGCAGTCATCCGCGGCCGTAACAACGTTGCCGGCGGCACCGAAGTTTACGCTGAAGAAGCGGCTGCACCTGCTGCCGAGTAATTAGACGCTAGCGTCGACTTGGCACGCAAAAAGGGGGCTCTGCCCCCTTTTTGCCACCTTGAAATCCTGCTGTCAGCATCGGCCCCGCATCATGGGCTCGCTGAGATAAATACAGCGGATTTGCAGAATTGAACGCCCGTGACGAGCGGGTGGAATGGTTGAAAAACTTTCCAAGAGGATTTTGAAATGGCAGCAATTACTGCAGCGCTGGTCAAAGAACTGCGCGAGCGTACCGGCGAAGGCATGATGGATTGCAAGAAGGCCCTGGAAAAGGCCGGCGGCGACATCGAAAAAGCCATTGACGACATGCGTGCCTCGGGCGCCATCAAGGCCGCCAAAAAGGCTGGCAACGTCGCTGCTGAAGGCGCTATCGCCGTCAAGACCGACGGTAAATCCGCCGTCCTGCTGGAAGTGAACTCGCAGACCGACTTCCTGGCCCTGCAAGACGACTTCAAGAACTTCGTTGCCGACAGCATCGAAGAAGCCTTCGCCCAGAAGCTGACCGACGCTGCCCCGCTGATCGCATCGCGTGAAGCTGCTCGTGAAGCCCTGGTTGCCAAGTGCGGCGAGAACGTCAACATCCGTCGCCTGGTGCGCGTCGAAGGTGACGTTGTCGGTGCCTACCTGCACGGCAACAAGATCGGCGCTGCCGTTGTCCTGAAAGGCGGCGACATCGAGCTGGCGAAGAACATCGCCATGCACGTTGCGGCTTCGAACCCTGAGTTCCTGGATTCGTCGGAAATCTCTGCTGAAGCCATCGAGCGCGAGAAGAACGTCTTCCTGCAGCTGAACGCCGACAAGATCGCTGGCAAGCCGGAAAACATCGTTGAGAACATGATCAACGGTCGTATCACCAAGTTCAAGGCCGAAGCCTCGCTGAAAGAGCAAGCCTTCGTCATGAACCCGGAAGTCAAGGTTGGCGAGCTGGCCAAGAAAGCCGGTGCTGAAATCGTTTCCTTCACCTACTTCAAGGTCGGTGAAGGCATCGAGAAGCCAGTCGACGACTTCGCTGCTGAAGTTGCCGCTCAGGTAGCTGCTGCCAAGCAGTAAGACAGCCCCGTCTGTCGCCCCGAAGAGGCTGCCCGCTCACGCGCGCAGCCTCTTTGTCAAAACGGCGAAGGGTTTATAAAACCTGCCGCCGCTGGCACCAAGACGGTGCCACGCTACAGTTAGCAGGCTGCAAACAGCCCGCACGAATTTTCTAAAAGTACGCCGCAGGAGAGACTCGCAATGGCTCAGCAGGTGAGTGGTCGCCAACCTCGCTATAAACGCATTTTGCTCAAACTTAGCGGCGAGGCCCTGATGGGCTCGGAAGACTTCGGGATCGACCCGAAAGTGCTGGATCGCATGGCCCTGGAAGTTGGCCAGCTGGTAGGGATCGGTGTCCAGGTCGGCCTGGTGATCGGTGGTGGCAACCTGTTCCGCGGCGCCGCGCTCAGCGCAGCCGGCATGGACCGCGTCACCGGTGACCACATGGGCATGCTGGCCACCGTGATGAACGGCCTGGCCATGCGCGACGCGCTGGAGCGTTCGAACATCCCGGCCCTGGTCATGTCGGCCATTTCCATGGTCGGTGTCACCGATCATTACGATCGTCGCAAAGCTATTCGCCACCTCAACTCCGGGGATGTGGTAATTTTCTCCGCCGGTACCGGCAACCCATTCTTCACCACCGACTCCGCGGCCTGTCTGCGCGCTATCGAAATCGATGCCGATGTGGTGCTGAAGGCGACCAAGGTCGATGGTGTGTACACTGCCGATCCATTCAAGGACCCGCATGCCGAGAAGTTCGATCACCTGACCTACGACGAGGTCCTGGATCGCAAGCTGGGTGTGATGGACCTGACCGCAATCTGCCTGTGCCGTGACCACAAGATGCCATTGCGGGTATTCAACATGAACAAGCCTGGCGCCCTGCTGAACATCGTGGTGGGTGGCGCTGAAGGTACTCTGATCGAGGAAGGCCAAGCATGATCAACGACATCAAGAAAGACGCGCAGGAGCGCATGACCAAGTCCCTCGAGGCCCTGGCCCGCAACCTGGCGGCAATCCGCACCGGTCGCGCCCACCCGAGCATTCTGGACAGCGTCAAGGTCCCGGCCTGGGGTAGCGAGATGCCGCTGAACCAGGTGGCCGCGATCACCGTCGAAGATGCCCGCACCCTGAAGATCGTCGCCCACGACAAGAACCTCAGCGCTGCCATCGAGAAGGCCATCCTCACCTCCGACCTGGGCCTGAACCCGTCCAGCGCCGGTACCACCATCCGTGTGCCGATGCCGGCCCTGACCGAGGAAACCCGCAAGGGCTACACCAAGCAGGCCAGCGGCGTTGCCGAGGATGCCAAGGTAGCCGTGCGCAACGTGCGCCGTGACGCCCTGGCCGACCTTAAGAAACTGACCAAGGACAAGGAAATCAGCGAAGACGAAGAGCGTCGTGCCGCTGACGAGATCCAGAAGCTGACCGACAAGTACGTTGCCGAAGTCGATGCTGCCTTCAAAGCCAAGGAAAAGGACCTGATGGCCGTCTAAGGCCGGGGTTTTTTAATGGAAAAGACCAAGCCAGCGGCGCCGTCCTCGGTGCCGCGTCATGTCGCGATCATCATGGATGGCAACAACCGCTGGGCGAAAAAGCGCCTGTTGCCCGGCGTTGCCGGGCACAAGGCGGGTGTCGACGCCGTTCGCGCGGTCATCGAAGTCTGTGCCGAGTCCGGGGTCGAGGTACTGACCCTGTTCGCCTTCTCCAGCGAGAACTGGCAGCGCCCCGCCGAAGAGGTCGGTGCGTTGATGGAGCTGTTCTTCTCGGCCCTGCGCCGCGAGGCCAAGCGCCTGAACGAGAACAACATCAGCCTGCGTATCATCGGTGACCGTTCGCGTTTCCATCCCGAGCTGCAGGCCGCCATGCGCGAGGCCGAGGCGCTGACCGCCGGCAACAACCGCTTCATCCTGCAGATCGCGGCCAACTACGGTGGCCAGTGGGACATCGCCCAGGCCGCCCAGCGGTTGGCGCGGGAGGTGCAAGCCGGGCACCTGCGCCCGGAAGACATCACCCCGGGTCTGCTGCAGACCTGCCTGGCAACCGGCGAGCTGCCGCTGCCGGACCTGTGCATCCGCACGGGTGGCGAGCACCGCATCAGCAACTTCCTGTTGTGGCAGCTGGCCTACGCCGAGCTGTACTTCTCCGACCTCTACTGGCCGGACTTCAAACACGAGGCCATGCGCAACGCCCTGGCCGATTTCGCTTCGCGCCAGCGCCGCTTCGGTAAGACCAGCGAGCAGGTCGAGGCTGGAGCTCGTGCTTAATGCTTAAACAACGCATCATTACCGCGCTGATCCTGCTGCCGATCGCGCTGGGTGGCTTCTTCCTGCTCAACGGTGGGGATTTCGCCCTGTTCATCGGCTTCGTGGTGACCCTCGGTGCCTGGGAGTGGGCGCGCCTGGCCGGGCTCATGGCCCAACCGCTGCGCATCGCCTATGCCGTGGTCGTCGCCGGAGCGCTGATGCTGCTGTACATCCTTCCGGAGCTGGCGCCCTGGGTGCTGGGCGCCGCGGTGATCTGGTGGGGGTTGGCCACCTGGCTGGTGCTGACCTATCCGCGCAGCAGTGAACTTTGGGCCAGTGCCGCCTGTCGGTTGCTGATCGGCCTGCTGGTATTGCTGCCGGCCTGGCAGGGGCTGGTGCTGCTCAAGCACTGGCCGCTGGGTAACTGGCTGATCCTGTCGGTCATGGTGTTGGTGTGGGCTGCCGATATTGGCGCGTACTTCTCCGGCCGTGCCTTCGGCAAGCGCAAGCTGGCGCCTCAGGTCAGCCCCGGCAAGAGCTGGGAAGGCGTGTATGGCGGCCTGGCGGTCAGTCTGGTGATCACCCTGGTGGTCGGTATCAGCCGCGACTGGGGCTTCGGGCAGATTCTGCTGGGCCTGCTGAGTGCCGCGCTGGTGGTCATGTCTTCGGTGGTCGGTGACCTGACCGAAAGCATGTTCAAGCGCCGTTCGGGCATCAAGGACAGCAGCAACCTGCTGCCTGGCCATGGTGGGGTGCTCGACCGCATCGACAGCCTGACCGCGGCGATCCCGGTTTTCGCCGTGCTGCTGTGGGCCGCCGAATGGGGTGTGATGTGAGCCGTCCGCAGCGTATTACCGTGCTCGGGGCCACCGGCTCCATCGGCCTGAGCACGCTGGATGTCATCGCGCGCCATCCCGACCGTTACCAGGTGTTCGCCCTGAGTGGCTATTCGCGTATCGACGAATTGCAGGCCCTGTGCGTGCGCCACCGCCCGGCATTCGCCGTGGTGCCGAGCGCCGAGGCGGCCGCGCGACTGCGCGACAGCCTGGCTGCGGCGGGGTGCGTCACCGAGGTGCTGGAAGGCGAGGCCGGGTTGTGTCAGGTGGCGGCTGCGTCGGAAGTGGACGCGGTGATGGCGGCCATCGTCGGCGCCGCTGGCCTGCGCCCCACCCTGGCGGCGGTCGAGGCGGGCAAGAAGGTGTTGCTGGCCAACAAGGAGGCGCTGGTCATGTCCGGCGCGCTGTTCATGGAGGCGGTGCGGCGCAGTGGCGCCGTGCTGCTGCCGATCGACAGCGAGCACAATGCGATCTTCCAGTGCATGCCCGGCGACTACGCGCGCGGCCTGAGTGCAGTCGGCGTGCGCCGGATCCTGCTCACCGCATCTGGCGGCCCGTTCCGCGAGACGCCTGTAGAGGCGCTGCTGGACGTCACCCCGGAACAGGCCTGTGCGCACCCCAACTGGTCCATGGGGCGCAAGATTTCAGTGGATTCGGCCAGCATGATGAACAAGGGCCTGGAACTGATCGAGGCCTGCTGGTTGTTCGATGCCGCACCGGCCAGGGTCGAGGTGGTGGTGCACCCGCAGAGCGTGATCCACTCCCTGGTGGATTATGTCGACGGTTCGGTGCTGGCGCAGCTGGGTAACCCGGACATGCGCACACCCATCGCCAACGCCCTGGCCTGGCCCGAGCGGATCGATTCCGGGGTGGCACCGCTGGACCTGTTCGCCATCGCCCGTCTGGATTTCCAGGCGCCCGACGAGCAGCGCTTCCCTTGCCTGCGCCTTGCGCGGCAGGCTGCCGAGGCTGGCAACAGCGCACCGGCCGTGCTCAATGCGGCCAACGAGGTTGCGGTCGATGCATTTCTCCAGCGGCGTATCCGCTTTCCGGAGATCGCGGGTATGATCGAACAGGTGCTCGATCAGGAGCCCGTCGTACCGCTGCCGTCGCTGGACGCGGTGTTCGCCGCCGATCAGCGTGCCCGGGAGCTTTCCCGTGAGTGGCTGAGGCGTCACGGTCGCTGATGCAGGCCCACCATGGTTCACGAGGGGGCTGGGCATGATGCCAGCCCGCTGAACATCATTCGGAGATGGATATGACAGCGCTCTACATGATTATCGGCACCCTCGTAGCCTTGGGTGTACTGGTCACTTTCCATGAATTCGGCCACTTCTGGGTGGCGCGCCGCTGCGGTGTCAAGGTGCTGCGCTTCTCGGTGGGCTTCGGCACGCCATTGCTGCGCTGGCATGACCGCCATGGCACCGAGTTCGTGATCGCTGCGATCCCGCTGGGTGGTTACGTCAAGATGCTCGACGAGCGCGAGGGTGACGTGCCGCCGGCGCTGATCGAGCAGTCGTTCAATCGCAAGTCCGTGCGCCAGCGCATCGCGATCGTCGCGGCGGGCCCGGTTGCCAACTTCCTGCTGGCCATCCTGTTCTTCTGGGTGCTGGCGATGCTGGGTACCCAGCAAATCCGCCCGGTGATCGGTGCGGTCGATGCTGGCAGCCTGGCAGCATCGGCAGGCCTGACCGCAGGTCAGGAAATCGTCTCCATCGACGGCAAACCGACCAATGGTTGGTCTGCGGTCAACCTGCAGCTGGTTCGTCGTCTGGGCGAGAGTGGCACCCTGCAGGTTGGCGTGCGTGAAGAGGGCGCCAGCGCCGAGCGCCAGCTACAGGTGAAGCTGGACAGCTGGCTCAAGGGCGCCGACGAGCCGGACCCGATCCAATCCCTTGGGCTGCACCCTTGGCGCCCGGCCATTGTGCCGGTGTTGGCAGAGATCGATCCCAAGGGGCCAGCTGCCGCTGCGGGCCTGAAAACCGGTGACAAGCTGCTGGCCCTCGATGGTGTAGCAGTGGGCGAATGGCAGCAGGTGGTCGATGCTGTGCGGGCTCGACCGCAAGCCAAGGTAGTGGTGCGGGTCGAGCGCGACGGTACTGCGCTGGACGTCCCGGTCACCCTGGCGCGCAAGGGCGAGGGCAAGGCGGCTGGCGGCTATCTTGGCGCAGGGGTAAAGGGTGGCGAATGGCCTGCCAACATGCTCCGCGAAGTCAGCTACGGCCCGCTGGATGCAGTGGGGGAGGGCTTGTCACGTACCTGGAACATGAGCGTCCTGACCCTTGAATCGCTGAAGAAAATGCTGTTCGGGGAGCTCTCGGTAAAAAACTTGAGCGGACCGATAACCATTGCTAAAGTGGCGGGCGCTTCAGCCCAGTCCGGCGTGGGGGATTTCCTGAATTTCCTGGCCTACCTGAGCATAAGCCTGGGGGTTCTTAACCTGCTGCCCATCCCGGTTCTGGATGGGGGGCATTTGCTGTTTTACCTGGTCGAGTGGGCGCGCGGTCGTCCTCTGTCGGATCGGGTGCAAGGTTGGGGGGTCCAGATCGGTATCAGTTTGGTCATAGGGGTGATGTTGCTCGCTCTGATCAACGATCTGGGTCGACTATAAAGCTTCGCTCAATTGCGAAACCTGCCGTCTTGTCGCGGCGGGCTGTTTATTGCCAGTTGGAATAAAAGGACTTCATGAAACGTCTGCTGCTAACTGCGGTCATGTCCGCACTGATGATCGCTGAAGTTCACGCCGAGTCCTTCACCATCTCCGATATCCGCGTCAACGGCCTGCAGCGGGTTTCCGCCGGCAGTGTCTTCGGTGCCTTGCCGCTGAACGTCGGCGACCAGGCCGATGACCGCCGACTGGTGGAGTCGACCCGTTCCCTGTTCAAGACCGGCTTCTTCCAGGACATTCAGCTGAACC
>NZ_NEJU01000023.1:0-93268 GCF_002113295.1 Pseudomonas sp. B10(2017)
CGTGATCCCTGTGGGAGCGGGTTACCCGCGAAGAAGACACCGCGATGGATGGCACGGGCTTCGCCCGTGTTCGCGGGCAAGCCCGCTCCCACAGGGATCACGCCAGCTTTTAGAAATTGAGCAAGACAGTTGCTCCCACAGGTACTGCACATGACTTGAAATCGGCGTGGTCGGTGTGGGAGCTGGCTTGCCGGCGATTGGGCCGCAAAGCGGCCCCAGAACCCCGCAGATTTTTCTGATTTTGTCTCGAATGGCTGTCCAGCTTGCGGCTTGGGAAATATCCTACGAGCCGCGTCCTCTGCCATCACCTTCTCAGTGGGAACCTCTGCCCTTAGGCTTCAGCCGTCGCCGAATAACTTGGCGATCGGGTGTGGTAACCCGGGTTCTGGGTGATCTTGGCAGTCCATGGCGGCTGTTCGCAGGAGGCTTCGTGCCTGCTGGGTTTTAGATCTCCCACCCGGTTTACCACCCTGCGTACAGCTGCCACCTATTCGTGTGGTAACGACTGGGTGGTGCCATGAATCGAGATCTAGTGATGAAGAAGATTGTCCCCGATCCACCCCTACCCTGCACATCCACCCGCCCCTTCGGCCGCTGCGATGCCGGCCACGAACCGCTGTTCACCGTAAACCCGAACATTTCCGCCGAGGACGCCTTGGTTCATGTAGCTCTGTATCTGCGAGGCGCCTACGAAACGGGCTCGAAAGCCCTCGAGTACCTGCGCGAGGAAGGCCGTGGCATGTATTGGTCGAGCCTGCATTCCATTGAATTGGCGGAGGGATTGGTGGAGGCGATTCTCGATGGTATCGAGTCTATACCAACCACCCGTCCTCCACAGCCATAGCGCCCTGTTCAAGGCCGACGCAGTACCTGTGGGAGCGGGCGCGCCCGCGAACACCGGCGTAGCCGGTGCCATACACCGCAGTGCCCTCTTCGCGGGTGAACCCGCTCCCACAGGGATGGCGCTGTATTCAAGGCTGGTGCAGTACCTGTGGGAGCGGGCGTGCCCGCGAACACCGGCGCAGCCGGTGCCATGCACTGCGGTGCTTGCTTCGCGGGCATGCCCGCTCCCACAGGGATGGCACTGTACTTAAGATCGGTGCAGTACCTGTGGGAGTGAACTCAAGGAAGCAGAATTGTGGAACCTACAGTCCGCCGAGCCGACAGCTCCGCCTGTGCCTTGGCCGCCTCACTCAGCGGATACCGCTGTTGGATATCCACAACCAGCTCGCCGCTGCCAATCATGGCAAACAGGTCATCGGCCATGGCCTGGGTATTCTCGGCATTGTTGGCATAGGTCGCCAACGTGGGCCGGGTCACATACAGCGAGCCCTTCTGCGCCAAGATACCCAGGTTCACTCCGCTCACTGCCCCCGAGGCATTGCCAAAGCTCACCATCAACCCACGCGGCTGCAGGCAGTCCAGCGAGGTCAGCCAGGTGTCGGCACCGACGCCGTCATACACCACCGGGCATTTCTTGCCGTCAGTCAGCTCCATCACCCGCTTGGCCACGTCTTCACGGCTGTAATCGATGGTCGCCCACGCCCCTAGAGCTTTGGCCCGCTCGGCCTTCTCGGCAGAGCTCACGGTCCCGATCAGCTTGGCGCCCAAGGCCTTGGCCCACTGGCACGCCAACGAACCCACGCCGCCAGCTGCTGCGTGGAACAAGATCACGTCACCCGCCTTCACCTCATAGGTCTGCTTCAGCAGGTACTGCACGGTCAAACCCTTGAGCATCACCGCCGCCGCCTGTTCGAAGCTGATGGTGTCGGGCAGCTTCACCAGATTTGCTTCCGGCAACGTATGCACCTCGCTATACGCGCCCAGCGGGCCGCCGGCATGGGCCACGCGGTCACCCACTTTCAGCCGGGTCACGCCCTCGCCCACGGCCTCGACCACGCCAGCCGCTTCAGTGCCCAGCCCCGAAGGCAGGGATGGCGGCGCATACAGCCCGCTGCGGAAGTAGGTATCGATGAAGTTCAGGCCGATCGCATGGTTACGCACACGCACCTGCTGTGGCCCTGGCGGGGCAGGTTCGAACTCCACAAACTGCAGCACTTCCGGGCCGCCATGCTGGCTGAACTGGATACGCTTGGCCATCTCGCACTCCTGTCGTATGGGTCGGGAAAGGCCTTCTATCGGACGCCTTTGCCGCAATGCCGTCAACTCCTGCAGCAGTACAGAGCGTGATTAACTCAGACAAAACTGTTCTACGAGCAACCGCGGGTGCGTGAATCAGGGCGGACAAGCCTGAAGCAACGCGTTCGTTCTGAAGTCAACAGGCAACTCTGCTAGTGGCGTGGTGTGTGGGTTTTTTCCATCATGAATCGGTAAATAACCCAAGAGGTGCATTATGGAATATACAATTATTTTTATCCATGCAGATAATACGGGCGAGTTGATGGAGTTCTCTTTAGAAGATAGCAGAGCAGTATTTTCGGCTATGCGGGAAGGAGACAGTTTGAACCTCAGCCCCACCAAGCACGGTCGTGTTGTAGAGAAAACTTGCTTCTACAAGAATCCACAGGGCGTCGCTGAAGCTATTATGGCCGTTAAAGAGGTAGAAACAGACAAGGCCTTGATGAAGTATGCTTCATACAAGTCAGGGTTAAATTGATGCTTGCTTGGTTGCGGGCTTTTTGAAATACATCCACTTCATTGTTCATCAATGGCGTTGTTGGTTCAGTCCGCTGGCTGATCAAATAAGTGTACGCTTATTTGGTTGGCCGGCCCTCGTCACGTTGCTTGATCGCCGTCAACTGCGGCGCGCGGGCTGGGGGTGGTATGCTACGCGGCGAATTCTTCCCTGCCCGTTCCTGGTGACCCGATGACTAGCCGCACCGAGGCCGTGAAAGCCTACCTGCTCGACCTGCAAGACCGCATCTGCTCTGCCCTCGAAGCTGAAGACGGCGGCGCCCGCTTCGTCGAGGACGCCTGGGTGCGCGAAGCCGGTGGTGGGGGCCGCACGCGGGTGATCGGCGATGGCAAAGTGATCGAGAAAGGCGGGGTCAACTTCTCCCACGTGTTCGGCGCAGGTCTGCCGCCGTCGGCCAGTGCCCACCGCCCCGAGTTGGCGGGCCGTGGCTTCGAGGCCCTTGGCGTGTCGCTGGTGATCCACCCGCACAACCCGCATGTGCCCACTTCCCATGCCAACGTACGTTTCTTCATCGCCGAAAAGGAAGGTGAAGAGGCTGTATGGTGGTTCGGCGGCGGCTTCGACCTGACCCCGTACTACGGCAATGAAGAAGACTGCATCCACTGGCACCGTGTGGCCGAGCAGGCCTGCGCTCCGTTCGGCGCCGACGTGTACCCGCGCTACAAGGCCTGGTGCGACCGCTACTTCCACCTAAAGCACCGTGGCGAGCCACGCGGCATCGGAGGGCTGTTCTTCGATGACCTGAACGAGTGGGACTTCGACACCTGCTTCGCCTTCATCCGCGCCATTGGCGATGCCTACATTAGCGCCTACCTTCCGATCGTCCAGCGCCGCAAGGGCACGCCCTACACCCCGCAGCAGCGCGAGTTCCAGGAATACCGCCGTGGCCGATACGTGGAGTTCAACCTGGTCTACGACCGTGGCACCCTGTTCGGCTTGCAATCCGGTGGTCGCACCGAGTCCATCCTCATGTCGCTGCCGCCGCAGGTGCGCTGGGGCTACGACTGGAAGGCCGCGCCTGGCAGTGAAGAAGCGCGCTTGACCGAGTATTTCCTGCAGGATCGCGACTGGCTCGGCCAGTGAGCCTGTGGATAACCAAGGAGCCGTCATGGACCAGTACGTCGTTTTTGGTAACCCCATCGGCCACAGCAAGTCGCCGCTGATCCATCGCCTGTTCGCCGAACAGACTGGGCAGGATCTGGAATACGCCACCCTGCTGGCGCCGCTGGACGAGTTCAGCGATTGTGCACGCGGTTTCTTCAAGCAAGGCTGCGGCGGCAATGTCACCGTGCCGTTCAAGGAGGAGGCCTATCGTCTGTGCGACAGCCTGACCCCGCGTGCCCGGCGCGCCGGCGCAGTGAACACTCTGAGCAAGCTGGCCGATGGCAGCTTGCAGGGCGACAACACCGATGGCGCTGGCCTGGTGCGAGACCTGACGGTAAATGCCGGGGTCGAGCTGGCGGGCAAACGCATTCTGATCCTGGGTGCTGGTGGCGCGGTGCGTGGCGTGCTGGAGCCGATCCTGGCGCACAAGCCGCAGTCGCTGGTGATTGCCAACCGGACTGTGGAAAAGGCCGAGCAGCTGGCGCGTGAGTTCGATGAACTGGGGCCGGTGGTGGCCAGTGGTTTTGCCTGGTTGCAGGAGCCGGTGGATGTGATCATCAATGCCACTTCGGCGAGCCTGGCCGGTGAGTTGCCGCCGATTGCCGACAGCCTGGTCGAGGCGGGGCGCACGGTTTGCTACGACATGATGTATGGCAAGGAGCCTACGCCGTTTTGCCAGTGGGCCGAGAAGTTGGGGGCGGCCAAGGTGCTGGATGGGCTGGGGATGCTGGCTGAGCAGGCGGCTGAGGCTTTCTTTATCTGGCGTGGGGTGCGGCCGGATACGGCGCCAGTGTTGGCTGAGTTGCGCCGGCAGCTGGCTCGCGGCTGAGATTGCCGGGGCCGCTTTGCGGCCCCAAAAATCTCAACCCAACATCACTCTTCAAACCGGATCGGACAAAGCTCCACCCCTTCCAGCTTCTGCAATTCCTCGATCACCTGCGGCCTGGCCCGGTGCAGGGTCAGACTCCCCCCCGCCCGCCGCAACCGCCGCGCCTCGCGGTGCAACATATCCACACCCGAGTAATCGATGAAGTTCACCTGCCGCGCATCGATCACCACATGCGGCCCCTGGCAGCGCTGCAAGCGCACCTGCAGGTAATGCGCCGCACCAAAGAAGATCGACCCGCCCACCCGCAGCACGTCCGCCTCCCCTTCACGGCTTTGTTGCACCCGTGGCCGTGAGGTGCGCTTCAGATAGAAGAACAGCGACGCCAGCACCCCGGCATAGATCGCCGTCTGCAATTCCAGCAACAAGGTCGCCGCCGCCGTCAGTGCCATTACCAGAAACTCCGAGCGGCTCACCCGGAACAGCGCGCGAATCCCCCGGTGGTCCACCAATCCCCAGCAGATCAACAGGATGCTGCCGGCCATGGCCGGAATCGGCAGGTGCGCGATCAGCCCGGCTCCGGCAACGGCGAACACCGCCACCCACAGCGCCGAGAATACCCCGGCCATGGGCGAGCGTGCGCCGGCGTCGTAGCTCAGCCCGGAGCGGGTGAAGGAGCCGGAAGACAGGTAACCGGAGAAAAACGCACCGACGATGTTCGACAGGCCCTGTGCGCGTATTTCCTGGTCTGCGTCGATCAACTGCTCCGAACGTGCTGACAACGAGCGGGCGATCGACAGGCTGGTGACCAGCCCGAGCATGCCCACTGCCACGGCGCTGGGCAGCAGGCGCAGGATCAGTTCCACATCCAGCAAGGGCAGCGGGCTGAAGGGAGGCAGCTGGCCGGTGAATGCGGGCACACGCGGCACATGGCTAAAGAACCCAGGCAGCAGCCAGGCCAGCAGGCTCACCAAAATCAGGCTTATCAACAGGCTGGGCCAGCGTGGGCGCCAGAGCTTGAAGCTTACGCCGATCACCACCGTGGCCAGGCCCAGAATCAAGGAAGGCAGGTCGACCTCGCCAGCATGGCTGGCCAGGTCCTGCACGGTTTTCAACGCCGTGGCTTGGCTTGGCAGGTCCATGCCCAGCAGGTTGGGCAACTGGCCCAGGGCAATGACGACAGCGGCGCCCAGGGTGAAGCCGAGCACCACGGAATGGGAGACGAAATTGACCAGTGCGCCGAAGCGCAAAAGCCCCAGCAGCAACTGGAACATGCCGCCGAGGAAGGTCAGCAGCAGCACCAAGGTGACATAGTCGGCGCTGCCGGCCACGGCCAGCGGGCTGATGCTGGCGTAGAGCACGATGGAAATGGCAGCGGTCGGGCCGCAAATCAGGTGCCAGGACGAGCCCCACAGGCAGGCGATCAGTACTGGCACAATGGCGGCGTACAGGCCGTATTCGGCAGGCAGGCCGGCGATCAGGGCGTAGGCGATGGATTGCGGCAGAGCGAGGATTGCACCGCTCAGGCCTACCAGCAGGTCCTGGCGCAGGCTGCGGCCCGATTGGCGGGGGAGCCATGAGAGGAAGGGCAGCAGGTGAGTGAGGCGATGCATGGGTTATCCACAGTCCTTACTGTTTCACCAATCCCTGTGGGAGCGGGCGCGCCCGCGAAGAAGCCGCCGCGGTGGATGGCACCGGCTTCGCCGGTGTTCGCGGGCATGCCCGCTCCCACAGGGATAGAGGTTTGCTTGTGAGGTTACAGTTTGGCTTTGACGGCCTCCAGCGCATTGCCATCGGCCTTGGTCGTCACCCCGGCCAACCACCCTTCCAGCAACTCGGGGTGCGCCTTAAGCCAAGCCTTGGCCGCATCATCGAAGCTGATCTTCTTGTCCACAACTTCGGCCATGATGGTGTTTTCCATGTCCAGCGTGAACTTCAGGTTACCCAGCAGCTTGGCCGCATTCGGGCAGGCTTGTGGATAACCCTTGCGGGTCAGGGTATACACCTCGCCCTTGCTGCCAAACCACTTCTCCCCACCGCTCAGGTAATGCATCTTCAGCTTCACGTTCATCGGGTGCGGGGTCCAGCCGAGGAAGGTGATGAACTGTTGTTTCTTCACCGCTCGGTCGACCTGCGCCAGCATCGCCTGCTCGCTGGACTCCACCAGCTTCCACTGGCCGAGGTTGAATTCATTCTTGTCGATGATTTCCTTCAACGACAGGTTGGCCGGTGCCCCGGAACCGATCCCGTACAGCTTCTTGTCGAACTGGTCGGCGTGTTTCTGCAAGTCGGCGAAATCCTTCACCCCGGCATTCCACACATAGTCGGGCACCGCCAGGGTGAACTCGGTTCCTTCCAGGTTGCGTGAAAGCTGCTGCACATCGCCATTTTCGATGAATTTGTCATGAAAGCCCTGCTGCGCCGGCATCCAGTTGCCGAGGAAGGCATCGACGCGGCCATCCTTGAGGCCACCGTAGATGATTGGCACGGCCAGGCTGTCGATTTTCACCCGGTAGCCCAGGCTTTCCAGAAGCAGGCGGGCCAAGGCGTTGGTCGTGGCGATGTCGCTCCAGCCGGGGTCGGCCATCTTCACGGTGGTGCATTGCGCGTCGCTGTCGGCGGCGTAGGCTGTGGCGGTACCCAGGCTCAGGGCCAGGGCGAACACGGCTGCAGAGAACTTGTGCATGGCGGCCTCTCTTCTCAATCCAGGGGGGCGGGCTGTGGATAACGTGCCTTGCGCTCGAGGTCGTCGAGATCGATGTGGTTGCGCATGTACTGTTGACTGGCATCCACCAGCGGTTGGTGGTCCCAGCTTTTCAGCTTGCCGATGGCCAGCGCCTCGGCCACCAGGCGGCGCCGCCGCTGGCTGGCAAGAACCTGCTGGCGCAGGCTGGGGATATCCCAACGCTGCTGTGCTTCATCGACAAATGCCTGCAGCAGCGCCTGGTGTTCCGGGCTGCCGGTGAGATTCTCCCGCTCGTGCGGGTCGCGGCTCAGGTCATAGAGTAGGCATGGGTCGTCTTCGCTGTACACGAACTTGTACGGGCCCCGGCGGATCATCATCAGAGGGCCGACGGTGCCTTCGGCCATGTATTCGCCAATCACTTCGTCATGGCCGCCCTGCCCTTGCAGGTGGCCGACCAGTGAGCGGCCATCCAGGTGCAGGTGGTTATCCACAGCCCCGCCAGCCAGCTCTACCAGGGTTGGCAGCAGGTCGCAGGTAGATACCGAGGCGCTGACCCGGGCTGGCGCGAAGCGCATTGGCGCGTGTACCAGCAACGGCACCCGTGCCGACATCTCGAACCAGTGCATCTTGTACCAGAGGCCACGCTCGCCAAGCATGTCGCCGTGGTCGCCGGAGAAGACGATCAGGGTGTCGTCGGCCAGGTTGCATTCTTCCAGGGTCTGCAGCAGCAGGCCGATGTTGTCGTCGATGTAGCTGCAGGCGCCAAAGTAGGCACGGCGGGCGTCACGAATTTTGTCCACAGGCAGCGGTTTGTTCCACAGGTCGTAGACCTTCAGCAGGCGTTGCGAGTGGGGGTCGAGTTCTGCCTGGCCGAACTCGTTGCGGGGCATGGGGATATCCATACCCTCGTAGCGGTCCCAGTAGCGCCTGGGGATGGTGTACGGGTCGTGCGGGTGGGTCATCGACACGGTCAGGCAGAAGGGTCGGCCATCATTTTCACGCACATGGTCGTACAGGTACTGGCGCGCCTTGAACACCACTTCCTCGTCGAAATCCAGCTGGTTGGTGCGCACGCATGGGCCGGCCTGCAGCACCGAGGACATGTTGTGATACCAGCTCGGGCGCACGTCCGGTTCATCCCAGTTCACCGCCCAGCCGTAATCGGCCGGGTAGATATCGCTGGTAAGGCGTTCTTCGTAGCCATGCAACTGGTCCGGGCCGCAGAAGTGCATCTTGCCCGACAGCGCTGTGCGGTAACCCAGGCGGCGCAGGTAATGGGCGTAGGTCGGCACGTCGGCGGGGAAGTCGGCGGCGTTGTCGTAGGCGCCGATGCGACTGGGCAACTGGCCGCTGACCAGAGTGAAGCGCGACGGCGCGCACAACGGGCTGTTGCAGTAGGCCGAGTCGAACACCACCGCCTGTTCGGCAAGGCGGCTAAGGTGCGGCATCTGGATCGGCGAAGAGGCGTAGATCGGCAGCAAGGGCGCGGCCATCTGGTCGGCCATGATGAACAGGATATTCGGGCGCGTCATGGTGGCTTCCATCGTTGAGGATTATGCGAACCGCTTGCTTATCAAGATGCGACTGTGGATAACATGGGTAAAGCCCATGGCGGGCAATGACTGGGATTAGCCACGCTAATGTTTGATCACCTTGCCGAGCTGTCGCTGGATACCTTGCGCGTGTTCGAGGCCGCCGCACGCTTGCGCGGCTTTACCGCCGCGGCGCTGGAGCTGGGCACCACGCAGCCGGCGGTGAGTCAGCAAGTCAAACGGCTGGAGGCAGAGTTGGGCACGCGCCTGTTCGACCGCATTTATCGGGGTATCGAGCTGACCGAGGCTGGCCAGGTGCTGTTCGAACAGGTGCATCAGGGCCTGCAGGCCATGGAGGACGGCATTGCCCAGGCCAGTGGGCGCGGCCAGCGCGAAGTGCTGCAGGTGGCTACCGACTTCGCCTTTGCAGCGTTCTGGCTGATGCCACGGCTGCAGCGTTTTCACGAGGCTTATCCACAGGTGGACGTGAGCCTGGTGACCGGTGAGCGCAGCCAGGGCATGTTGCGACCGGACATTGATGTGGCGGTGCTGTTTGGTGACGGGCGTTTTCACCAGGGCGAGAGCCGCTGGCTGTTCGATGAGGAGGTTTTCCCGGTGTGCAGCCCCCGGTTGATTCACGGCAAAGCCTTGTCAGCCGTGGCTTTGCAACGATTGCCCTTGCTGCACTTGAAGGGCGAGCAGGCTAGCCGTTGGTTTGACTGGTCGGGGGTGTTTCGCGGGTTTGGTGTGGCCAGCCCGCCGCCGACCGGGCAGTTGCGGTTTGATAACTATACGTTGCTGATCCAGGCGGCGATTGCCGGGCAAGGGGTGGCGATTGGCTGGGGGCATTTGGTAGATGGGTTGGTCGAGCAGGGGTTGCTGTGCCGGCCGCTGGAGGGGAGTTTGCGTTCGGAGCGCGGGTATTACGTCGTGCTGCCGCCGCGTAAGCGGCGTGGTGCCTTGATCGAGCGGTTTGTAGATTGGCTGGAGCAAGAGCGTAGCCTTTGAGATTTTGGGGCCGCTTTGCGGCCCATCGCCGGCAAGCCTGCTCCCACAGGGACGGCGTCATGTTCCAGGCTTGTACAGCACCTGTGGGAGCTGGCTTGCCGGCGATGGGCTGCACAGCAGCCCCGGCAATCTAGACCACGAAGTTCAGATGCTCGCCCCGGTGCAAATCCAGCTCCAGCATATCCACCATCCCTGCCGCGACCCTGGCCAGGTGCCGCAACGGCTCGGCCAACCCCGGCTCCAGCGTACCTTCAGTGCTGCGAAAATGCTCCATCCCCAACCCGGCCAGTTCCTGTGGGGCATTGATCAGCGTCCAGTGCAACGCACTGCGCTGTAACCCGTCCACCACCTGGTCCACACACTCCCGCTCTGTCTCGCTGTACTTGCCCGGCTCATCCAGCACATCGAAATCGCCCACCAGCAACAGCCGGCGTATAGTCGTACGCTTCAGCCCCGCCACCAGCGCCTCGCTCATGCGGGCTTGCCCGGGCAAATCGCCCGGTGCCAGTGTCGACAACAAGGCAATTACTGCTGACCCGCCTGCCGCGCCCTGCTCCGCCTGGTCGGCATCGCCCAGCCCGCCTATCTTGAAATGCAGGCCGGGGCGCGGCGCGTGGCGGTTGAGGTCGTCGACCACGGCGGTGACTTCGTGCTGGCGCGACAGCAGCTCTACCATCAGGGCGTTGCCCAGGCTGCTTTCAGGCCCGAACAGGACCAGTTTGAACACTGGGGTTTCGGCGTTTTTCACTGCATCACTCCCTTTGCAGGTGGTGATGGTTGGACCGCAATCAGGAGTTATCGTGCAGAGGATCAAGGGTTACCACGCCCATGTTTACTACGACGCAGCGACCATGGACCAGGCCCGTGAACTGTGCGAGGAGGCGGCGCGTCTGTTCCCCGTGACCATGGGGCGCATGCACCAGAAACCGGTGGGGCCGCACCCGGACTGGAGCTGCCAGTTGGCGTTCGGGCCGGAGGTGGTGGGTGTGGTGTTGCCTTGGTTGGCGTTGTATCGGAAGGGGTTGGTGGTTTTCATGCACCCGCTGACCGGGGATGAACTGGCGGACCACCGTGACCATGCGATCTGGATGGGGGCTGTGCGGCCGCTGGATCTGTCGATGTTTGGGGGCTAGATCTTCATAGTCTGTACAGGCCTCATCGCCGGCAAGCCAGCTCCCACAGGGATATCACAGGGCCTGAGGGCGGCTCTGTACCTGTGGGAGCTGGCTTGCCGGCGATGAAGGCGACGCGGTTCAACGGCGGGCGCTGCGCACTCCTTCAGCCAGTGCCGAGCACAGGCTCAATACATCTTTGACTGCCTGCTCGGCACTATTGGCCTGGGCAATCTTGTCGACCAGCGCCGAGCCCACCACCACGCCGTCCGACAGTCGGGCAATGGCCGCAGCCTGCTCCGGTGTACGAATGCCAAAACCAACGCTGATCGGCAGATCGGTATGCCGACGCAGGCGGGCAATGGCTTGGGTCACGTGCTCGGTGGTCGCCGAGCCGGCGCCGGTCACGCCGGCCACCGACACGTAGTAGACGAACCCGGAGCTGCGCTCCAGCACGCGCGGAAGGCGCACGTCGTCGGTGGTAGGGGTAGTCAGGCGGATGAAGTCGATACCCGCAGCCTGGGCCGGGGTCGCCAGTTCGGCGTCGTGCTCTGGTGGCAGGTCGACGATGATCAGGCCATCGACACCCGCTTGCTTGGCTTCGGCCACGAACTTTTCCACGCCAAAGCGGTGGATCGGGTTGTAGTAACCCATCAGTACGATCGGTGTGGCCTGGTTATCCACACGGAATTCGCGAACCATCTGCAGGGTCTTGGCCAGGGTCTGGCCAGCTTCCAAGGCACGCAGGGTGGCCAGCTGGATGGCCACGCCGTCGGCCATCGGGTCGGTGAACGGCATGCCCAGCTCGATCACATCGGCACCGGCTGCCGGCAGGCCCTTGAGGATCTGCAGCGAGGCGTCATAGCCCGGGTCGCCCGCGGTGACGAAGGTGACCAGTGCCGAGCGGCCTTCGGCCTTCAGCTCGGCGAAGCGTTGTTCAAGACGGCTCATGCCTGTTTCTCCTGGGCGGCCATGTGGTTCATGACGGTTTGCATGTCTTTGTCGCCGCGGCCCGACAGGCACACGACCATCAGGTGGTCCTTGGGCAGCTTCGGTGCGCGCTTGATCGCCTCGGCCAGGGCGTGGGAGCTTTCCAGGGCCGGGATGATGCCTTCCAGGCGGCAGGTGGCGTGGAACGCATCCAGCGCTTCGTCGTCGGTGATGCTGACGTACTCGACACGCTTCACTTCGTGCAGGTAGGCGTGCTCCGGGCCGATGCCCGGGTAGTCCAGGCCGGCGGAAATCGAGTGGGCGTCGGTGATCTGGCCGTCTTCGTCCTGCAGCAGGTAGGTGCGGTTGCCGTGCAGCACGCCCGGTACACCGCCGTTCAGGCTGGCGGCGTGCTTGTCGGTGTGCACGCCGTGGCCACCGGCTTCGACGCCGATGATCTGCACGCTGGGTTCTTCGAGGAATTCATGGAACAGGCCCATGGCGTTGGAACCACCGCCGACGCACGCAACCAGGCTGTCTGGCAGGCGGCCTTCCTTCTCTTGCAACTGGGCGCGGGTTTCCTTGCCGATGATCGACTGGAAGTCGCGGACCATGGCCGGGTACGGGTGCGGGCCGGCCACGGTGCCGATCAGGTAGAAGGTGTCTTCGACATTGGTGACCCAGTCGCGCAGGGCCTCGTTCATGGCATCCTTGAGGGTGCCAGTGCCGGCGGTGACCGGGACGATCTCGGCGCCCAGCAGCTTCATGCGGAACACGTTGGCCTGCTGGCGCTCGATGTCGGTGGCGCCCATGTAGATCACACAAGGCAGGCCGAAGCGGGCAGCGACGGTGGCGGTGGCCACGCCATGCATGCCGGCGCCGGTTTCGGCGATCAGGCGCTTCTTGCCCATGCGCTTGGCCAGCAGCACCTGGCCGATGCAGTTGTTCACCTTGTGCGCGCCGGTGTGGTTGAGTTCTTCACGCTTGAAGAAGATCTTCGCGCCGCCGCAGTGCTCGGTCAGGCGCTCGGCGAAGTACAGTGGGTTGGGGCGGCCGATGTAGTCGCGCTGGAAGTAGGCCAGCTCTTCGAGGAACTTGGGGTCTGCCTTGGCCGCTTCGTATTCGCGGGCCAGGTCCAGCACCAGTGGCATCAGGGTCTCGGCCACGTAGCGGCCGCCGAACGAGCCGAACAGGCCGTTGGCGTCGGGGCCGGGGCGGTATTGGGACTGGGTCATGGGGCGCTCCAGGGCGTTATGAATGAGTGATGGGCTTTACTGTAACCACGGCAAGCCCGGCTGAAAACCGATAAGATTGCGCAAACTTGTCAGAAAAACTCACAGATAAAATGGCCCACGACCTCCCTCCCCTCAATGCCCTGCGGGCCTTCGAAGCGACCGCAAGGCTCAACAGCGTCAGCCAGGCTGCCGAAGCGCTGCACGTCACCCATGGCGCCGTCAGCCGGCAGATCAAGGTACTTGAAGAGCACCTCGGCGTCGCGCTGTTCGTGAAGGACGGGCGTGGCATCAAACTCACAGATGCCGGCGTACGCTTGCGCGATGTCAGTAGCGAAGCCTTCGATCGCCTGCGCAGCGTGTGCGCCGAGCTCAGCCACGATGTCAGCGAGGCGCCGTTCGTGCTGGGCTGCTCGGGCAGCCTGCTGGCGCGCTGGTTCATCCCACGGTTGGGGCGGTTGCAGGCAGATTTGCCAGAGCTACGCCTGCACCTGTCGGCCGGTGAAGGTGACCTGGACCCGCGACGGCCTGGGCTGGATGCGCTGCTGGTGTATGCCGAGCCGCCATGGCCGTCGGACATGCAGGTGCATGTACTGGCCGAGGAGCGCATCGGGCCGGTGCTCAGCCCGCATTTCGCCGGTTTCGAGCGCTTGCAGGGCGCGCCGGCCAAGGCCTTGCTGGGCGAAGCCTTGCTGCACACCACCTCGCGCCCGCAGGCTTGGCCGACCTGGGCACTGGAACAGGGGTTGGAGCCGGCGACCCTCCACTATGGCCAGGCTTTCGAGCACCTGTATTACCTGCTGGAAGCTGCGGTGGCCGGGTTGGGTGTGGCGATTGCGCCGCAGCCGCTGGTCGCTGATGACCTGCGGGCGGGCCGTTTGAATGCGCCGTGGGGCTTTTCACCTACCCCTGCGGCATTGGCGCTGTGGGTGCCCAGGCGCGCCGCGGACGGGCGCGCCGAGCAGTTGGCGCAGTGGCTAAGGGCAGAACTGGCGCGACAGGGCGCTTAGTTGCGTTTGCACATCAGGTACGCCGCCAGCAGGCCTAGCGCGCCAATGGCGACGCCGGCGGTGGTGTACGGGTGTTCCTGGGCATAGTCGCGGGTGGCGATGCCGGTCTGGCGGGTGCGGTGCTTCACCTCCTCGTAGGCATCGCTCAGCAGATGGCGCGAATGACGAAGGGCGCTCTCGGCGTTGCTGCGGATTGCCTTCACCGATTTCTGGGACTCCTCCGACGCATCATGCTTGAGGTTTTCCAGGCTTTTCAGAAGGCTCTCGATCTCCGCTTCCATGCTTTCCAGGGACGTTCTACGCAGCGAATTGCGGTGCATGTTGACTCTCCTTTGCAGTATGGACTGTAAGGATTGCGACCTTGGGCCCGCGGGAAAGTGCGATCGAACTTTCGCCAATAGTGACCGCTCGCAGGTAAACCAGGCCTGCACTGCTAGGCTCAATCTCACCATCATCCGAGGAGAGCGCTCATGACCGATCATCACACCTACAAGAAGATCGAACTGGTGGGGTCTTCGACCACCAGCATCGAAGAGGCGATCAACAATGCTCTTGCCGAAGCCGGCAAGAGCATCAAGCACCTGGAGTGGTTCGAAGTGATAGATACCCGTGGCCATATCCGTGACAACAAGGCGGCGCACTTCCAGGTCACGCTGAAGGTCGGCTTCCGTATCGCCAATAGCTGAAATATTGCCGGGCTGGATGAGCCCGACATGATGGGGTATTTAGGAAGAGGGCGCCTTGGCGGGCGCCCTTTCTGATGTCATCTGCACAAGGAAAGCGAGTGATGAACAAACTGATTCTGGCGCTGGGCCTGATGACCCTGGCCGGTGGTGCGCTGGCGGCAGGCAAGCCGTGCGAGGAACTCAAGGCAGAGATTGCGGCCAAGCTGGATGCCAAGGGGGTTACCGGCTACAAGTTGGAGATCGTCGACAAGGGCGACCCGGCCGGCAAGGTGATTGGTAGCTGCGAGGCTGGTACCAAGGAGATTGTGTACCGGCGCGGTTAACGGGTTGGGTTCTTCGCGGGTAAACCCGCTACCACAGGGATATCACAGGCCTGAGAGCGACGCCGTACCTGTGGGAGCGGGTTTACCCGCGAAGAAGATCACGCGGTCTTGAGAGCCTGCGCCAACAGTTCATAGGACCGAATCCGGTCCGCATGCTCATACAAATCACAGGTGAAGATCAGCTCATCTGCTCCGGTCTGCTCCAGCAGCACTTCCACCTTGGCCCGCACCTTCTGCGGGCTGCCAATCATCGCCAAGCCGAGGAAGCTGCCCACCGCGTCCCGCTCATGGGGCAGCCACAGCCCATCCATGCTTTCCACCGGCGGCTTCTGCATCAGGCTCTGCCCGCGAATCAGCGCGAGGATGCGCTGGTACACGGACGTGGCCAGGTATTCGGCCTTTTCGTCGGTTTCCGCCACCACCATGGGGATGCCCAGCATCACGTATGGCTTGTCCAGCGTTGTCGAGGGCTTGAAGTGGTTGCGGTACACGCGGATCGCCTCGTGCATGTAGCGCGGCGCAAAGTGCGAGGCGAAAGCGTAGGGCATGCCGCGCATGCCGGCCAATTGAGCGCTGAACAGGCTGGAGCCGAGCAGCCACATCGGTACGTCGGTGTCGTGCCCTGGCACGGCGATCACTTTTTGATCATCGGTACGCGGGCCGAGGTAGCGTGACAGTTCCTCGACATCGTCCGGGAAATCATCCGGGCCGCCGGCGCGGTCGCGGCGCAGAGCGTAGGCGGTCATCTGGTCGGAACCCGGCGCGCGACCCAGGCCCAGGTCGATGCGCCCTGGGTACAGGCTGGCCAGGGTGCCGAACTGCTCGGCGATCACCAGCGGTGCGTGGTTGGGCAGCATGACCCCGCCAGAGCCCACGCGAATGCTCGAGGTGCCCCCGGCCAGGTAGCCGATCAGCACCGAAGTCGCCGAACTGGCGATGCCGTCCATGTTGTGGTGCTCGGCAACCCAGAAGCGGTTGTAGCCAAAGCGTTCGACGTGCTGCGCCAGGTCCAGCGAGTTGCGCAGCGACTGCGCCGGGCCGGCGTCGGCGCGCACCGGCACCAGGTCGAGGGTGGAAATTTTCAGTTCACGCAGCTGCGTCATGGAGCCTCCGCAAGGTTTTTGGCCACAGGCCTTTACAACTCTGTATGGGCACATTCGACGGATTCAATGCTTGCCGTGCGATTGCTCTGAACTTGCTGTAGGCGGCTGACCTCTGAAGCCATGAGCATGTAACCCGAGACCAGGAGGCATCATGAAAAAGACAGCATCGGCGATCTGGCAAGGTGGCCTGAAGGACGGCAAAGGCCTGCTTTCTACTGAAAGTGGCGCGCTCAAGCAGAACCCCTACGGTTTCAATACCCGTTTCGAAGGCTCACCCGGGACCAACCCGGAGGAGCTGATCGGCGCGGCGCACGCTGGCTGCTTCTCGATGGCACTGTCGATGATGCTGGGCGAAGCGGGGTTCACCCCGGACAGGATCGACACCGCTGCCGAAGTGACACTCGACAAGCAAGCTGATGGCTTTGCCATTACCGCAGTGCATCTGGTGCTCAGGGCCAAGGTGCCTGGGGCGAGTGAAGTGCAGTTCCTGGAGATTGCCGACAAGGCCAAGGCTGGGTGCCCGGTGTCCAAGGTGCTGAACGCGAAGATCAGCCTGGATGCGGCGCTGGTGGGGTGAAGCAGTGCAATAAGGGCGGTTTGTTGTAGTCTAAACAGCGTCGGCAGCACGCTGCCCTTTCAGGAGCCGTTTCATGATTCGCGTAGCAATCGCCGTGTTGGCTTCCTTGGTCGCCACATCTGCGCTGGCGGCGGTCAAGCCGTGCGAGGAGCTCAAAGCCGAGATCGAGGCCAAGATCCAGGCCCAGGGTGTTCCGTCCTACACCCTGGAGATCGTGCCCAACAGCGAGGTCAAGGACCAGAACATGGTCGTCGGGACCTGCGATGGTGGGACCAAGAAGATCATTTATCAGAAGAATGACCGGTAGGTTCAGAATTGCGGGGCCGCTTTGCGGCCCATTCGCAGCCCCGATCACGGAATGCAGAACACCTCGCTAGGCTCGTTCACCACCACCTTGCGGTTGCCGTCATAGAGCAGCACCTGCGGCTCCATCACCGGCGCCCGTGCCTCCAGCCGATAGCGTTCGCCGGCCTTGAAGTTGTCAAAGCGCACGGTCAGGTAGCAGGTACGGTCCCTGGGCTGGGTCATGAGGCCGCCCCCATATATCTCGTAATCGAAGCGCACTACCAGTTCGTGCTTGCCCGGCGTCACCTGGAAGTAACGGCCATCCTCCAGGCGCTTGCCGTCGAGGCGGTCGGCCATGATCACCCTGCCGGGAGTCATGGTGTACAGGTCGACCCAGGCCTGCTTGGGGTCGACGGGCGGCAAGGGGCTGGCGCAAGCCCCCAATGCACTGAGGGCGATCAGCATCATGGGCTGGCGCATGGCAAGACTCCCACTTGCGACTTATAAGCTACAAGCATAGCGCCGTTTGTGCGTTTCAGGTGCGCTGGCAGCCTGCAGGCAAACCCTGCCCAACCAGTTTCTGCTGGTGGTCATAGAGTTTGATCCAGGGGCGGAAACCGATGCTGCCAGCCTGCAGCTGGTAGCGCTGGCCGGCACTGAAATCCTTGAAGGTCAGCTTGACCTGGCAATCCCGCCACAACGGCTCCTCGACCGGGCCGATATTGCTGGGGGTAACCGGAAACTGGTAGCGCACGGTCAGCTCGTGGCTGCCGGGCTGTACTTCGAAGTAACGGCTGTCGGCCCAGTCGCGTTCATCTACCTGCACGGCGTGCAGCGAGGTGTTGTCGTAGGGCGTGAGGTCGATCCAGGCCTGGTTCGGGTCGGGGTCTGGCAAGGTCGAACAGGCGGATATCAGCAACAGTGAGCCGGTGACCAACAGTGCACGCATGGCGAAACGCCCCCTTGGCGAGATAGTCTTGGAGTGAATCGGCCTTGAGCGAGTCAGACAGTCCTGGATGCTTCGACTTATTCTTATGCAGCGCTCAGGCCCTGGGCCACTCGACCTTGTTTTCACCCGTTTGGTTCCCCTGCTAGCGGTGCTCCTGCTGAACGGTTGCAGCAGCGCGGCCTACTATGGGCAGTTGGCCGAGGGCCAGTGGCAGCTGCTACGCGCACGTCAGCCGCTGGAGCAGGTAGTGGCCAACCCGGCCACTTCACCGCAATTGCGCGCGCGCCTGGAGCATGCCAAGCAGGCGCGAGCATTTGCCAGCCAGCAACTGAAGCTGCCGGATAACCGCAGCTATCGGGTGTATGCCGACCTTGGCAGGCCCTACGTGGTATGGAATGTGTTCGCCACCCCCGAGCTGTCTTTGCAGCCAGTGACGCACTGCTTCCCGATCGCGGGATGTGTGGCCTATCGCGGCTATTACCAGCAAGGCGCGGCGCGTGGGGCGGCGGCGTTGATGCGACAGGACGGCATGGATGTGTATGTGGGAGGCGTGGAGGCCTATTCGACCCTGGGCTGGTTCGACGACCCGATCCTGTCGTCGATGGTGGGCTGGAGCGACGAGCGCCTGGCCACGTTGATCTTCCATGAGCTGGCCCACCAGCGCTTCTATGTGCAGGACGACACCGAGTTCAACGAGTCGTTTGCCTCCTTCGTCGAGCAGGAAGGCACCCGGCAATGGCGCGTGGCGCGGGGCCTGGCTGCCTCTGGTGGGGAGCAGGGGCAGCAGCGTGAGCAGTTCATCCGGTTGGTGCTGGCCAGCCGCGAGCGGTTGCAGGCGATTTATGCCGGGCCTCTGGATGACGCGCAGAAGCGGACGGCCAAGCAGGCGGAGTTCGAGCGGCTAAGGCGGGAATACCGGCAGGTGCGTGATGCCCAGTGGGGTGGTGACAAGCGCTATGACGCCTGGATGTATGGGCCGATGAGCAATGCCAAGTTGCTGCCGTTCGGGCTGTATGACCAGTGGGTACCGGCGTTTGCGGCGGTGTTCCGTGAGGTGGATGGGGACTGGGCGCGGTTTTATAAGCGGGTCGAGCAGTTGGGGCAGTTGCCGATTGAAGAGCGGAAGGCGGCGTTGCGGCGGTTGATGGTTAGCCGGTGAGAATTTGGGGCCGCTTTGCGGCCCATCGCGACACAAGGCCGCTCCTACAGAAGATACGCGATCGCCTGTAGGAGCGGCCTTGTGTTGCGATGGGCTGCAAAGCAGCCCCCAGGGCCATCAAGCCTTGAGGAACGCCTGATGCATCTCGGCCAAGGTAGCAAAATGGTAGGCCGGCGCTTCGGCCATCAACTCTTCCTGGCTACCAAACCCGTACCCCACCGCCACCGCCTGCAAGCCATTGCTGCGCGCACCGATCAGGTCATGCTTGCGGTCGCCGATCATCAGTGTATGCGCCGGGTCCAGCCCTTCTTCATCAAGCAGGTGGCGAATCAGCTCGACCTTGTTGGTGCGTGTGCCATCCAGTTCACTGCCGTAGATCACCTTGAAGTGGTGGTCGAAGGCGAAGTGCCGGGCGATTTCACGGGCGAACTTCCACGGCTTGGAGGTGGCGATGTAGAGGGTGCGGCCCTGGCCGTTCAGGGCCTCGAGCAGCTCCGGCACACCTTCGAACACCAGGTTTTCGTAGAGGCCGGTGACGCTGAAGCGTTCCCGATAGAAGTTCACTGCATCCCATGCCTTGGCTTCGTCGAAGCTGTAGAACTGCATGAAGGCCTGCAGCAGAGGCGGGCCGATGAAGTGCTCGAGGCGGGTCAGGTCCGGCTCGTCGATGCCCAGTTTGGCCAGGGCGTACTGGATCGAGCGGGTGATGCCCTGGCGTGGGTCGGTCAGGGTGCCGTCGAGGTCGAACAGGATGTTTTGCTGGTGCATTTACTGAGTTCCACTTGAGTGCTGCGTGGCCTTCTTCGCGGGTAAACCCGCTCCCACAGGTAGCGGAGCCTCTCAGGCCGACACCATACCTGTGGGAGCGGGTTTACCCGCGAATGCGGTCATTCCGGTTGGTCGTAGCCTTCGGCCAGGTGCTGGTCCTTGAGCTTCACGTAGTTACTGGCGCTGTAGGCGAAAAATGCGTGTTCCTGGTCGTTCAGCAGCCGGGCCTGCTTCACCGGGCTGCCCATGTACAGGTAGCCACTGACCAGGCGCTTGCCCGGCGGCACCAGGCTACCGGCGCCGATGATCACTTCGTCCTCGACGATGGCGCCGTCCATGATGGTGCTGCCCATGCCGACCAGTATGCGGTTGCCCAAGGTGCAGCCATGCAGCATGACCTTGTGGCCGATGGTCACTTCGTCACCGATGATCAGCGGGAAGCCGTCCGGGTTGAACGGGCCGGCATGGGTGATGTGCAGCACGCTGCCGTCCTGCACGCTGGTACGCGCGCCGATGCGGATGCGGTGCATGTCGCCGCGTATAACGGTCAACGGCCAGACGGAGCTGTCTTCACCGATTTCCACGTCGCCCAGCACTACCGCCGATCGGTCGACGAAGGCCCTGGGCCCAACTTTCGGAGTGTGTTGCTGGAAGCTTCGGATGGCCATGATAGCGTCTCTCATCTGTGCCGATAGGCAGGCTGCCTGCTGCGGTCGGCGTCGATTGTAATTAAGATGGGGCAGTGTTTCTTCTGCCAAGGTATCCAAACCGTGAGTGCGAACAACCCGCTTCTGCAGTCCTACGATCTGCCGCCCTTCTCGCAAATCCGTGCCGAACACGTGTTGCCGGCGATCGAAGCGATCCTGGCCGACAACCGTAAAGCCATTGCCGAGATCCTCGAAAAGCAAGGCAAGAACCCTACCTGGGCTGGCCTGGTGCTGGCCATGGACGAACTGAACGACCGCCTGGGCGCCGCCTGGAGCCCGGTCAGCCACCTCAATGCGGTGTGCAACAGCGCGCAGCTGCGCGAAGCCTATGAGTCGTGCCTGCCGGCGCTGAGCGCCTACTCTACCGAACTGGGCCAGAACCGCGCGCTGTTCGAAGCCTACCAGGCGCTGATCGACAGCCCCGAGGCCGCCGGTTTCGACGTGGCGCAAAAGACTATCCTCGAGCACGCCCTGCGAGACTTCCGCCTGTCGGGTATCGACCTGCCGGCAGATAAACAGCAGCGCTACGCCGAAGTGCAGAGCAAGCTCAGCGAGCTGGGCAGCCGTTTCTCCAACCAGCTGCTCGATGCCACCCAGGCCTGGACCAAGCACGTTACCGACGAAGCAGCGCTGGCCGGCCTGACCGATTCGGCCAAGGCGCAGATGGCCGCCGCCGCCCAGGCCAAGGGCCTCGACGGCTGGCTGATCACCCTGGAATTCCCCAGCTACTACGCGGTGATGACCTACGCCAGCGACCGCGCTCTGCGCGAAGAGCTTTACGCCGCATACTGCACCCGTGCCTCGGACCAGGGCCCGAATGCAGGCCAGTTCGACAACGGCCCGGTGATGCAGGAAATCCTCGGTCTGCGCCAGGAACTGGCCGAACTGCTGGGCTACAAGAACTACGCCGAGCTGAGCCTGGCCACCAAGATGGCCGAGTCCAGCGACCAGGTGCTGAGCTTCCTGCGTGACCTGGCCAAGCGTTCCAAGCCGTTCGCTGCCCAGGATCTGGAGCAGCTCAAGGCCTATGCCGCCGAGCAGGGCTGCCCTGAACTGGCCAGCTGGGACGCCGGCTACTTCGGCGAGAAGCTGCGTGAGCAGCGTTACAGCGTTTCTCAGGAAGCCCTGCGCGCCTACTTCCCGATCGATAAGGTACTGAGCGGCCTGTTCAGCATCGTGCAGCGCCTGTATGGCATCGAGATCGCCGAACTCAAGGGCTTCGACAGCTGGCACCCGGATGTGCGCCTGTTCGAGATCAAGGAAAACGGCCAGCATGTCGGCCGCTTCTTCTTCGACCTCTACGCCCGCGCCAACAAGCGTGGCGGCGCCTGGATGGACGGCGCGCGTGACCGCCGCCGCACAGCTGCCGGCCAGTTGCAGAGCCCGGTGGCCAACCTGGTGTGCAACTTCACCCCGGCCGCACCCGGCAAGCCGGCGCTGTTGACTCACGATGAAGTCACCACCTTGTTCCACGAGTTCGGCCACGGCCTGCACCACATGCTGACCCGCATCGAGCATGCCGGTGTATCCGGCATTAACGGCGTGGCCTGGGACGCGGTGGAACTGCCGAGCCAGTTCATGGAAAACTGGTGCTGGGAGCCGGAAGGCCTGGCACTGATTTCCGCCCACTACGAAACCGGCGCTCCCTTGCCCCAGGACCTGTTGGACAAGATGCTGGCGGCGAAGAACTTCCAGTCGGGCATGATGATGGTGCGCCAGCTGGAGTTCTCGCTGTTCGACTTCGAGCTGCATGCCACCCATGGCGACGGCCGCAGTGTGCTGCAGGTGCTCGAAGGCGTGCGCGACGAGGTATCGGTCATGCGACCACCGGCGTACAACCGCTTCCCCAACAGTTTTGCGCACATCTTCGCTGGCGGTTATGCGGCAGGCTATTACAGCTACAAGTGGGCCGAAGTGCTGTCGGCTGACGCCTTCTCGCGCTTCGAGGAAGAAGGCGTGCTGAACGCCGAAACCGGCCGTGCCTTCCGCGAGGCAATCCTGGCACGCGGCGGTTCGCGCGAGCCTATGGAGTTGTTCGTCGACTTCCGTGGCCGTGAGCCTTCCATCGATGCCTTGCTGCGCCATAGTGGCCTGAGCGAGGACGCTGCAGCATGAGCGAGGTAGCCGTGAACAAGACCAAGAAACGCTTCATTGCCGGGGCGGTATGCCCGGCGTGCAGTGAGACCGACAAGCTGATGATGTGGAACGAAGACGGCGTGCCGCATCGCGAATGCGTGGCCTGCGGCTTTACCGACACCCTCAACGAGCAGGGCTTGTCGGTGCCGAAGGAGCTCGGTACCCGGGTCAACCATCTGGAACCGAAAGCCGCGCCGGCCAAGGTACAGACGGTGCAGTTCTTCCCAAACCCGAAGCTGAAGAAACCGGCTGAATAAAGCCGTCGTGCCGCCCGGGCGCCGTGCCCGGGTGGTAGCGGGTGGTAGATAGTCAGGCCACCTGCTGCACGCCGGCCATGCAAGCTCGCCTGCTCTTCTCTACGAGCAAGGTGTTGCACCATGGACAACCCTCTTCTGCAAAATAGCCGTATCCCCGTCGATTACCCGTCGATCACGCTGCAAAACATGCAAGTTGCCTTCGACCATGTGCTGCTGGCGCACGAGCAAGGCATCGAACGCATCATCCGCGACCAGCAGGCATTGCCAACCTGGGATGACATGGTGCTGGCGGTGGATGGGCTGGATAGTCAGCTTCTGACGGTGTTGTATGCTGCCTCGCCGTTGGTGGGCCGGGATGAAGCCTGGGCCGGTGCCATTTTCGACTTCTTCGCCAAGGCCACGGAGCGGTTCGAACAGAAGTTCACCAATTCCGCACTGCAGGCCCTGTATGAGCGCTTGGCCAGCAGCGACATTGGCAAGCAGCTGGATGCCCAGAAACGCGCCACATTGCGCTGGCATCTGCACAAGTTCGCCTCCAGTGGTGCATCGCTCGACCCAGCAGGCAAGCTGCGCCTGGCCGACCTGCTGAAACAGATTGGCGCTGCGCGGGAGGCGTTTCGCAGCAACATCAACCGACCAGGGCTGAGCATCACGGATGAATCCGAACTGAGCGGTGTACCTCAACGTATCCGTGACGAGCTGGCTACAAGGGCACAGGAGGCGGGTGAGCCGGGTTGGTTGATTGCATGCGAAAGCGCGACCACCGAGGCCGTGCTCAAACATGCTGACAACCGGCAACTGCGTGAGCGCGTATACCGGGCTTACAACACCCGAGGCGTCGGCCTTGGCCAACAGCAGGATAATCGCTTGCACCTGGAGCAACTTGCGAGGCTGCTGGAAGAAAAGGCCCACCTGCTCGGCTTTGCCAGCCATCTGGAGCAGAGCCTGCAGATGAAGAGCGCGGGTTCGGTTGCCCAGGTGCGCAGCTTCCTTCATGACCTGGCCGACCATGTGCGGCCGGCCGTACTGAATTGGCGTGCAGATATGCAGCGCCAGGCCTCAGCCAAAGGGCTGGGGAATGTCCAACCCTGGGACATTGCGTACCTGCAGGCCTCGTCGCGCACGGTACTTTCCACCGAAGCCTTGCGCGAATACTTCCCGCTGAATGTCGTGGTCAGCGCATTGCAGCAGTTGGCGGAAAAACTGTTTGGCGTAACGCTGCTGGCCAGGCCGCTGGCAACCTGGGATGACAGCGTGCAACCGTTCGAGGTGTGGCAGGACAACGCCTTGATCGGTTTCCTGTACCTGGATGCCGTACAGCATGCCGGCAAACAACCTGACTCGGTATTCACCACCTACATTCGCAACCGTCGGGTCGATGCCGAGGGAATCTTCCAGACGGCCTCGGTGGTGGTCTATAGCGACGTGCCGGCAGCGCTGCCGGGTAGCCAGCCGTTGCTGGACCATCTGTCACTGCGCAAGCTGTTCCATGAGTTTGGCCATGCCTTGCACCATTTGCTGGTGCGCACGACCAACCACGTGATGTCCAACGTCACCGAACTCGGTACCGATGGCGTGGAGTTGTTCGGCAAGCTGTTCGAGCGCTGGGTCTGGGACGCGGATTACCTGGTGGCGATCTCTTCGCACCAGCACGATGGTAGCCAGCTTTCCCGGACGCGGGTCGATGAGTGCCTGCGCCGCTTGCGGCAACAAGGTGTGGAAGAAACCGCGCGCGACCTGAGCATGGCGCTGTTCGACCTGGACCTGCATGGCATGCCGAACGATGGCCGGTCCCTCGAGCAGCGCCTGGGCGATGCCCGTGAGTATTGTGGTTACTGGCCCCTGGCCGATTTCGAGCACCCGGCGCATGCCTTCGACCATTTGGTAAACGGCTACGATGCCGGTTATTACGCCTATCTGTGGTCGGACGTGCACGCCTTCGACCTGTTCACCCGCTTCGAGGCCCAAGGCCTGCTGGACCGGGCCACAGGGCAGGCCTTGCAGGAGACATTGCTTGCCCCAGGGGCATCGCGACCGTTGCGTGAAGGTATCGAGATGTTCCTCGGCCGGCAGTCGAGCCAGCTGCCCTTTCTACGTTGGCATGGCCTGAAGTGAACGCGCGCTGACCGGAGGTGCTGGAAAGAATCAGGCAGGCAATATACTGTATATGAATACAGTATCAGGGGTAGGCCATGATTCCTCCAGCACCGCAAAAGGGCCGTGGCACGGCGCACAATCCGCACAACCGCTTTGCCCCCAGCCATTCGGTGGCGGAGGATGACGGCTGGTGTCAGGAGGTGCCGCAAACCCAGGGCACCGAGGTGCGGGTAGAGACGGCCAGGTCGGTGATCAGCCGCAATACGTCTCCCGACCTGCCCTTCGACCGCTCCATCAACCCATACCGTGGTTGCGAGCACGGTTGCATCTACTGTTATGCCCGCCCTTCCCACGCCTACTGGGACCTTTCCCCCGGCCTGGATTTCGAGACCAAGCTGATTGCCAAGACCAACGCCGCCGAGGTGCTTGAGCAACAATTGAGCAAACCGGGTTACATTTGCGCGCCGATCAACCTGGGTTCCAATACCGACCCGTACCAGCCGATCGAGCGGGAACAACTGCTGACCCGTCGCCTGCTCGAAGTGCTGCTGCGTTTTCGCCACCCGGTGACCATCGTCACGAAGGGTTCACTGGTGCTGCGCGACCTCGACCTGCTGGCCGAGATGGCCCGCCAGCGTCTGGTACGGGTGATGATCAGCCTGACCACGCTGGACGATGACCTGAAACGGGTGCTGGAACCGCGCGCGGCATCACCCAAGGCGCGTTTGCGGGCTATCCGTGTGTTGCGTGAGGCGGGAGTGCCGGTGGGCGTGTTGTGTTCGCCGATGATCCCGATGATCAACGACAGTGAACTGGAACGGCTGCTGGATGCGGCGAGGGAGGCCGGTGCACAGAGCGCAGCCTACATGATGTTGCGCTTGCCGCTGGAGGTGGCACCGTTGTTCGAGCAATGGCTGCAGGACCATTACCCGCAGCGGGCGGCGCATGTATTGAGCCTGATCCGCCAGAGCCGCGGCGGTGAACTGTACGACAGCCGGTTTGGTGCGCGCATGCGCGGTGAAGGCGTGTTTGCCGAGTTGCTGGCGCAGCGCTTTGCCAAGGCCATGAAGCGGCTGGAGTTCGAAGGGCGAGAAGCGCAGGCGCTGGATTGTTCGGCGTTTTGCCCACCGGGTGGGCAGATGGCGCTGTTCTGATGCTTGAGCAGAGCACGGCCTTTGTGGGAGCGGGCGCGCCCGCGAACACCGGCGCAGCCGGTGCCTTGTACCAAGCTGCCTCTTTCGCGGGCACGCCCGCTCCCACAGGTTCTGTGCAGGTTCCGGGTTCCCGCATGGGGCGCATTGCCATCCGTCAATACAACTAATCCAAGTAGATAATTGGACTAATGGCTCTTGGCAGTTGATGTTTTTTTGCTATTATCCAGTGCCCGCCCTTCCTATCTGGAACACCCGTTCTAGAGCCTTCGAATTAAGTTTCAGTTAAGTTTTCCCCGCTAGCGTAGGAAATCAGTCTTCACCGACTGTGATCTATGGCCTGTGCGTGTCATCTAAATCCCTGCATAGCCAGAATCTTTCACCGGTAAAATGGATTTACCTACACACCGTCAAGAGGATGAATCATGCCCGTCAAGGACCCATCCAAGGTCGTACCGCAGGTCCCCGCGGAGAGCGCCGATGCCGCCCTGAAGCACATCGTCGACGGCTTCCTGCGTTTTCACCATGACGTTTTCCCCGAGCAGCAAGAGCTGTTCAAGAAGCTCGCCACCGCGCAAACCCCGCGAGCCATGTTCATTACCTGCGCCGACTCGCGCATCGTTCCCGAGCTGATCACCCAGAGTTCGCCTGGCGACCTGTTCGTGACCCGTAACGTCGGTAACGTGGTACCGCCTTATGGCCAGATGAACGGCGGCGTTTCCAGCGCTATCGAGTACGCCGTGCTGGCGTTGAAAGTGCATCACATCATCGTCTGCGGCCACTCCGACTGCGGCGCCATGCGTGCCGTGCTCAACCCGCAATCGCTGACCAAGATGCCGACAGTGTCCGCCTGGTTGCGCCACGCCGAAGTGGCCCGCACCGTGGTCGAGAACAACTGCTCGTGCGGCAGCGAACACGAAACCATGCAAGTGCTGACCAAGGAAAACGTCATCGCCCAGCTGCATCACCTGCGTACTCACCCTTCGGTGGCTTCGCGCCTGGCAGCCGGTGAGCTGTACATCCATGGCTGGGTCTACGACATCGAGACCAGCAAGATCGAAGCCTACGACGCCGCCAGCGATACCTTCCTGCCCCTGGCTGCTGGCGAGCCGGTCCCCTGCGCTACTCCGAGAGGCCGCTACTAAGCGACCCATCCACCCGCTGGAACCTTGATAGCCGGCTGCACCCTGCAGGGGTGTGGCATGGCTTTCGGCTGCCTTGAATTCCCTGACTGCCTGCCGGCACGCCCGCTGGCGGCCCGCGCCTGCGCGCTCGTCAGGGGCAAACGTGCCCACGGCCAGGGGAATGGCTGTGCGACAGAGAAAGGAGAAACACGGTGAACATTACACAGTTGAAAGCGGCCCTGCCGCGTGAGTTGCTGGCGTCGGTGGTGGTCTTCCTGGTGGCCCTGCCGTTGTGCATGGGCATTGCGATCGCTTCGGGCATGCCGCCCGCCAAAGGCCTGATTACCGGCATTATCGGCGGTGTTGTCGTGGGTTTTCTCGCCGGTTCCCCGCTGCAGGTCAGTGGACCGGCCGCTGGCCTGGCGGTATTGGTATTCGAACTGGTACGCCAGCATGGCATGGCCATGCTCGGGCCGATCCTGCTGCTGGCCGGCTTGCTGCAGTTGCTGGCCGGGCGTCTGCGCCTGGGCTGCTGGTTCCGGGTTACCGCGCCGGCGGTGGTGTACGGCATGCTGGCGGGGATTGGCGTGCTGATCGTGCTGTCGCAGGTGCATGTGATGTTCGACACCGCGCCGCAGCCATCCGGCATGCAGAACCTGCTGGAGTTCCCGGCGACCGTGGCTGCGGCCCTGCCACAGGAAAGCGCCGGCTCCGGCTGGATGGCCGGTGCGCTGGGTCTGGGCACCATCGCCATCATGTGGGGCTGGGAGCGCCTGCGGCCGCAGCGGCTGCGCTTTGTCCCAGGTGCCCTGCTGGGCGTGTCGGCCATGACGGCCATCAGCATGTGGCTGGCCTTGCCGGTGAATCGCGTACAGGTGCCGGCCGACCTGTCCGAGGCCATCGACTGGATCCGCCCTGGTGACCTGATGCAACTGGCCGACCCTACCCTGCTGGTCGCCGCTTTCGCTCTGGCCTTCATCGCCAGCGCCGAAACCTTGTTGTCGGCTGCAGCGGTTGACCGCATGCACAGCGGCCAACGTTCGGACTTCGACCGTGAGCTGTCTGCCCAGGGCATCGGCAACATGCTGTGTGGGGTGCTCGGCGCGTTACCGATGACCGGGGTGATCGTGCGTAGCTCGGCGAACGTGCAGGCTGGTGCGCAGACTCGGGCTTCAGCGATCTTCCATGGCTTGTGGCTGCTGGCATTCGTGGTGGCGCTGAGCAGCGTGCTGCAGCAGATCCCGGTGGCGAGCCTGGCGGGTGTGCTGGTGTTCACCGGGGTCAAACTGGTGGATTTCAAGGCGTTTCGTGGGTTGGGCCGCTATGGCCGCATGCCGATGGTCACCTACGCGGCGACGGCACTGGCGATCATCTTTACCGACCTGCTGACCGGCGTATTGCTGGGCTTTGCCCTGACCTTGCTGAAGCTGGCACTGAAGGCGGCGCGGTTGAAGATCAACCTGGTCAGCCTGGAGAAGGCTGGGCACATGGAGCTGCGCTTGAGTGGCGCGGCCACCTTCCTCAAGGTGCCGGCGCTGACCCAGGTGCTGGATAGCGTGCCGGCGGGGACCACGCTGCATGTGCCGCTGGGTAACCTCAGCTATATCGACCACTCGTGCCTTGAGCTGCTTGAAGATTGGGGCCGCAGTAATTTGGCAAATGGGTCGCGGTTGCTGATCGAGCAGCGGCGCTTGAAGCGGCGGATCGAGGGGCGGATGCGGACTACGGCCGGGGTTGGGGCCTAGAGCCGGAATATTTGCTGCATGAGCCGGCCCTTTCGCGGGCACGCCCGCTCCCACAGGTAATCCACAGCCATCAAGGCATGTGCTTTTCCTGTGGGAGCGGGCGTGCCCGCGAAGAGGCTGGGACAGGAACTTCAGGCCGGCTGGCCCAGCTCCACACCCAGCTGCCGCGACAGGCAAGGCCAGCGCTTCCACGCCGCGCCTGTTTTCGGGCTGCTCAATTTCTCGCGGTAGGCCTCCACCGATTCCACCGCGAAGCTTTCGTCATTCAACATTTCATCCACCGAGTGGTGCACCACTTCATCCAGCTGGTTGGCAAACGTCTCGCCAATCAACTGGTGGGCAATCAGGTTGGCGACGGTGGTGTCGACCGGGATCAACGGTTGCTGGAAGTGACGGATGTACAGGTCGTTCACCTCTTCCACCAGGCGGTGCGCCAGGTAGGCCTCATCCAGCAGGCAGTCCAGGCCCACATGCCCTTGCATCACGCTGGGCGGCTGCAGAAAGTAGGCTTCGGCGATTTTCAGTACAGGTTTGATCTGCGATTCGATCCCGGCCTCGCGGGCGACCTCATGGGCGGCCTCCAGCAGTTCCGGAACCTGGTCGATGTAGGCGCTGACGAAGCGCGCCAAAGTACCCTGGGCGTCCTGCTCAGGCAGTTGGATCGAGGGGTGCAGGTGGGGCAGTTGCAGCTCGAGACGCTTTTTCAGTTGGCCGGTCTGGCCTTCGTGTTGATGGGCTTGGCTTACCTGCTCGCGTACAGCAGCGATGTTCATGACAACTCCAGGGACATTACGTTTCAAACGGAAGACACTAAATTAGCTCGGTATACAGAATACCTAAGACGTATTTGTTATAAATCACGCAAACGTGTGCATGCTCAGGCATATCGAAATGCCATTATTGCGCCATGACCTATCAAGCGCGCGGTTTTCAGGCCACTCAGCCATTTCATGAAGTTCATTTCACGGCCTTCGTTGCGTGCCGTTGGTCGCTGTCTATACTCCCGGTGAACGTGATTCGTTGATGAGGCCCGACTGCTTTTAGCAGGGGCTCGGTCGTCGAAGCCAGGCAGTCTTGACCGCCGTTCCCTCTTGCCGCAGGCCACGCCTCCGGGACTACAAGAACGAGAAGGGGAACCCGCAATGATGCGACATCCACATGTCTGGATGGGCCTCCTGTTGTGGACGGTTTTTGGTCAGGCAAATGCCGCCTGGACCGTGAACATGCACCCAGGGGCGACGGAAGTCTCCAACGCCGTCTTCGACCTGCACATGACCATCTTCTGGATCTGCGTGATCATCGGCATCGTTGTCTTTGGCGCGATGTTCTGGTCGATGGTCATCCACCGCCGTTCCACCGGTCAGCAGGCTGCGCATTTCCACGAGCACACCTGGGTGGAAATTCTCTGGACGGTGGTCCCCTTCCTGATCCTGGTGGCCATGGCCATCCCGGCCACCAAGACCCTGATCGACATCTACGATGCCAGCGAGTCGGATATCGATATCCAGGTTACCGGGTACCAGTGGAAGTGGCACTACAAATACCTGGGCCAGGACGTGGAGTTCTTCAGCAACCTGGCCACCCCCACCGAGCAGATCCACAACAAGGCACCCAAGGACGAGCACTACCTGCTCGAAGTCGACCAGCCGCTGGTGCTGCCAGTGGGCGCCAAGGTGCGCTTCCTGGTGACCGCTGCCGATGTCATCCACTCCTGGTGGGTGCCGGCGTTCGCGGTCAAACGTGATGCTATCCCCGGCTTCGTCAACGAAGCCTGGACCCGTATCGACAAGCCCGGCATCTACCGCGGCCAGTGCACCGAGCTGTGCGGCAAGGACCACGGCTTCATGCCGGTGGTGGTCGAGGTCAAGTCCAAGGCTGACTACGACACCTGGCTGGGCGAGCGCAAGGCCGAAGCTGCCAAGCTCAAGGAGCTGACCAGCAAGGAATGGACCCTGCAGGAGCTGGTGGAACGTGGTGACAAGGTCTACCACACCACCTGCGTGGCCTGTCACCAGGCCGAAGGCCAGGGCCTGCCGCCGATGTTCCCGGCGCTCAAGGGCTCGAAGATCGCCACCGGGCCGAAGGAAGCCCACCTGGGTATCGTCTTCCACGGCAAGCCCGGCACCGCCATGGCGGCTTTCGGCAAGCAGCTCTCGGAAGTCGACATCGCCGCCGTGGTCACCTACGAGCGCAACGCCTGGGGCAACAACAAGGGTGACATGGTCACGCCGAAGGACGTGCTGGCACTGAAGCAGGCAGAAGCGCAATGAACCGGGTTACTCGCGGCAATCAATGGATTGCAGGAGACAGGACATGAGTGCAGTGATCGACGACCACGCCCACGGCCATGACCATGCGCACGGCCCGGCCAAGGGCTTGATGCGCTGGGTGCTGACCACCAACCACAAGGACATCGGCACGATGTACCTGTGGTTCAGCTTCATCATGTTCCTGCTCGGCGGCTCTTTCGCCATGGTGATCCGTGCCGAGCTGTTCCAGCCCGGCCTGCAGATCGTCCAGCCGGAGTTCTTCAACCAGATGACCACCATGCACGGCCTGATCATGGTGTTCGGTGCGGTGATGCCGGCCTTCGTCGGCCTGGCCAACTGGATGATCCCGCTGATGATCGGCGCGCCCGACATGGCCCTGCCGCGGATGAACAACTTCAGCTTCTGGCTGCTGCCGGCGGCTTTCCTGTTGCTGGTCTCGACCCTGTTCAGCCCGGGCGGGGGGCCCAACTTCGGCTGGACCTTCTACGCCCCGCTGTCCACCACCTACGCGCCGGCCAGCGTCACCTTCTTCATCTTTGCCATCCACCTGATGGGCATCAGCTCGATCATGGGCGCGATCAACGTGATCGCCACCATCCTCAACCTGCGCGCCCCGGGCATGACCTTGATGAAGATGCCACTGTTCGTCTGGACCTGGCTGATTACCGCGTTCCTGCTGATTGCGGTGATGCCGGTGCTGGCCGGCGTCGTGACCATGATGCTGATGGACATCCACTTCGGCACCAGCTTCTTCAGTGCCGCCGGCGGTGGTGACCCGGTGCTGTTCCAGCACGTGTTCTGGTTCTTCGGCCACCCCGAGGTGTACATCATGATCCTGCCGGCCTTCGGCGCGGTCAGTTCGATCATCCCGGCGTTCTCGCGCAAGCCGCTGTTCGGCTACACCTCCATGGTGTACGCCACCGGCGCCATCGCATTCCTGTCGTTCATCGTCTGGGCCCACCACATGTTCGTGGTCGGCATCCCGGTGGTCGGCGAGCTGTTCTTCATGTACGCCACCATGCTGATCGCCGTGCCTACCGGGGTTAAGGTGTTCAACTGGGTCAGCACCATGTGGGAAGGGTCACTGACCTTCGAAACGCCGATGCTGTTCGCCATCGCCTTTGTCATCCTGTTCACCATCGGCGGTTTCAGCGGGCTGATGCTTGCCATCGCCCCGGCTGACTTCCAGTACCACGACACCTACTTCGTGGTGGCGCACTTCCACTATGTGCTCGTGCCTGGGGCGATCTTCGGCATCTTCGCCTCGGCCTACTACTGGCTGCCGAAATGGACCGGCCACATGTATGACGAAACCCTTGGCAAGCTGCATTTCTGGCTATCGTTCATTGGCATGAACATGGCCTTCTTCCCCATGCACTTCGTGGGGCTTGCCGGCATGCCACGGCGGATCCCCGACTACAACTTGCAGTTCGCCGACTTCAACATGGTGTCGTCGATCGGCGCGTTCATGTTCGGTGCCACGCAGATCTTCTTCCTGTTCATCGTCATCAAATGCATCCGTGGCGGCGCGCCGGCACCGGCCAAACCATGGGATGGCGCCGAGGGCCTGGAGTGGTCGATCCCGTCGCCTGCGCCCTATCACACCTTCCAGACGCCACCGGAAGTGAAATAGGAACCGTGCCATGAACGGCCTTTCGCTGAAACGCCTGGTATTGCGCCTGCTGATGCTGACGGTGGTGATGTTCGCCTTCGGCTTCGCCCTGGTGCCTATCTATGACGTGATGTGCAAGGCCTTCGGTATCAACGGCAAGACCGGAGGGCAGTACGAAGGCAGCCAGGTCAGCGACCCGACGCGTTCGGTGCGGGTGCAGTTCATGTCGACCAATGCCAGCGACATGGTCTGGGACTTCTACTCCACCGCGGACCAGCTGGAGGTCAACCCGGGTGCGGTGAACCAGATGATCTTCATTGCCCACAACCCGACCGACCGGCCGATGAGTGCGCAAGCCATCCCCAGCATCACCCCAGCCGAGGCTGCGGCGTACTTCCACAAGACCGAGTGCTTCTGCTTTACCCAGCAGGTGCTGCAGCCCGGCGAACGCATCGAGATGCCGGTGCGCTTCATCGTCGACCGCGACCTGCCGGCCAGCGTGAAGCACCTGACACTGGCCTACACCTTGTTCGACATCACCGCTCGCCACCCGCCGGTCGCGCATGTCGCGGCCCAGGACGTCCAGGGCGCCCGTTAAGGGAAGGAGAACAGCAATGGCAAGTCATGAGCACTACTACGTTCCGGCGCAGAGCAAGTGGCCGATCATCGCCACCATCGGCATGTTCATCACGGTGTTCGGCCTGGGCACCTGGTTCAATGACATGAAGGCCGGCCACCCCGAGTCGCACGGGCCGCTGATCTTCTTCATCGGTGCGTTGTTCCTGGCCTACATGCTGTTCGGCTGGTTCGGTTCGGTGGTGCGGGAAAGCCGCGCGGGGCTGTACAGCCCGCAGCTGGACCGCTCGTTCCGCTGGGGCATGAGCTGGTTCATCTTCTCCGAGGTGATGTTCTTCCTGGCCTTCTTCGGTGCGCTGTTCTACGTGCGGGTGCTGGCCGGGCCGTGGCTGGGCGGTGAAGGGGCCAAGGGTGTTGCGCACATGTTGTGGCCGACCTTCGAATTCACCTGGCCGCTGCTGCACACGCCCGACCCGAAACTGTTCCCGCCGCCCAAGGAAGTGATCGATCCGTGGCACCTGCCGCTTATCAACACCATCTTGCTGGTCAGCTCCAGCGTGACCATCACCATCGCCCACCATGCCCTGCGTCGCGGCCACCGTGGCCCGCTGAAATTCTGGATGGCGCTGACCATCGTCCTGGGCGCCAGCTTCATCGCGTTGCAGGCCTACGAGTACCACGAGGCCTATACCAAGCTGGGGCTGACGCTGGGGTCGGGTATCTACGGCGCGACGTTCTTCATGCTCACCGGCTTCCACGGCGCCCACGTGACCCTGGGCACGATCATCCTGATCGTGATGTTCGTGCGCATCTTGCGCGGGCATTTCAACCCGGAGAAACACTTCGGTTTCGAGGCCGCCAGTTGGTACTGGCACTTCGTCGATGTGGTGTGGGTGGGGTTGTTCATCTTTGTCTATGTGTTGTGAATAAAGAACCCTGTGGGAGCGGGCGCGCCCGCGAATGCGTCGGTACATTCAACATCGCATTCGCGGGCATGCCCGCTCCCACAGGGTCAGGTGGAAACTTCAGAAAGGGGCGTGAGATACGAGCTGACCACTGATGAAGCCCCAGGCGACAAGGCCGATGGTCAGCGCCGCCAGGGTCACCCGCACGGTCAGCGCTTTCAGTAAACGGGTCGAGTTTTCATCGTCCTTTACCAGAAACACCAGGCCGCTGAACAGGCTGGCAATCGTGGCCAACAGCATCAGGACAATCGCGGCCTTGAGCATGGCGATACTCCGGGGGGATGCGGTGATGTGGATAAGTATAGCGATCGGCCCGACGAGGCTCCGATGAGGCCGTTTCGTCCGGGCTGGGTACCAACCCTGGTGGTGCTTGCGCTGCTGCCGGGGCTGATCGCGCTTGGCTGCTGGCAACTCGGCCGTGCCGAGGAAAAACGCATGCTGCTGGCCGCCTATGCCGAGCGGCGGGTAGAAGCGCCAGTGGCTACGGCCCAGCTGACAGCGAACCAGGACAATGCCTTCCGCCGCGTGCATCTCTATGGCCGCTTCGACTCCGAACACAGCCTGCTGCTGGACAACCGCATGCGCGATGGCCAGGCCGGTGTCGAGCTGCTGCAACCCTTCCATGATCAGGCCAGCGGCGCGTGGCTGCTGGTAAACCGCGGTTGGTTGCCCTGGCCCGATCGCCGTGTGCCGGTGCATTTCGATACCCCTGCCCAGGCGTTGGCGCTGGACGCTTCGGTGTATGTCGCGCCTGGCAGCACGTTCCAGCTGCACCCCGACCCTGCAGGCGGCCAGTGGCCGCACCTGCTGACTGCCGTGGATGCCGCGCAGCTATGGCAACAGCTCGATCGCGAAGGCTTCGCCCATGAGCTGCGCCTGGAACCCGGCCCGGCGACCTATCGCCTGGACTGGCCGGTCGTTGCCATGGGCCCGGAAAAACACCTGGGTTACGCCGTGCAGTGGTTTGCCCTGGCAACCACTTTGGTACTGCTCTACCTCTACTTCGGCTGGCACCACAACAAGGAGAAACGCCATGGCCACCGCCACTCCACTGGAAGTGCCTGAACGCAGCAAACCCAGAGCCCGCGGGCGTTTGCAGCTGCTGCTGATTCTGCTGGTGGTGCTCGGGCCGATGGTTCTGGCCACCAGCATGTACAAGCTCAAGTTCTGGGTGCCGGACGGCCGCAGCTACCACGGCGTGATGATCGGCAACGGGGAGACCCTTGCCGATCTCGGCGTGGCGGGCCAGGGCGAGCGCTGGCAGCTGCTGGTGAGCACACCCACAGCCTGTGCCGAGGATTGCCAGCGGCTGGTGTACCTGGCTCGGCAGATCCAGGTCGGCCTGGGTCGTGATGCCAGCCGTGCCAGCCATGCCCTGGCGGCCGCCCAGCTGGCAAGTGCCGAGTACCAGGCGTTGCTAGGCCGCGAATACCCACAGTTGCAGCGTTACCCGCTGGATGCGCAACGCTACCTGCAAAAGGTCGGCGAGGCCGGCCCGCAGCTGTGGATCGTCGACCCACACGGCAACCTGGTGCTGCGCTACGACGCCAAGGTCAACGGCAAGCATGTGCTGGACGACCTGCGCCACCTGCTCAAGCTGTCCAACATCGGCTAGGAGCCTGCCATGGCCAGACCCGGATTCCGCCTTGCTGTGTTCGCCACCCTGCTGGCACTGCTGGTCGTCCTGCTTGGTGCCTATACCCGCCTGACCCACGCCGGCCTCGGCTGCCCGGACTGGCCGGGTTGCTACGGCTTCATCAGCGTGCCCAAGAGCGAAGCGCAGCTGGCCCATGCCGAGCTGCATTTCCCCGAACACCCGGTGGAAGCCGCCAAGGGCTGGGCCGAGATGGTCCACCGCTACTTCGCCGGCACCCTGGCGATGGTGATCGCCCTGCTCGCCTTGCAGGCGCTGCGCCGGCATACCCGCGATGGCCAGCCTTACCGTCTGCCCTTGCTGCTGCTGGGCGTGGTGCTGGCGCAGGCAGCCTTCGGCATGTGGACGGTCACCCTCAAGCTGTGGCCGCAGGTGGTCACCGCGCATCTACTCGGCGGCTTCACTACCCTGAGTTTGCTGTTCCTGTTGTCCCTGCGTCTGTCCCGGGCCTTTGCGCCTTTGCCAAAGCTGCCATTGAGCCTGCGCCGGATCGCTGCGCTGGCCTTGCTGGTGGTGATCGGCCAGATCGCCCTGGGCGGCTGGGTCAGTGCCAACTACGCGGCCGTCGCCTGCATCGACCTGCCCACCTGCCACGGTCAATGGTGGCCGACGGCGGACTTCAGCAACGGTTTCCACCTGACCCAGCACGTTGGGCCCAACTATCTGGGCGGGCAACTGGACAGTGATGCGCGCACGGCCATCCACATCAGCCACCGCCTGGGCGCATTGCTGGTGACCTGTGTGCTGCTGATGCTCAGCTGGAAGCTGCACCGCTGCGGCCTCCCTGGCCTGGCACGGCTGGTGCTGCTGGCGCTGGTGGTGCAAGTCGGTCTGGGCATCAGCAATGTGCTGCTGCACCTGCCGCTGGCCGTGGCCGTGGCGCACAACGCTGGTGGGGCGCTGTTGCTGCTGAGCATGGTGCTGGTGAACTACCGCATCCGCGTGGTCGACAAGGTTCGCGTGGGTGTCGGCCATGGCTGGCGCCTGCGGCCTGTGGCTGGCGTTGGCATCACCCACCACATGAGGAATGATTCATGGCGACGCTTCTGAGCGCACAGAGGGCCAGTTGGCGTGATTACCTGGAACTGACCAAGCCCAAGGTGGTGGTGCTGATGCTGATCACCTCGCTGGCGGGCATGTTCCTTGCCACCCGTGCGGGTGTCAGCTGGAGCGTGCTGCTGTTCGGCAACCTGGGCATCGGTTTGTGTGCAGGCGGCGCGGCGGTGGTCAACCATGTGGTGGACCGACGCATCGACGCGCTGATGGCGCGTACCCACAAGCGGCCGCTGGCCCAGGGCCGGGTCGAGCCGCTGCCGGCGCTGCTGTTCGCCCTGGCGCTGGCGCTACTTGGCATGGCCCTGCTGATGGTGTTCACCAATGCCCTCACTGCCTGGCTGACACTGGCTTCCCTGCTCGGCTATGCGGTGCTCTACACCGGTTTTCTCAAGCGCGCCACGCCGCAGAACATCGTCATCGGCGGCTTGGCTGGCGCCGCCCCGCCGTTGCTGGGCTGGGTGGCGGTCAGCGGCCATGTCAGCGCCGAGCCCCTGTTGCTGGTGCTGATCATCTTCGCCTGGACCCCACCCCACTTCTGGGCCTTGGCCATCCACCGCAAGGAGGAATACGCCAAGGCCGATATCCCGATGCTGCCGGTGACCCACGGCGAGCGCTACACCAAGCTGCATATCCTGCTGTACACCCTGGTACTGCTGTCGGTAAGCCTGCTGCCCTACGTCATCCACATGAGTGGCCCGCTTTACCTGGCCTGTGCCCTGGTGCTCGGCCTGCGCTTCCTGCAATGGGCCTGGGTGTTGTACCGTGGCAGCCGGCCGCACGCGGCGATCGGCACCTTCAAGTACTCTATCGGCTACCTGTTCGCGCTGTTCATCGCGTTGCTCCTCGACCACTACCTGTTGCTGAACCTATGACCCGAACCCAGAAAACCGTCTTCATCCTCGTTGCCCTGGTCGCGTTGATCCTGGGCCTGACCGTCAACAAGGTGCTCAATGGCCGCGACCAGCCCAACCCCACCGAGCTGATCGATGCCGGCATCATCCTGCTGCCGCAGAGCCGTACCGTGGCCGATGTGACCATGACCAACCAGGACGGCCAGCCGGTGCAACTGGATGACCTGAAGGGCAAATGGTCGCTGCTTTTCTTCGGTTACACCTACTGCCCCGACATCTGCCCGACGACCTTGGCCCAGTTGCGCCAGGTGAAGAGCGAGTTGCCCAAGGAGGCCGTCGACCGGCTGCAGGTGGTGCTGGTGAGCGTTGACCCGAACCGCGACACGCCGAACCAGCTGAAGCAGTACCTGGGTTATTTCGACAAGGATTTCGTCGGGGTGGCGGGGTCGATCGAGGATACCCAGAAGCTGGCCAATGCCTTGAGCATACCTTTCATTCCGGCCGATACCAGCAAGCCGGGGTATACCGTGGATCACAGCGGCAATCTGGCGGTTGTGGGGCCGGATGGGCGTCAGCGCGGGTTCATTCGGGCTCCGTTCAACAACCAGAAGCTGGTGGCGCAATTGCCTGGGCTTGTGAAGCGGGATTGAGTTAACCCCCAAAAGCTTCGCGGGTAAACCCGCTCCCACAGGTACAGCGTAGGCCGTGAGCCTTGCGCTATCCCTGTGGGAGCGGGTTTACCCGCGAAGAGTCCTGCGCGATATGACGGCTTAGAACGCCGGCACCACAGCGCCTTTGTACTTCTCGTTGATGAACTGCTTCACCTCAGGCGAGTGCAGTGCAGCGGCCAGCTTCTTCATCGCGTCCGAGTCCTTGTTGTCCGGGCGGGCAACCAGGATGTTCACGTAAGGCGAGTCGCTGCCTTCGATGACCAGGGCGTCTTTCTCCGGGTTCAGCTTGGCTTCCAGCGCGTAGTTGGTGTTGATCAGGGCAGCATCGACCTGGGTCAGCACGCGCGGGATGGTGGCTGCTTCCAGCTCACGGAACTTCAGGCTTTTCGGGTTCTCGGCAACATCCTTCACGGTGGACAGGATGTTCTTGTTGTCCTTCAGCTTGATCACACCGGCCTTGTCCAGCAGCAGCAGCGCGCGGCCGCCGTTGGTGGCGTCGTTGGGGATTACCACGGTGGCGCCGGAGGACAGCTCGTCGAGCTTCTTGACCTTGGTCGAGTACACGCCCAGTGGCTCGATGTGCACGCCGGCAACGCTAACCAGGTTGGTGCCCTTGGCCTTGTTGAACTCATCCAGGTACGGCTGGTGCTGGAAGAAGTTGGCGTCAAGGCGCTTTTCGGCAACCTGCACGTTCGGCTGGATGTAGTCGGTGAACTCCTTGACCTTCAGCTCCACGCCCTCTTTCGCCAGTGCAGGTTTGACGAAGTTGAGGATCTCGGCGTGCGGCACCGGGGTAGCGGCAACGGTCAGGGACTCGGCGTGGGCCGAGAAGGCCGCGACAGCGGCGACAACAGCAAGCAGCTTCTTCATTGATCACTCCTTGTGAGGGCCGCGACGGCCCCCGAACGGGTCGGCCGGGCCGACCCCATTGGGGTTACTTACGGGAAAAATGCACGACCAGTTTGTCGCCCACGCTCTGCAGGACTTGTACCAGTACCAGCAACAGCACCACGGTGACGACCATCACGTCGGTCTGGAAACGCTGGTAGCCGAAGCGGATGGCCAGGTCGCCCAGGCCGCCGGCACCGACTACACCTGCCATGGCGGTGTACGACACCAGGGTGATGGCGGTCACGGTTATGGCGGCGAAGATGCCTGGGCGGGCCTCCGGCAGCAGTGCGCTGGTGATGATCTGGCGGGTAGTGGCACCCATCGACTGGGTGGCTTCGATGATGCCGCGGTCCACTTCACGCAGGGCGGTTTCCACCAGGCGTGCGAAGAATGGCGTGGCACCCACCACCAGCGGCGGAATGGCACCGGCGACACCCAGCGAAGTGCCGGTGATCAGCACGGTGATCGGGATCATCACGATCAGCAGGATGATGAACGGCAGCGAGCGCAGGATGTTGACGATCAGCGACAGTAGCGCATACACACCCTTCTGCTCGAACATCTGTTTCGGCCCGCACAGGAACAGCAGCACGCCCAGCGGCAGGCCGAGCAGCACGGTGAAGAACAGCGAGCCGAACAGCATGATCATGGTGTCGACGCTGGCCAGCCAGATTTCGGCCCAGTCGACGTTGGCAAAGAAATTCAGGGCGTCCATCAACGCAGTACCTCCATATGTACGTCAGCTGCCTTGAAGCGGGCGAACGCCGCTTCCATGTCACCGCCGATCAGGGCGAGGGTGAGCTGGCCATAGGGGACATCCTTGATACGGTCGATACGCCCGGCGAGGATGCTGTAGTCCACACCGGTTTCGCGGGCCACGGTGCCCAGCAGCGGCGCGTAGGTGGCGTCGCCCTGGAATGTCAGGCGCACGATGCGGCCCGGCACATGGGCGAAGTCGTCCCGCTGCTCGCCTTCGTCGACCTGCTCGTCTTCCTGGACGAACCGCTTGGTGGTGGGGTGCTGCGGGTGCAGGAACACTTCGGCCACCGAGCCCTGCTCGACGATCTGGCCGGCGTCCATCACTGCCACGCGGTCGCAGACCCGGCGGATAACGTCCATTTCGTGAGTGATCAGTACGATGGTCAGCTTCAGCTCACGGTTGATTTCGGCCAGCAATTGCAGGACCGAGGCGGTGGTTTGCGGGTCGAGGGCGCTAGTGGCCTCGTCGCACAGCAGGATCTTCGGGTTGGTGGACAAGGCGCGGGCGATGCCGACGCGCTGCTTCTGGCCACCGGACAGCTGCGCCGGGTACTTTCTGGCGTGGTCGGAAAGGCCGACGCGGGCCAGCAGTTCGGTCACGCGCTTGTCGATCTCGCTGCGCGACAGCTCGCCGGCCAGGGTCAGTGGCAGGGCGACGTTGTCGGCGACGGTCTTGGAGGCCAGCAGGTTGAAGTGCTGGAAAATCATCCCGACCTGCTGGCGGAAACCGCGCAGCTGGCTGGCGTTGAACGCGGTAACGTCTTCGCCGTCGACGATGATCTTGCCGCCAGAAGGCTCTTCCAGGCGGTTGATCAGGCGCAGCATGGTGCTCTTGCCGGCGCCGGAATGGCCGATCAGGCCGAACACCTGGCCATCTTCGATGGTCAGGCTGGTCGGATTCAGTGCGGGGATTTCCCTACCGGCGACGCGGTAGGTCTTGTGTACCTGTTGGAACTCGATCACGTAGCGAACCTTGTGGGGCGCATGGAATTTGGGTCAGCGGTTAGCTGGGGTCGCGCATTTTAGCCTTTTCCCATAGCTGTTCTTAGCATTTATTTCGTAATGCACCAATCCTTCGGGCATATCGCGACAACCGGTAATCCTGATTGAACGCTCGGCAAAGCCTCCCGGTCACTACTTGCACACAGCCCGAAACGGGTACGCCTGAAGACTGATGAGGAGAGCCGACCATGCCCAGAAAGAACACGGACGCGCCCAAGCACAGCGAAGCCGCTGGCACCCAGACCCCGGACCGGGCCAATACCAACGCCAAGTTACAGAGCCTGGAGGCTGACCGCAGCGATGCTACAGGCCATGCGCTGCGCACCAACCAGGGGGTGCGCATCGCCGACAACCAGAACACGCTGAAGGCCGGTGATCGAGGCCCCTCACTGCTCGAAGATTTCATCATGCGCGAGAAGATCACGCACTTTGACCACGAGCGCATCCCTGAACGCATCGTGCATGCGCGAGGGACGGGGGCGCATGGCTATTTCCAGAGCTATGGCAACCACGCCGAGCTGACCAAGGCCGGCTTCCTGCAGGACCCGGAGAAAGTTACGCCTGTCTTCGTGCGATTTTCCACGGTACAGGGCCCGCGTGGCTCAGCCGACACCGTGCGTGACGTGAGGGGCTTTGCTGTGAAGTTCTACACCGACGAGGGCAACTTCGACCTGGTGGGCAACAACATGCCGGTGTTCTTCATCCAGGATGCGATCAAATTCCCGGATTTCGTCCACGCCGTAAAGCCGGAGCCGCATAACGAGATCCCGACCGGCGCTTCGGCCCATGACACCTTTTGGGATTTCGTCTCGCTTGTACCGGAGTCGGCCCATATGGTCATGTGGGCTATGTCGGACCGTGCTATCCCGCGCAGCTTGCGGATGATGGAAGGGTTCGGGGTGCATACCTTCCGGCTGATCAACGCTGAGGGCGTAGCCAGTTTCGTCAAATTCCACTGGAAGCCGCGCCAGGGTGTGCACTCCTTGCTATGGGACGAAGCGCAGAAATTGGCAGGCAAGGACGCTGACTTCCAGCGTCGCGACTTGTGGGAAGCAATCGAGACGGGCGATTACCCGGAGTGGGAACTGGGCGTACAGATCGTGCCGGAAGCCGATGAGCACAAATTTGATTTCGACCTGCTGGACCCAACCAAGATAATCCCGGAAGAACTGGTGCCGGTTACACCGTTGGGCAAGATGGTCCTGAATCGCAACCCGGACAACTTCTTTGCCGAAGTGGAACAGGTGGCGTTCTGCCCGGGTCATATCGTGCCTGGTATCGACTTTACCAACGACCCCTTGCTGCAGGGGCGGCTGTTCTCCTACACCGACACGCAACTTAGCCGCCTGGGCGGGCCCAATTTCCACCAGATCCCGGTCAACCGCCCCATCGCTCCCAACCACAACAACCAGCGCGATGCCCTGCATCAGCATGTGGTGCACAAGGGCCGCGCATCGTATGAGCCCAATTCCATCGATGGTGGCTGGCCGAAGGAAACGCCACCTGCTGAGCAGGATGGTGGTTTCGAGAGTTATCAGGAGCGTATCGATGCGCACAAGATCCGCCAGCGCAGCGAGTCGTTCGGCGACCACTTCTCGCAGGCGCGGTTGTTCTTCCAGAGCATGAGCCCGACCGAGCAGCAGCACATCATCAAGGCCTACAGCTTTGAATTGGGCAAAGTGGAACGGGAGGCGATCCGCGCTCGGGAAGTGAATGAAATTCTCGCCAATATCGACCTGAAGCTGGCAGCTGCGGTGGCCGCCAACCTGGGCTTGCCTGCGCCGAGCGGGGGCACGGTGCCAGTGAAGGGGAGCCAGCTTGCGCAGTCTCCTGCCTTGAGCCAGATGAACCACCCGGGTTCGGTTGGCATCAAGGGGCGCAAGATTGCCGTGCTGGTGGCAGACGGCGTAGACGCTGCCAGTGTAGACAAGCTGGTCAAGGCCCTGGAAGCGCACAGTGCCCGACCATTGCTCCTTGGGCCGACCTCGGCACCGGTGAAGGCTGCGGACGGCAAGCAACTGCCGGTGGATGCTTCCATGGAAGGGATGCCATCGATCATGTTCGATGGCATTGTCGTGCCTGGGGGCAAGGCTTCGACCGATGCGCTGGCGGCCAGCGGCTTGGCCAAGCACTTCTTGTTGGAGGGCTACAAGCACCTGAAGGCGATGGTGTTGACCAAAGAGCTTTTGGGCAGCTTGGGGTTGAAAGAAGACAAAGGGTTGCTGCTGGGAGATGAGCAGAAGATCGTAGATGCCTTCGTCAAAGCGGTAGAAGGGCATCGGGTGTGGGAGCGGGAGGCAGCTGCGGAGGCTGTGCCGGCCTAAGGCGCTGCTTCGCAGCCCATCGCCGGGAAGCCAGCTCCCACAGGTACTGCACCAGGCTTGAAATTGGTGCGGTCGAGGTGGGAGCTGGTTTGCCGGCGATAGGGCCCGGGAGGCTCATTGCTGATGCGGAACCAGAACCACCTGCGCAGGCAGCGATCGCTGAATCTGGTGCTTCTGCTTCAGCTCGAACCCGCTGTCGATCTTGCGCACGCGTTTTTCCAGCAAGGTCTTCAGCCAAGGCGCATCCTCGGTCCGCGGCACCTGGAACACCACGTCGCACTGATAACTCACCACATCGGCGGCAATGTCATCCAGCTGGCGACGCATGGCGCGGCTGTCGGTGGTTTTCAAGGCCACGACGGTGCTCGGTGCAGCCGGGTCGATGATGCGCGCCTTGGGCTTGGCCTCGGCAGCTTTCAGCGCCGCTTCAGCCTTCTCCAGCTCTGCTTTGCGCGCCTGGGTCACTGCATCGCCACCAGTCACTGCCGGGGCCTGCGGCATCAGCGCACGGGCACGGGCCAAGGCGGTGGCGGCAGCGTTCACATCACCCTTCTGCAGGAAGATCTGGCTGCGTTGCAGGTAGGCTTCGGCGAGTTGGCGCTGGTATTGCTCCAGACGCGCGTCATCCGGCGCCTGCGCCTGCAAGGCTGCCAGCTGGTCTTCGGCGGTGGCCAGCTCGTTGCTGGCGATGTTCTGTTGCAACTGCTGCCAGGCATCGGCTTGGGCAGGTGCGGTGACCTGTTCTACCGGCGCGCTGGAACACGCAGCCAGGAACAGGGAAAACGCGGCAACAAGCAGATAACGGGAGGCGAACGGCTTCATTCCTGCGACTCTCTATTTGCGCAAAAAGCGAGCAAGTCTACACCCAGGTGCGCACGCTCGAAAACAAGTCTTACAGACCCTTTACGTGCGAAAAGGTTGCAGGGCGCGCCTTCACACGCCCTGTTTTTCAGCGTTTTGGCAGGGCCAGGCTCAGCAAGAATAGCACCGCCGCGCAGACCACGATCGATGGGCCTGCGGGAGTGTCCTTGAACCAGGACATGGCCAGGCCGCCGCATACTGCGGTCACGCCCAGCAAGCTGGCGCCCAGGGCCATCTGCTCGGGAGAGCGGGCGTGACGTTGTGCCGCAGCGGCAGGAATGATCAGCAGCGAGGTGATCAGCAGCACACCAACGATCTTCATGGCCACGGCAATCACCACCGCGATCAGCAGCATCAGCGCCATGCGCAGCCCGGCCACCGGCAGGCCTTCGACCATGGCCAGCTCTTCGTGCACGGTAACTGCCAGCAACGGCCGCCAAAGCGCAGCGAGCAGCAGCAAAACCAGCGCGCTGCCGCCAAGGATCCAGGCCAGGTCGGTGGTGTTGATGGCCAGCAGGTCGCCGAACAGGTACGCCATCAGGTCGATGCGCACGTCATGCATGAAGCTCAGCACCACCAGGCCCAGCGACAGGGTGCTGGGGGCGAGGATGCCGAGCAGGGTGTCGGAGGCCAGCGGCTGGCGTTGCTGCAAGGTCACCAGCAAGATCGCCAGCAACAGGCAGCCCACGGTTACCGCCAGCGCCGGGCTGACGTCCAGGGCGAAGCCCAGGGCCACGCCTAGCAGGGCGGCGTGGGACAAGGTGTCGCCAAAATAGGCCATGCGCCGCCACACCACGAAGGAGCCCAGTGGGCCGGCCACCAGCGCCAGGGACAAACCGGCAAGCAGGGCGTAGAGAAGAAAATCAGCCATGCTTGCAGTGCGCTCCGTGAACATGGGGGCCAGGGGCGACCACCGAGCCGTGCAGGTCGTGGCTGTGGTCGTGATGGTGGTGGTAGATGGCCAGGCTGGGTGCGGCGTTCTGGCCGAACAGCTCGACGAATGCCGGGTCGCCGCTTACCTGCTCGGGGTGGCCCGAACAGCACACGTGGCGGTTCAGACACACCACCTGGTCGGTGGCACTCATCACCAGGTGCAGGTCGTGGGAAACCATTAGCACGCCGCAGCCGTGGCGGTCGCGCAGGCGGGTAATGAGGTTGTACAGCTCGGTCTGGCCGACCACGTCTACGCCCTGCACCGGCTCGTCGAGCACCAGCAGCTGGGGTTCGCGCAGCAGGGCGCGGGCCAACAATACCCGCTGCATCTCGCCGCCGGAAACGGTCTGGATCGGGCTATCGATGACCTGTTCTGCGCCCACTTCCTGCAACGCCGACAAGGCTGCCGCGCGGTCTACACCGGGCACCAGGCGCAAGAAGCGCAGTACCGACAGCGGCAGCGTGGCATCAACCTGGATCTTTTGCGGCATGTAGCCAATGCGCAGTTTCGGCTTGCGCCATACCTTGCCGCGGTGCGGCTTGAGCAGACCAAGCACGGCGCGCACCAAGGTGGTCTTGCCTGCGCCGTTCGGGCCGATCAGGGTGACGATCTGGCCAGGTGCGACCGACAGGTCGATGCTGTCTAGCACCGCCTCGCCACCGAAAGTGACACCGACCTGCTCCAGGCGGATCAGCGCATCGTTCATGCCGCGCTCCGGCAATTGCTGCACAGACCTACCACCTCAACCGTCTGGGTCTCGACCGTGAAGCCCACGCCCTTGGCGCTGCTGATGATGGCTTCGCTGATGCTGTTCTGTTCCAGTTCGATGGCTACATGGCAGGCCCGGCAGATCAGGAACTGACCCTGGTGCAGGTGTTCCGGGTGGCTGCAGCCGATGAAGGCGTTGAGCGAGGCGATGCGGTGCACCAGGCCGTTTTCCAGCAGGAAGTCCAGCGCACGGTACACCGTTGGGGGCGCGGCTCGGCGGCCGTCCTGCTCACTGAGCACGGCGAGGATGTCGTAGGCGCCCAGTGGCTTGTGGCTTTGCCAGACCAGTTCCAGCACTCGACGGCGCAGCGCGGTCAGGCGCAGGCCCTGGCGGGTGCACAAGGCGTCGGCTTCAGTCAGTGCGCTGTGTACGCAATGAGAATGATCGTGAGGACGGTTGGCCAGCGGCGTGATGGACATGGGCAGCGACGGTTCTGGATGGAGACGTTATTATGTTACCTGTTTCTGATGACTCGAGTATTCACCGTGTCCCGATTCCTAGTCCTTTTTGTCGCTTTCATCGCATTTTCCGCCCAGGCCGACGTGCGCGTGCTGACCAGTATCAAACCGCTGCAGCAGATTGCCGCCGCCGTGCAGGATGGTGTTGGCAACCCCGAAGTATTGCTGCCGCCGGGTGCTTCGCCGCACCACTATGCGCTGCGCCCGTCCGACGTACGGCGGGTGGGCGATGCCGACCTGCTGTACTGGATCGGTCCGGACATGGAGGGCTTCCTGCCGCGGGTATTGGGTAATCGCAGCAAGCCCACGGTGGCCGTGCAGGCGTTACCGGGCATGAAGCTGCGGCATTTTGGCGAGGACAGCCATTCCCACGAGGAAGAAGACCATGACGACCATGATCATGACCACCGCCCGGGCAGCCTGGACGCGCACCTGTGGCTATCGTCGGTCAATGCGCGGGTGATTGCCGCGAAAATGGCGGCTGATCTGGCGCAGGTCGATCCGGCCAATGCGGCGCGCTACCAGAGCAACCTCACGGCCTTCGACGAACGCTTGGACGCGCTGGATGGGCGGATCAAGGCGCAGGTGGCCGGGATCGCCGGCAAGCCTTACTTCGTGTTCCACGAAGCGTTCGACTATTTCGAAGCAGAGTATGGGCTCAAGCACACCGGGGTGTTCAGCGTGGCTTCCGAGGTGCAGCCGGGTGCGCAGCACGTGGCGGCCATGCGCAAGCGCCTGCAGGAAGTGGGCAAGACTTGTGTGTTCAGCGAACCGCCGCTGCGGCCACGGCTTGCCGAGACTTTGACCGCCGGGCTGCCGGTGCGCCTGGCCGAGCTGGATGCCCTGGGCGGTACCGACCCTGTGGATGGCAAAGGCTATGAGCGCTTGCTGGAAAAGTTGGGTGGCGACCTGGTTGGGTGCCTGGAACAGCTGTAGGCCTGTGCCGGCCTCTTCGCGGGTAAACCCGCTCCCACAGGGATAGCGCCAGCTTCACGCCTTTCACCGTACCTGTGGGAGCGGGTTTACCCGCGAAGAAGCAGACACGCTCTAGAGGGCGAACGGCAGGTGCAATGCCACCTGCTGACGCTGCGCCAAACGCACTTCGAACTCGCTCGGGTCGTGGATCATCACATCCATCCCTGCAAACGATTCCGCTGCAATCAGGCGCGACAACCAGAAGCGCACGCAGCCTACCCGCAACATCTCCGGCCACAGCTCGGCTTCGGCTGCGGTGAAGGGCCGTAGCGCCGCATAGGCCGCCAGCAGCGCCTGGGCACGTGGCACATCGATTGCGCCGTGTTCATCCAGGCACCAGTCGTTCACGGTGATGGCTATGTCATACAGCATCGGCCCGGAACAGGCGTTGTAGAAGTCGATTACACCGGTCAGGTGGGTGCCTTCGAACATCACGTTGTCGCGGAACAGGTCCGCATGCAGGTTGGCCCGTGGCAGGGCCAGGATCTGTGCCTTGTGTGCGCTGATTTCATCCAGCGCCGGCTGCAGCAGCGCGGCTTGCTCGGCAGTAAGGCGCGGCAGCAGCTCGGCACCCGAGGCCAGCATCCAGTCCAGGCCGCGGTCGGTGCGGCGCTCGATGATGTGCTCGCGGGTAGCCAGGTGAATGTGCGCCAGCAGCTCGCCGACCTGGGCGCAGTGCTGGGCGTTCGGTGCCTTGATGTGCTTGCCCGACAGCCGTGGTTGCAGCAGCGCCGGCTTGCCGCACAGCTCGCGCAGGCCATTGCCGTCGCGGTCGCGTATTGCATAGGGCACCGGCATGTCGGCTGCGTGCAAAGTGTCCAGCAGCTCGATGAAGAACGGCATGTCCTCGCTGGGCCCGCGCTCGATCAGCGTCAGGACGAACTCCCCCTGTTCGAGGCTGACGAAGAAATTGCTGTTCTCGGTGCCGGCGGCGATGCCCTGGAAATCGAGCAGACGACCCAGCGCGTACGGTGCCAGAAAGGTTTCCAGCTCAGGCCGGGTCACGGGGGTGAAGACTGACATGATGAAAAATTGCCCATACGGGCACTTCCGCCGGGAAGTGCCGGGTTGATGTGAACGGTGCGCGTCAGATTACCACTCGAAGATCTTCCAGGACGGAATCAGCATGTCCGGCTGGTCGGATCGAATGAAATTGCCATCAGAGCCATCGGCGCGTACCAGGAAATAAGGCTTGCCGTTTTTCGGCGTGATCTTGATCGCATACAGGAACCCGTTCTGCCGGTACTCCTGGATGGTTTTGTCGCCTTCCGTGCGAATGGTCACCTCGGGATCGGCCGAGGGGGCGTCGTCCGCCGCCAGGGTGACGACAGGCATGGTGGCCAACAGACCGAGCAGTAACAGGCGATTGAGTGTACGCATGATAACCTTGTCCCTTTGTCGTCAATGATTCTGGCTATTCTAGCGCCGGACCCGTCGAAAAGGTTGATTCTGCTCATGAGCCAAGCGCCCCTCGTCCTGGTGGACGGTTCCTCCTACCTGTACCGCGCCTTCCACGCGCTGCCGCCGTTGACTACCTCCAAAGGCATGCCGACCGGCGCGGTGAAGGGGGTGCTGAACATGCTCAAGAGCCTGCGCAAGCAATACCCCGACAGCCTGTTCGCGGTGGTGTTCGACGCCAAGGGTGGCACCTTCCGCGATGCCATGTTCGCCGAATACAAGGCCAACCGCCCAAGCATGCCGGACGACCTGCGGGTGCAGATCGAGCCGCTGCACGCCAGCGTCAAGGCGCTGGGCTACCCGCTGCTGTGCGTCGAGGGGGTCGAGGCCGACGACGTGATCGGCACCCTGGCGCGCAGCAGCGCCGCGCTGGGCCGCCCGGTGATCATCTCGACCGGTGACAAGGACATGGCGCAGCTGGTGGACGGGCACATTACCTTGGTCAACACCATGACCGGAAGCGTGCTGGACGTGGCTGGCGTGCACGAGAAATTTGGCGTCGGCCCGGAACATATCATCGACTTCCTGGCGCTGATGGGCGACAAGGTCGACAACATCCCCGGTGTACCGGGGGTGGGCGAAAAAACCGCGGTGGGCCTGCTTACCGGTATCGGCGGTGGCCTCAGCGACCTGTATGCCAACCTGGACAAGGTCCCGACACTGGCCATTCGCGGCGCCAAGACCCTGCCGGCCAAGCTGGAAGAGCACCGCGACGCGGCGTTCCTGTCTTATGAGCTGGCTACCATCAAGGTCGACGTGCCCCTGGATATCGAAGTTGATGCCCTGGTGTGCGGCGAACCTGATCGCGAAGCGTTGCTGGCGCTGTACACCGAGATGGAATTCAAGAGCTGGGTCGCCGAGGTGCAGCGTGACGCTGCCAACGCCGGTGACGATATTGCGCCGGTCGCGGAGCCGGTGGCCAAGATCGAGCCCAGGTACGAGACCATTCTCGACCAGGCCCGTTTCGACTTCTGGCTGGAGAAGCTGCGCCAGGCGCCACTGTTCGCTTTCGACACCGAGACCACCAGCCTGGACGCGCAGCAGGCGCAGCTTGTCGGCCTGTCGTTCGCCGTCGAGCCGCATGAAGCGGCCTATGTGCCGCTGGCCCACGACTATGAAGGCGCGCCGGTCCAGCTGGACCGCGCCGCCGTGCTGCTGGCGCTGAAGCCGCTACTGGAAGACCCGGCCAAGGCCAAGGTCGGGCAGAACGCCAAGTACGATATCAACATCCTTGCCAACGGCTCGCCCGCCATCGAAATGCGCGGCGTTGCCTACGACACCATGCTCGAGTCGTACGTGCTGAACTCCACCGCCACCCGTCACGACATGGACAGCCTGGCGCAGAAGTACCTCGACCACACCACCATCGCTTTCGAGGACATTGCCGGCAAAGGCGCCAAGCAGCTGACCTTCAACCAGATCCACCTGGACAAGGCCGGCCCCTACGCTGCCGAAGACGCGGACATCACCCTGCGTCTGCACCAGGCGCTGCAGGTGCGCCTGGCGCAGACGCCGAGCGTGCAGCCGGTACTGATGGACATCGAGATGCCGCTGGTGCCGGTGCTGGCCAAGATCGAGCGCCAGGGGGCGCTGGTCGATGCTGCGCTGCTGCAGGTGCAGAGCGGTGAGCTGGGGGTGAAGATGGCCGAGCTGGAGCAGCGCGCCTATGAGCTGGCCGGTGAGGAGTTCAACCTCGGCTCGCCCAAGCAGCTGGGCGCGATTCTCTACGACAAGCTGGGCATGCCGGTGCTGAGCAAGACCACCAAAGGCCAGCCATCCACGGCGGAGGCGGTGCTCGACGAGCTGGCCGAACAAGGCTACCCGCTGCCGGAGGTACTGATGCAGTACCGCAGTCTGAGCAAGCTCAAGAGCACCTACACCGACAAGCTGCCAGGGCAGATAAACCCGCGCACCGGGCGTATCCACACCTCATATCAGCAGGCGGTGGCGGCCACTGGCCGGCTGTCGTCCAGCGACCCGAACCTGCAGAACATTCCGATCCGTACTGCCGAAGGCCGACGCATCCGCCAGGCCTTCGTCGCCAGCCCGGGCTACAAGCTGCTGGCGGCGGACTACTCGCAGATCGAGTTGCGCATCATGGCCCACCTGGCCAAGGACGAAGGCTTGCTGCATGCCTTCCGCAACGACCTGGACGTGCACCGCGCCACAGCGGCGGAAGTATTCGGCGTAGCCCTGGAAGACGTCACCACCGACCAGCGCCGCAGTGCCAAGGCCATCAACTTCGGGCTGATCTACGGCATGAGCGCCTTTGGCCTGGCCAAGCAGATCGGCGTCGACCGCAAGCAGTCGCAGGATTACATCGACCGCTACTTCGCACGCTACCCGGGCGTGCTGGCCTACATGGAGCGCACCCGCGCCCAGGCGGCGGAGCAAGGCTTTGTCGAAACCCTGTTCGGCCGCCGCCTGTACCTGCCGGATATCAATGCCAAGAACCCGGCTCTGCGCAAGGGCGCCGAGCGCACGGCGATCAACGCCCCGATGCAAGGCACTGCGGCCGACATCATCAAGCGGGCCATGGTCAATGTGGATAACTGGCTGAGCGAGAGCGGGCTGGATGCCCGGGTGATCCTGCAGGTACACGACGAACTGGTGCTGGAAGTGCGCGAGGACCTGGTTGAGCAAGTGAAAGATGAAATCCGCCAGCACATGAGCAAGGCCGCACAGCTGGATGTACCGCTGCTGGTCGAGGCAGGAATTGGTGCGAATTGGGACGAAGCTCACTGATCGGGCGGGGAAAGCTGTGTAGGATCCGTGACGTAGGGATGCGGATCCTGGCACTGCTCAGTGCCAGCGGTGCTGAAGTTTCATGAAACTATCGCAAATAGTTTTCAGGGCTTTGGAACTAAACCGGTGAAGCGGAACTCATAGTAACTGAATGGCTGGTGAAGCCTTTCGATGCTCCTATGTTGTGTTAAGTGTTGGCAGATATCTGGACCCCGCCCTAGCGGTCCGGACTTGGACCCCGAACTTCCCCCTCCCCATACGAAGTCCGGGGTTTTTTTTGCCCGGAATTTGCCCTGAGTCTGGTGAAGGAACACTGTGGGAGCGGGCGCGCCCGCGAACCTGGGCGAAGCCCAGGCCATGCTCCGCGCTGGATTCTTCGCGGGCATGCCCGCTCCCGCAGGTTGAGCAAACCTTCAAATGACTGGCTTGTCTTCCAGTTCCATCCAGTCCGCCAGCACTCGGTAGGCATCTTCAACGCCCAGGCGCTTGGGCGCCGAGAACAGCTGGATCGTCACGCCGTCGCCCCAACCCTTGCGGATTTCCGACTGCACCTTGAGCAAAGTGTTCTTGCCCGCGCCGTGGGTCAGCTTGTCGGCCTTGGTCAGCAGGATGTGCATCGGCATGCTGCTGGCCTTTGCCCAATCGAGCATCATCTTGTCGAAGTCGGTCATCGGGTGGCGCACGTCCATCATCAGGATTACGCCACGCAGGCACTCCCGGCTGCCAAGGTAGGCTTCCAGGTGTTTCTGCCAGTGCTGCTTGAGCGGAATAGGGACTTTTGCATAACCGTAGCCTGGCAGGTCGACCAAACGCCGTTCATCGTCCAGACTGAAGAAATTCAACAGCTGGGTGCGCCCGGGGGTTTTCGAGGTGCGCGCCAGGCTGGCATGAGTCAGGGTGTTGAGGGCGCTGGATTTGCCGGCGTTGGAGCGGCCGGCGAAAGCCACCTCGTAACCCTGGTCGTCCGGGCATTGTTCGACCTTGGCAGCGCTGAGGGCGAATTTGGCTTTCTGGCAGAGGCCGAGGATGGGGTTCTTGACTTGCATGGGATATCCGATGTGGGTGTTGCCTGACTCTGTAGGCCCGAGCCTGGCAAGCGGTGTCGTTTCCGTTTGGATGGCGGAAGTATATAATGCCCCAGTTTTTGTGTGCTCATTCTCCCAGAGAAGGAGAACGGGCATGGGGTGTCGAACAATAGCTCGCGCAACAGAACGCAGCGCGGCCCCCAACCCTGAAGGTCGTTCCGCATGGCGAAATGGCTGCTTGCTGTCGGTATGTTCCTGCCGTTTTACAGCGCACAGGCTACACAGGATCCCGAGGTGTTGTACAACCGCACGTGTGCGGCCTGTCACGCCGGGCAGTTGCCACAGGCACCCAGGCAGGGTGACCGGGCAGCATGGGAGCCAAGGCTGGCGCAAGGCATGGATGTACTGGTGAAGCACGTGACCCAGGGTTTCAAGGCTATGCCGCCGCGTGGATTGTGCATGGACTGCAGTGCCGAGGACTACCGTTTGGTCATCCTTTGGATGAGTGGCAGTCCCGATACATAACATTTCACCCTTAGCCGTGTTGGATTAGCTGATGAACAAACTAGTCGTGAGTCTGCTGTTGACCCTGGGTGTCGCAGGTGCGGCCACTGCTGCGCAACCCGTCAAAGGCGATGCCGCCGCCGGCCAGGCCAAGACGGCCGTCTGTGGCGCCTGCCACAACCCCGACGGCAACAGCCTGGCACCGAACTTCCCGAAACTGGCCGGCCAAGGCCAGCGCTATCTTGAAAAACAACTGCACGATATCAAGTCGGGCAAGCGTACCGTGCTGGAAATGACCGGCATGCTGGCCGCATTCAGCGACCAGGACCTGGCCGACATCGCCGCCTACTTCTCCAGCCAGAAAGGCAGCGTGGGCGCCGCCGATCCCAAGCTGGTCGAACGTGGCCGGGCGCTGTTCAACGGCGGTGACCTGGAAAAAGGCATGCCTGCCTGCACCGGCTGCCACTCACCGAACGGCGCGGGTATCGCCCTGGCCGGCTTCCCGCACCTGGGCGGGCAGCACGCGCAGTACGTGACCAAGCAGCTCACCGACTTCCGCGAAGGAAACCGCACCAACGATGGCGATGCCATGACCATGCGCACCATCGCCGGCAAGCTGAGCAACCACGACATCGAGGCGTTGGCCAGTTACATCCAGGGCCTGCACTGAGGCCATTACAGGCAGCGCATTAACCTTCAGTTAATGTTGTAAGGCAATGATGAAAGGGCGGCCGGACCGCCCTTTTTTCCGTCCGCAGCCGTTACACTACAGAACTCGGCCCCTTCCCGGCCTGTCTCAGAGCAGGTCGCGTCGTGGCGACCAATGACTGCCCAGGAGTAAAGCATGCGTAAACTGATTCTCAGCGCCGCGCTGGTCGCTGCCAGCGTATTCGGTATGACTGCCATCCAGGCCGCCGAGCCTGCCGCCGGCAAGGAATACCTCGAGCTGAGCAACCCTGTTCCGGTTTCCGTGCCTGGCAAGATCGAAGTGGTCGAGCTGTTCTGGTACGGCTGCCCACACTGCTACCACTTCGAGCCGACCATCAACCCGTGGGTAGAAAAACTGCCCAAGGACGTCAACTTCAAGCGCGTACCGGCCATGTTCGGTGGTGCGTGGGATGCCCACGGCCAGATGTTCCTGACCCTCGAAGCCATGGGCGTCGAGCAGAAAGTGCACGCCGCAGTGTTCGACGCCATCCAGAACCAGCGCAAGCGCCTGACCGACCCGCAAGACATGGCCGATTTCCTTGCCACCCAAGGCGTGGACAAGGACAAGTTCCTCGCCACCTTCAACTCGTTCGCCATCAAGGGCCAGGTCAACCAGGCCAAGGAACTGGCGAAGAAGTACGAGATCACCGGCGTACCGAGCATGGTGGTCAACGGCAAGTACCGCTTCGACCTGGGTACTGCCGGCGGGCCGGAAGGCGTACTGAACGTTGCCGACCAGCTGATCGCCAAGGAGCGCGCCGCTAAGTAAGCGGCGTAACCCATGCGCCGCTTCAGAACCGCGCGTGGCATTGGCCTGCACCAGCCGCAGGTCAACGAGCATCACCTGCAGGCGCCTGGCCTGCCCGAGGATGGTCGTCTGCGGCTGCTCAGTTTCAACATCCAGGTGGGCATCAGCACCGAGCGGTATCGGCATTACGTGACTCGTAGTTGGCAGCACCTGCTGCCGCACAACGGGCGAGCAGGCAACCTGCAGAAAATTGGCCAACTGCTGGGCGACTTCGACCTGGTGGCCCTGCAGGAGGCCGATGGCGGCAGCCTGCGCTCGGGCTACGTCAACCAGGTCGAGCACCTTGCCCACCTGGGCGCCTTCCCCTACTGGTACCAGCAACTCAACCGCAACCTTGGGCGTTTTGCCCAGCACAGCAATGGCGTGCTCAGCCGCCTGAAGCCACAACTGCTCGAGGATCACCCGTTGCCCGGCCCGGCTGGGCGTGGTGCGATCCTGGTGCGCTTTGGCGAGGGTGAAGATGCGTTGATCGTGGTGATGATGCACCTTGCCCTCGGTGCCAAGACCCGCGCCCTGCAGCTGGGTTACATTCGCGAGCTGATTGGCGGCTACCGGCACCAGGTGCTGATGGGCGACATGAATACCCATGCAACCGACCTGCTGGAGCACTCGCCGCTGCGCGATCTGGGCCTGATCGCCCCGCAAGTCGAGGCCACCTTCCCCAGCTGGCGCCCGCAGCGTTGCCTTGACCACATCCTGCTCAGCTCAAGCCTCACGCTGGAGCGCGTCGAGGTGCTGGCGCAACCAATTTCCGACCACCTTCCCGTTGCTGTCGAGATTCGATTGCCTGATGCATTGACTGTGGATACGCTGCCGGTCCTGAGCTAATTGCCATCACCGTTTGCGGACCCGGGCATGACTGAAGACGCTGAGCGCTGGAAAGAAAAATACCTGAAAAGCATCGAGCAGCAGGAAAAGCTCGAGCGCCGTTGGGACGCACGTCTAGACCTGCTGTGTCGCGGCCTGGTACGCAGCACCCTGGCTGCCGAAGGCAGCGACAAGGTGGTGGACCAGTGCATGAAGGAAATGCGCGAGGTCATCCGCAGCGACAACATGGACGCCGGCCTTGCCGGGTTGATTCCGCGTCTTGAGAAGGCGGTGCTGGAGTCCGAACAGCGCCGCGAAGCCCGCATGAACCAGGTCAGCGATGCACTGACCGCGTTGGTCGACCAACTGCAAGGCCTGCCATTGCCGAACGATGTGTCGCGGCCCCTGAAAAAACTGGCGAAGAAGCTCGATGGCGGGGTGGCTCAGTCACGCGACCTGCCACCGTTGCTGGGCGAGTTGAGCGGCTTGCAGGGCCGTGCGCTGTCAGCCTTGGGCAAGTCGGCGGAGGACGCCCGCCCCGGCTTCTTGCAGCGCTTGTTCGGCAGCCGCGAAGGTGACGCGCAAAGCGAGCCAGCGCTTGTGCCGCTGGCTTTGCCAGTTGCCGAGGCGCAGCCCCCGGTGGCACCGGCCAGTGTCGATGCTCTGCAGCCCGACGATGTGGACGAGCTACAGCCGCTGCCAGCCTCTTCAACATCTGTTGTCGAGGCGCCCGTAGTGCCATTGGAGACTGGCCCGGCCCTGATCGAAACGGCTGAACTGGCACCAGCGCCGCTACCGGACGATGTGCCGGCACCGGAAGTTGTCGCAAGCGAGCCTCCGGCTGGAACGGGACTGGTACAAACACTCGAAGAAACCTTCGGCGAGGACGGCCCCTACGCCCTGCCCTACGCGGTAGAGCCGCCCTACAGTCAGGTCGCCGAGCACATCGAACACACCCTGATCGGCCTGCTCGATGACCTCAGCCTGCCGGAGCGACACAAGGCACAAGCCCTCGAGATGCGTGAACGGGTCGCCCGCGGCTTGAACTGGTATGAGCTGATCCCGGTACTGGATGACCTGGCTGTGCTCATGCTGGCCATCACTGACAGCGGTCAGCACGAATTCGAAACCTACCTGCAGGAGCTCAACGAACGCCTCGAAGGTTTCCAGAGTCACCTGCACGAGGCCAGTGCCGGGCATGCCGACAACAGCTCGGCCGCCCGCGAGCTGGATACCCAACTGCGGGAGCATGTCGACGGGCTGCAGAGCAGTGTGCAAGGTGCCGCCGATGTCGACAGCCTCAAGCACATCCTGGAAAACCGCCTGGAAGGCCTGTTGGTGACCATGGACGAGCACAAGCACGAGCGTGATCGCCGCGAACAGGAGCTGGCTGGGCGCCTGCAAGGGCTGTCGGAGCGGGTGGCGAACATGGAGCAGGAGGCGCTCGGCTACCGCGAGCACCTTGAAGAGCAGCGCCAGAAGGCCTTGCTCGACCCCCTCACCGGCTTGCCCAACCGTGCGGCCTGGAGCGAGCGGGTTGAGCGCGAAATGCTCGAATGGCAAGCGCACGGCGGCCATCTGGCGATGGCGATCCTCGACCTGGACCATTTCAAGCGAATCAACGACAGCTATGGGCACCTGGCTGGGGACAAAGTACTCAAGATCGTCGCCGACCAGTTGCGCAAGCGCCTGCGTAGCCGTGATTTCATTGCCCGGTTTGGCGGCGAGGAGTTTGTCCTGCTGCTGCCGCAGACCTCGCCGGCCGCCGCTGCCCAGATCGCCGAGCTGCTGCGGGCCACAGTCGAGGCGTGCCCGTTCCACTTCAAGGGGGAACGGGTGGTGATCACCACGTCCATCGGCCTGGGTGCATTCCGTTCCGGCGAGCGCGGTGACCAGGTGCTCAAGCGCGCCGATGCGGCGCTTTACCGGGCCAAAGAGTCGGGGCGCAACCGGGTCGAGCAGGCGTAGCCGGCAGCCGCTGACTCGCGGCAAGCACGGCCCCTGGGGAGCACGTTATACTGTAGCGCTCATTCGCTGAGGCCACTGACGTGCTTTCCACGCTTAAAACAACCCTGATTTCCTTCCTGCTGGTGGCTGTTGCCGGTTGCTCGACAGGCCTGCGCATCGACCGTAGCCACCCTTCGGTCAACCAGGACAACCGAATCCAGTTCGTTGTCCTGCACTACACCAATGCTTCGCTGGAGCGTTCCCTGGCGTTGCTGACCCATGGCGAAGTCAGCAGCCACTACCTGATTGGTGATGGCCCGGCGACGGTGTACCAGCTGGTGGATGAAAGCCGCCGCGCCTGGCATGCCGGTGATAGCCAGTGGCAAGGTCGGACTTGGCTGAACTCCTCGTCCATCGGTATCGAAATCGTCAATCCGGGCTTCACGGACACGCCGAATGGCCGGGTCTGGCACCCCTACAGCGAAGCGCAGGTCCAGTCGCTGATCGCGCTGCTCAAGGACATCGTCAAACGCAACAACATCGAGCCACGGCACATCATTGGTCACAGCGATATCGCGCCGCTGCGCAAGCTTGACCCAGGGCCGCTGTTCCCATGGAAGCGCCTGGCCGACGCCGGGTTGGGTGTCTGGCCGGATGCCAACGCCGTGGCACGGCAGCAAGCCTATTTCAGCGTCAACCCGCCAAGTGTTGGCTGGTATCAGCAGGAGCTGGCACGGTTTGGCTACGCGATCGAGCAGACTGGGGTACTGGATGTTGCCACCCGCCATGTGATCGCCGCGTTCCAGATGCGTTTCCGCCCGCAGCGTTTCGATGGCATGCCGGATGCGCAGACGGCGGCGATGCTGCAGGTAGTCAACCGGATGCGTTGAGCCGCCAGCGAGGCTCTGTGGGGGATTGCCCAGCCCTTTGGGCTGCGCTGTCGCACAGATAACTGAGTTCGCAAGCGATCCTCGTACCCTGTGGGAGCGGCTTTAGCCGCGAAGAATCCAACGCGGTGCCAGCCACCGCGTTTGCTGCTTGCTCCCACAGAGTCCGTGTAGCGCCTGCAAATCGACTCTCTGCGCGACAGCGCAGCCTTGGGAGATGGTCATCTCTCAACAAGCAAACGAAACGCCCAACGGCGAAGGTGATTCTTGATTCAGTTGCTATACCTTAGTTATCAACTGGATGCCCTCGATGCCAGCCTTCATCGCTTTGCTGCGCCAAATTTTTTACCGTCCCTGGATGCTGGCCACATTGGCAGCGCTGGCCAGCGCTGCACTGTTGCTCTCTGCCAGCATCGGCATTGCCCTGCAACAGATGAAGCAAAGCGAAAGTGCACAGATGAACGCCCAAGGGGAACGCTTTCTCGAGCGCCTCGAGCAGGTGTTCGGCCAGTTGCGCGAAGGGGTCGACCTGTTGCAGGCGCAGCCTTTGCGCGGCTGCAGTCCGGCGATGCTGACGGCATTGCAGCAGGTAAGCCTGAGTTCACGCTTCATTTATGAAGCGGCATACGTGGATGGGGATATCGCCTGCTCGAACCGCGGTGATGAGCGGGCGTTCGAACCCTTGCGGGTTCCCGACATTCAGGGGCCGACCTACAGTTACTGGCTGAACACCACGACCGAGCCGAACGAGAACCTGGCTGCACTGATGCTGGGCAGGGGCAAGTTCGTGGTATCCACCTCTCGTGGGCACCTGACCGATGTGGTCGACCTGCCCCCGGGCGGCAGCCTTGTCGTGGTGCTGGACAACGGTGCCCGGGCCATCCCTGTGTTGGGCCCACCGCAGGTATGGCCACCTCCCTCGGCCTGGTCGACCAGCCACAAGTCGCTGCTCGAGCTCAGCGACCGCCTGATCTACCGCATGCCAACCAAGTCGCCGGACTACCAGTTGGTGCTCATTGCCCCGCGGGCGAGCCTGCCGTTGAGGATGAATGGCATGCTCTGGCTCCTGTTCCCCGGCAGTGTGCTGGCGGCCTGCTGCATCGGCTGGCTGGTGCTGCAACTGATCCTGCAGAGGCGGTCGATGAGCTCGGAATTGCAGAATGCCTTGCGCCGCGGCGAACTGCAGGTGCTCTACCAGCCGATCTTCGAGCTCGACAGCCGGCGCTGTGTCGGGGCCGAGGCCCTGGTGCGCTGGCGCCGCCCGGACGGCACCCTGACCAGCCCGGATCTGTTCATCCCGTTGGCGGAAAACACCGGGCAGATTCGCCAGATCACCGATTTTGTCCTGCAGCGTGTGCTGGAACAGTTAGGGCAACTGTTGCGCTCGCACCCCAACCTTTACATTTCGGTGAACCTGGCGGCTTGCGATGTGATGGTGCCGCGCATTGGCCGGGTGGCGGCGCGCTTGCTCGCCCTGCACCGGGTGGCGGCGAGTCAGATTGCATTCGAGGTGACCGAGCGCGGCCTGATCGACGTGGTGGTGGCGCGCGACAACCTGCAGGCGTTGCGCGCGGTGGGGCACCAGGTGCTGATCGACGACTTTGGTACGGGATATTGCAGTCTGGCCTACCTGCAGACCCTGCCGGTGGACTGCCTGAAGATCGACAAGGCCTTTATCGATGCCCTTGGGCATGACGCCGCCAGCAGCGGTGTTGCCCCGCATATCATCCGCATGGCCCACGACTTGCACCTGCGGGTGATCGCCGAAGGCATCGAGTGTGAAGACCAGGCGGTGCTGCTGAACAGCGAAGGAGTCAATTATGGCCAGGGCTGGCTGTTTGCCCGGCCACTGAATGCCCGGCAGTTTGCTGAACTGGTGACCCGAGGACGGCTGCCGCGGCGGGTTGAGCATTGAGTGATCCTGCACCGGCCTCATCGCCGGCAAGCCAGCCCGCACAGGTATTGCAATGGCACCAAGTGCGGTGCGATCCCTGTGGGAGCTGGCTTGCCGGCGATGGGGACAGGGCAGGCAACATTCAGACCGGCAGCGCCATGTAAAACTGGGTCCCTTGTCCTGGTCGGGAAAACACGCCCATGCGTCCGCCATGCAACTGCACGATCTCCTTGCACAACGCCAGCCCCAGCCCTGCGCCGCCTTTCTTGCGCCCTACCTGCACGAAGGGCTCGAAGATGCGCCCCTGTTGCCCATAGGCAATGCCCTCGCCGTTGTCCTCGACGCTGATGATCACCCGCTCCGCATGCCGCCGTGCATGCAGGCGGATACGCCCGCCGCTGGCGGTATGACGGATGGCGTTGTGCAACAGGTTGTCCAGCACCCGATCGAGCTGGGCAACGTCGGCCTGGATACGCGGTAGCGGTGGTTCCAGTTCAGTGATCAGCTCGATCTGCTTGTTCGCTGCCGGCTCGGCAAAGCGCTGTTGTGCACGCTCCAGCAACTCGTCGATAGCGCAGGGAGCCAGCTCGAGCTTCTGCATCCCGCTCTGGTAGCGGCTGAAGTTGAGCAGATCGTTGATCAACTGGGTCAGGCGCTGCATTTCCTCGCCGATGGTTTCCAGCAGGTCATGCTCGCGCGCCTCGGGCGGGAACTTGAGCCGCTCGCGCAACAGGCCGAAGGCCATGTGCATGCCGGTCACCGGAGTGCGCAGCTCATGGGAAGCGCGCAGTACGAATTCGCTACGCACGCGTTCGAAGGCTCGCTGCTCGGTTACATCGTGCAGCACCATCACCGCGCCAAGGATCGGCCCTTGCGGGTGGCTGACCGGCGTCAGGCTGTAGGCGAGCAGGCGCGTTTCGTCATCGACCTCCATGTTCAAGTCGTCCGGCTGCCGGTCGAGGTTGCCGCCGCGTAGTACCTGGCGTAGTTGCTGTTCCAGTTCCGGGCGCTGCAGAGCTTCAGCCAGACTGCTGCCCGCGCGGCTATCGGTCCAGCCCAGCTGGCGCTGCGCCACCGGGTTGAGGTGTTCCAGGCGGCCTTGGCGGTCGATGATCAGCAGGCCATCGTCAATGCTGTCAAGTACGGCCTGCAAGCGTTGCTGGCCGGCCAGCAGTTCGTCGACGTTGGTGGCCTGGTGCTTGCGCAAGGCATCGGCCATCAGGCCGAAGCGGCGGGTAAGCTGGTTCAGTTCGGTGGCTTGGGTGACCGGCAGGGTGACGTCGAAATTGCCCTTGCCGAGTTGGTCGGCCGCTAATGCCAAGGCTTCGATCGGCTGGCCGAAGCGCCGGGCGATGTTGTGCGCGGTGATAAAGCCCAGTACCAGTACCACCAGGCCCATCAGGCCAAGTACGCCGCTGACCAGCAGGGCGTGGTCGCGGGTGTGTTCTTCGCTACGGGTGATGTGATCCAGCGCCTGCCTGTGGGAATCGATCAGGTCGGTGCGGACCTGATTGAACGCGGCTCCCAGTGGCTGCTCAGCCCCCATGCTGCGCGAGGGCGCCGGGCTATCGCGGTAGGCCTGAAGGAAGGCCTGGTAATTGCTGCTGGCCTTGCTGAAGCCGGTGCGCTCGCCACCTTGGTCCAGCCCCTGGTTCAGCAGGGTCTGGAAGTTGTCCTGCAGCAGCCGCAGGTTTTCCGGGGCGGTCTCGTCATCGAGGATCAAGGTCAACTGTTCGCCAAGGTTCTGGCGCAACTTCAGCCCTATTTCCAGGGCGTGGGTGGTATCGCGCACCAGTCGCTGTTGCACCGTGGCCATCTGCAGCACGCTGACCAGGCCCAGCAGCAGCCCGAGCAGGGCTACGGTGACCAGCGCCGAAATGCTGAGGAAAAGCCGCGTGCGCAGCTTCATGGGTGGCCACCTCATAAGTTGTACTGCTTGCGCTTGCGGTACAGGGTGGAGGCATCGATTCCCAGGGTCTTGGCAGCCTGGTCAAGGGTGTCGCTGGCGGCCAGCACCGCGCCAATGTGGGCGCGTTCCAGCTCATCCAGGCTCAGCGCGGCGCCAACGCGCGGGGCATTGCCTGCAGGCTGCTCGCCCATGCCCAGGTGGCTGATTTCCACGCGCTCCTGCGGACAGATGATGCTGGCACGCTCCACCACGTTGCGAAGTTCGCGAATGTTGCCGGGCCAGCGGTAGTTGAGCAGGGCCGTACGGGCTTCGTCACTGAAGCCGCGGGCAGGACGGGAGTATTCCTTGACGAAGCGGGCGAGAAAGCGGTCGGCCAGGGTCAGGATGTCTTCACTGCGCTCGCGCAGCGGCGGCAGGTGCAAGGTGATGACGTTCAGGCGATACAGCAGGTCTTCGCGGAAGCGGCTCTCACGCACCATTTCTTCGAGGTTGAGGTTGGTGGCGGCGAGGATACGCACATCGGCGCGACGAGTGACCGGGTCGCCGACGCGCTCGTATTCCTTGTCCTGAATGAAGCGCAGCAGTTTGGGTTGCAAGGTCAGTGGGAAGTCGCCGATCTCGTCGAGGAATAGCGTGCCCCCATCAGCCTGGCTGACTCGCCCCAGGGTGCTTTCGCTGGCGCCGGTGAAGGCGCCGCGGGTGTGGCCGAACAACTCGCTTTCCATCAGCTCGGCGTTCAGTGACGGGCAGTTGATGGTCACGCAGGATTTGCGCGCGCGCTTGCTCCAGCCATGGATGGCCCGGGCCAGCTCACCTTTACCTGTGCCCGACTCGCCAAGGATGAGGATGTTGGCATCGGTGGTAGCGACCTGGCGGGCGGTTTCCAGCACCGCCATCATCGCCGGACTGTGCGAATCAAGGCCGTCCTTGGGTTTGCGTATTTCACCTTCCAGGGCCTCCAGGCGCGCGGAAAGTTGGCGTACTTCCAATTGCTTGGAGGTAGCCAGCCGCAGCTGGTCGGGACTGCACGGCTTGACCAGATAATCCGCGGCGCCGGCCTGGATCGCGTCCACTGCCGTATCGATCGCCGAGTGCGCGGTGACGATCACCACCCGCATCCAGGGGGCCTGGATACGCATCTGCGCCAGCACGTCGAGGCCGTTGTCCTCGCCGAGGCGCAAATCAAGGAAGCACAGGTCGAACACCTGGCGCTGCAGCAGGGCTTCGGCCTGGGCGGCGCTGTTGGCCGTGGCCACGCTATAGCCCTCGTCCTCCAGGCAATAGCGGAAGGTGCGCAGGATCGCGGACTCGTCATCCACCAGCAGAATGCGGCCTTGGTTGTCCTGGGCTGACTCCATGTGCTGCGCTCCTTTAGGAAAGATCTTCATTTAGTGTGGGAAAAATCGGGCAAGTTGCATGGTCCATTGTGAAGGAACCTGTCCTTTGCATGCTAGCCAATGGCCAATCGACGCCTTTAGACCGCGATATCCCGATGATTTGGTTAGAGGTCCACGGTGGCACATTGGTTGCGAGGATTTTTAGCTTTGCTCTACAAAAGGAGGCACCGCCATGTCCTTTTCCATTCGCACCGCTATGTTGGCAGCCACCTTGCTGCCGATATTCACCCCGGCCCTCGCCGGCCCGGTGCAGGACGCTCGCCTGGAGGGGGCCCTGCAAACTGCCCTGTCGCTGAACCGCATGCTCGACCCGTTCCGTATTCAGGTCGAGGTGGACGGCAAGCAGGCGCGGCTTTCCGGTGAGGTGGAGAATGACGTCGAGCGCCAGTTGGCCGAGCATGTGGCGCTGGCTACCCGTGGCATCGAGCAAGTCGACAATCAGCTGCGGGTCAATGCCCAGCTGGTGGAGCGCCCGCTGGCGCTGCGTGCCTACGCCCAGCGCCTGGAGGATGCAACCCTGGCCGCGGTGATCCGTGCGCGGCTGTTGTGGAGCCGCACCACCGAGAAGGCGCCTATAGATGTACAGAGCAGCGAAGGTGTGGTGACCCTGCGTGGCAAGGTCGACAGTGCCGAGGCCAAGGAGCTGGCCGGCGTGGTGGCGCGTACCACCGAGGGCGTGCACCTGGTCAACAACCTGGTCAGCCTCGATACCGCTGCCATGGCCAAGGCCCGGGAAACCCCGGTGGGAGCGCCGACCGGGCCGCAGCCGAGCGACAGTTGGATCATCGACAAGATCCAGAACAGCTACCGCTTCAGCCGCAACCTGGATGGCCTGAACCTGAAAGTGGCCAGCGAAGAGGGGTTGGTGCGGCTTTCCGGCGAAGTGGTCAGTAGCGAGCAGAAAACCATTGCCGTGGAAATCGCCCGGCAGATCATCGGTGTGCGCGGGGTGGATGCTGACCTGCTCAAAGTGGCGACCAAGGTCGAAGGCTGATCGTGCAATTCGCACGACGGCCTGGGCGGCATCGTGCAGGATACGTCCTCCCCGGCTTTGAGTAATTTACATAACTACTTGATTTTAATGGATTTTATCTAATCCAAAAGGCTGGCACGCAGGCTGCAATTACCTGTTCAGGTTTGAACAAGAATTACAGCAGGAGGAGCCGGCATGAACCGCCAATCCGTCAACCGCTTGCAGAGCGCTGCAATGCCCCTGCGCCAGGTGCTTTCACTCGGCCTGGCGCTGTTGCTGACCTTGGCCGCTGGCCTCTTCTACTACAGCTGGCAGACCGCGCGCCTGGCCGAGCAAGTGGCGGCGCAGACCGCGCTGTTGACGCAGATTCAGGCAACCCGTGCCAATACGTTGGTCAAGGCCGCCGACCCGCTGCCAGCCAGTCAGGCCACTGCGTCACCGGCCACCGTGGAAAATGTTGTACCCCAGGACCGCTGGGTGTTCTGACCGCTGGCCGTACCGTTTTCAAAAAAGAAAGGAGAACCACCATGCTGAGTTGGGCTATCACTTTCCTCATCATCGCCATTGTCGCCGCCGTACTGGGCTTCGGTGGTATCGCGGGCGCTGCCACCGGTATCGCGAAGATTCTGTTCATTGTCTTCCTGGTACTGTTCGTAGCCTCCTTCTTCTTTGGACGTGGACGAGGTTGAAGATGGGCAGGAAGCGTTGGACATCCCTGGCTGCCGCCCTGTTACTGGGCGGCAGTGCGGCGGCGATGGCGGCCAATGACGGCCAGGTCCGGGTCGACCAGCTGCTCGGCTCGGACCCGGAATACCGGGAAACCTGGCAGGACACGATCGAAGGAGAGGAACGCCTGCCCGATTGGGTGGTCAATCTGACCGGCAGCGCCCAGCAGCAGATGTCCGCCGTTACCGAAGACGGCGACAAGTATCTGGTCGGCCCATTGTGCGAACGCCAGGACAACTGCACCTACAAGCGCCTGATCGTGGCGTTCAGCTGGGACAAGGACGATGCCTACGGGATGCTCGTGGAAGTTCCCGAAGGTTTGCCGAGCGACAAGTCGCCCACCCGCCACGCGCAATATCGCTGGCTGGGTAAGCCGGACGACGGCATGAAGGCGATGCTGCAGGAGCAGCTCAAGCGTGACCCGAATTGGTACTGAGCTTTTGTATCCGGTACGGATGAAAGGTCATGCACTGTCACGTAATAGAAGCTGAACCTTTCTATAGTTCAGCCTTCTATGATGCGCTGCCCCGAGGAGGGGCTGCACATGACCAAGGGGCCGGGCTGTTCTGATTGTTGCAGGATCGGAGTGGCCTAGGGGTACAGGGAGTGCCTCCAGCAATGGGCCGGGTCAGGAAAGGCGGAATCGGAAGTTTCAGGTCGGCGGAGCCGTAGGGCGCTGTCCAGACCTGACTTCCGAGGAGCCATGTAAGAAACGTCTCTTCCCTGCGCGATTTCCTCTCCAAGACACATTTTGTCTTGACCGTACATCAATTTTTTTTCGATCAGCACTACGCTTGTTCAAGTGCCATTTCAGCCATTCGGATTGTCGAACAAGCCATCTTTCCTGTCCTTTTCACCCTGCCAAATCTGCCTGAATTTGGCGGTTTGGTCTTGTTCGGGATTCCGAACGTTCTAAATCAAGCACTTGCGAACCTCCCATTTTGGTCAGAAATGTTATGCATTAACGGTATGGGCTATGCGCTTCCGGCATTAGATTTCCCCCTTTGCCATCGCAATAGTTGCCGCCTTTTTCGCCGGCCCGAGCGCCCTGTCGCTCGCCTGCGGTGTCCTTACATGAAGTCGCCGGACGGAAGCATCTTCTGCTCGTGACCTAGCCAACGGCTCTGTTACGGGCGTTTCCGTTGGGTGCCCATGACCACTAGAACAAAGGGTAAAGACATGAAGAAGGCAAAACTGAGCCTCGCCTGGCAGATCGTCATCGGTCTGGTCCTGGGTGTTGCAATCGGCGCGCTACTGAATCATTTCAGTGCAGAAAAGGCATGGTGGATCAGCAACGTCCTCCAGCCCGCTGGTGACATCTTCATTCGCCTGATCAAGATGATCGTCGTCCCGATCGTGATTTCGTCGCTGATCGTGGGTATCGCCGGGGTTGGCGACGCGAAGAAACTGGGCAGCATCGGCCTGAAGACCATCATCTACTTCGAAGTGGTGACCACCATCGCCATCGTCGTGGGCCTGGTGTTGGCCAACCTGTTCCACCCGGGCGCCGGCATCGACATGAGCACCCTGGGTACCGTAGACATCTCCAAGTACCAGGCTACCGCGGCCGAAGTGCAGCATGAGCACGCGTTCATCGAAACCTTGCTGAACCTGATCCCGTCGAACATCTTCGCAGCGCTGATGCGTGGCGAAATGCTACCGATCATCTTCTTCTCGGTGATGTTCGGCCTGGGCCTATCGAGCCTGCAGGCGGAGCTGCGCGACCCGCTGGTGCGTACCTTCCAGGCGGTTTCCGAGACCATGTTCAAGGTCACCCACATGATCATGAACTACGCCCCTATCGGCGTGTTCGCCCTGATCGCCGTGACCGTCGCCAACTTCGGTTTCAGCTCGCTGCTGCCGCTGGCCAAGCTGGTGCTGCTGGTGTACTTCGCCATCGCCTTCTTCGCCTTCATGGTGCTGGGCCTGGTTGCCCGCCTGTTCGGCTTCTCGGTGATCAAGATCATGCGCATCATGAAAGATGAGTTGATCCTCGCCTACTCCACCTCCAGCTCGGAAACCGTGCTGCCGCGCGTGATCGAGAAGATGGAGAAGTACGGTGCACCGAAGTCGATCTGTTCGTTCGTGGTTCCGACCGGCTACTCGTTCAACCTCGACGGCTCGACCCTGTACCAGAGCATCGCGGCCATCTTCATTGCCCAGCTGTACGGTATCGACCTGTCGTGGAGCCAGCAGCTGCTGCTGGTGCTGACCCTGATGGTCACCTCCAAGGGTATCGCTGGCGTACCGGGTGTTTCCTTCGTGGTGCTGCTGGCCACCCTGGGCAGCGTGGGCATCCCGCTGGAGGGCCTGGCCTTCATCGCCGGTGTCGACCGCATCATGGACATGGCCCGTACCGCCTTGAACGTTGTGGGTAACGCCCTGGCAGCCCTGGTCATCGCTCGCTGGGAGGGTATGTACGACGCCGCCAAGGGCGAGAAGTACTACGCCTCGCTGATGGCCGGCAAGCAGGAAGCGGCCATGGTTGGCGAAGCTGCCAAGCGCTGAGCCTGACTGCTGCATGACCAAGAGCCCCGACTTGTCGGGGCTTTTTGTTGCCTGTGAGATCTTGGGGCCGCTTTGCGGCCCTTTCGCGACGCAAGGCCGCTCCCACAGGGCTCGCTATACGCCGGCCATTGTGGGAGCGGCCTTGTGTCGCGATACGAGGGCGCAGCCCTCGCCTGCGGTCTCCAGCCATGCGCCCCGATACGCTATCATTCGGGCATTTTTCAGGGGGAACACACGGATGCTCAACGGCCTTTGGCTTGGCTTTTTCCTGGTGGCGGCGGTGTCCGCCCTGGCCCAATGGCTGGTAGGCGGCAACGCCGGCATCTTCGCGGCGATGGTCGAGAGCATATTCGCCATGGCCAAGCTGTCGGTCGAGGTTATGGTGCTGCTGTTCGGCACGCTGACCCTGTGGCTGGGCTTTCTCAAGATTGCCGAGAAGGCTGGCATTGTCGAGTGGCTGGCCAAGGTGCTCGGTCCGCTGTTTGCCCGGCTGATGCCGGAAGTCCCGCCCGGCCACCCGGCCCTGGGCCTGATCACCATGAACTTCGCCGCCAACGGCCTGGGCCTGGACAATGCCGCCACCCCGATCGGCCTGAAGGCCATGCGCGCGCTGCAGGAGCTGAACCCCAGCAGCACCACGGCGAGCAACGCGCAGATCCTGTTTCTGGTGCTCAACGCCTCGTCGCTGACCCTGCTGCCTGTGACCATCTTCATGTACCGGGCCCAACAAGGCGCGGCGGACCCGACCATGGTGTTCCTGCCCATTCTGCTGGCTACCAGCGTTTCGACACTGGTCGGCCTGCTGTCGGTGGCGGTGATGCAGCGCCTGCGCCTGTGGGACCCGGTAGTGCTTGCCTACCTCATCCCCGGTGCCTTGCTGCTGGGCGGCTTCATGGCCTTTCTCGGCAGCCTTTCGGCGGCCGCGCTGGCCAGCCTGTCGTCGATCTTGGGCAACCTCACGTTGTTCGGCGTGATCATGCTGTTCCTGGTGACCGGCGCCTTGAAGCGTGTGAAGGTGTATGAAGCTTTTGTCGAAGGCGCGAAGGAAGGCTTCGATGTGGCCAAGGGCTTGTTGCCTTACCTGGTAGCGATGCTGGTGGCGGTGGGTGTGCTGCGGGCCTCAGGCGCCCTGGAGCTGGCCCTGGGCGGTATTCGCCATGCGGTCACCTGGCTGGGCCTGGACACCCGCTTCGTCGAGGGCCTGCCCACGGCGCTGGTCAAGCCGTTCTCCGGCAGTGCGGCGCGGGCGATGCTGATCGAGACCATGCAGGCCCACGGTGTGGACAGCTTCCCGGCGCTGGTGGCGGCGACGATTCAGGGGAGTACCGAAACCACCTTCTACGTGCTCGCAGTGTACTTTGGTGCGGTGGGTATCCAGCGCGTGCGCCATGCTGTCGGTTGCGCATTGCTGGCCGAATTGTCCGGTGTGATCGCGGCGATCTTCGTCTGCTACTGGTTCTTCGCCTGACGCTCCCGCAAAGAACAGGCAGAGCTTCAGGAAGCGGGAACGCTGGCTGATTGCGCAATGGTCCAACTCACCACCTGCTCGGTCAGCTGGTCGCAGGCCTTCCCGAAACCGGCAACCACCGCTGAAACCTGTTTGTCGGCCAGCGGCTGGCGGATTTCGAAGCGTTTGCTGGCCAGAATGCGCTGGCTGCGGCCCTGGACCAGGCGTGCGTCATAGCGGATTACCACCTCCACTGTTCCGCCCGCGCGGTATTCGGTCTGGAACGCCTGCAGCTCGCCAGCCAGCTCGTAGTCGGCCTGCAGGTTGCTGTCGTCGGCGCTCAGGCGCTGCACCTGGCCGTCACGCTGGAAACCGTCAAGCAGGCGGTTGCGCAGCAGCACCGGCACCGCGTCGCTCCAGCGCGCTCCCTTGTAGCTGCTGACCACATCGCCCTGAGGAATCACGGCAATCCGTGGCCCGGCCAGCACTTCGCTTGCCAGCGGCTTGTTCAGGCGCAATGACCAGTCCAGCGCTGGTGCCGTCCGGCCGGGCTGGTTCACCGGAAGACGGTACAGGTCGACGGGCTCGCTCTGCGGCAAGATGGAGCAGGCACTGGCCAGGCTCAGTGCGGCCGCCAGGGCCAGCAGGCGCAGCGACGGTTTCATGGTTGGAACTCCTTGTTGTTGTCGCGGCCGAGCAGGTAGCCGCTGGGGTCGGCCTCCAATTGCCGGGAAATGCCTTTGAGGGCGTTGAGGGTTTCGCGCAGCTCGCGAATTGCCGGGGTCAGTTGGTTCAGGCCTTGGGCACCGTCGCCGATGGCTTCGCGGTTGTCCTCGAGCAGGCGGTTGATGGTGGCGGTGCTCTCGGCCAGTGACTGCATAGCCTGCTCGGCACTGCCGATGGCCTGCTTGCCTTCGCTGCCCAGCAGGCCGTTGGCATTGCGCATCAGTGCCTGGGTTTCGGCCAGGGTGGCGCTGGCCTGCTTGCCCACCTGGACCAGTTGCTCGATGGCCTGGGTGATGCTGCCGTGCTGGCCTGCGAAGGCGCCGGTGGTCTTGTCGAGGTTGGACAGGGTGTTGCTGAGATGGCCGATGTTGTCCTCGGAAAACATCTGGTTGGCGTTGTGCAGCAGCAGGTTGATGTTGGTCACCAGGTCGCTGCTGTCATTGAGCAGGCGCGAGATTGGCGAGGGCGATGCGATGATCACCGGCAGCTTGCCATCCTTGCCTTTCAGCTCGGGGCTTTGCGGGGTGCCCCCGCTGAGCTGGATGAACGAGTTGCCGGTCACGCCGGCCAGGGTCAGCTTGGCCTGGGTGTCTTCCTTCACCGGGGTGTCGGCGCTCAGGCGCACCCGTGCCAGTACTCGGCGCGGATCTTTCGGGTCCAGGCGCAGAGTGGACACGTCGCCCACCTTGATGCCGTTGTACTGCACCGGGCTGCCGCGGGACAGGCCGGAGACGGCTTCGTTGAACACCACTTCGTAGTCCTTGAAGGCGTCGTCGACACTGGACTTGGCCAGCCACAGGCCGAACAGCATGGCGCCGGCTACCACCAGGACGGTGACCAGGCCGATAAGAACGTGATGGGCTCGGGTTTCCATTGCTCAGCGCTCCTGCCCGGCACGGGTGGCGGCCTGTTCGGCCGCGCGCCCGCGTGGGCCATGAAAGTATTCTTGAATCCATGCGTCGTCGGTCTGCTCGACCTCGGCCAGCGGGCCGGCCACCAGGACCTTCTTCTGCGACAGCACGGCGATGCGGTCGGTAATGGTGTACAGGGTGTCGAGGTCGTGGGTGATGAGGAACACCGACAGGCCCAGAGCGTCCCGCAGAGTCAGGATCAACTGGTCGAAGGCGGCGGCGCCGATCGGGTCCAGGCCAGCGGTGGGCTCGTCGAGGAAAAGGATGTCCGGGTCCAGTGCCAAGGCACGGGCCAGCGCGGCGCGCTTGATCATGCCCCCCGACAGCGAGGCCGGGTACTTGTCGGCGGCCGAGATTGGCAGCCCGGCCAGGGCCAGCTTCACTCCGGCCAGGTGCTCGGCATCGGCGCGGGACAGCCCGGCGTGCTCGATCAGCGGCAACGCCACGTTTTCGGTGACGGTCAGCGAAGAGAACAGCGCGCCCTTCTGAAACAGCACGCCGAAGCGTCGCTCGACCAAGGAGCGCTGCTCTTCGCGCAGGCCGGCCAGGTCCTGGCCTAGCACCTTGATCTGCCCGTCGTCGGGCCGTCGCAGGCCGATGATGCTACGCAGCAGCACCGACTTGCCGCTGCCCGACCCACCGACCACGGCGAGGATCTCGCCGCGATACAGGTCGAGATCGAGGTTTTCGTGCACGCTCTGGCGGCCGAAGCGGTTGCAGATGCCGCGGGCCTCGATCACGCGTTCCTGGCCATTCACCAGCCCATCTCCATGAAGAACAGTGCAGCCACCGCATCCAGCACGATGACCACGAATATCGACTGCACTACCGCCGAGGTGGTGTGCGCGCCCACCGATTCGGCGCTGCCGCTGACTTTGAAGCCTTCCAGGCAGCCGATGGCGGCGATCAGGAAGGCGAAGAACGGTGCCTTGGCCAGGCCGACCAGGAAGTGCTGCACGCCGATGTCGCTTTGCAGCAGCGACAGAAACATGGCTGGCGAGATGTCCAGTGACAGCGCGCACACCACCGCACCGCCGACGATACCGCAGATCATCGCGATGAAGGTCAGCAAGGGCAGCGAAATCAACAGTGCCAGTACGCGCGGCACCACCAGCATCTCCATGGGGTTCAGGCCCAGGGTGCGGATGGCATCGATTTCCTCGTTGGCCTTCATCGAGCCGATCTGCGCGGTGAACGCACTGGCAGTGCGGCCGGCCATGAGGATGGCGGTCAGCAGCACGGCGAACTCGCGCAGGAACGAGAATGCCACCAGGTCGACAGTGAAGACGGTCGCGCCGAAATCGGCCAGCACCGTGGCGCCAAGGAAGGCCACTACCGCGCCCACCAGAAAGGTCAGCAGGGCGACGATGGGCGCGGCGTCCAGGCCGGTTTGTTCGATGTGCGCCACGACCGGGGTGAAGCGCCAGCGATGGGGTTGCAGGGCGCGGCGCAGCAGGGTTTCGAGGATCAGGCCAACGAAGCCGAGCACCTGCATGGTGTCTTGCCACAAGGTGCCGACGGCGCAACCGATGCGCTCCAGCAGCAACAGCAGCACGTTCCGCTCGGGCTCCTTGACCGGGATGCAGTAGTCCTGCACCGAGCAGTAGACATTCTTGAGCAGGGCGCGGCTGGCTTCTGGCAGGCCGTGGGTGCAGCGCGACAGGCGTTCGGAGCCGAGCAGTTCGGCCAGCAGCGAGGCGCCGGCGGTGTCCAGGCGGCCCAGTTGGCTGAGGTCGGCGATGGTATCGGCAGCGTATTGCGCGCGCAGGCGCTCGCTCTCACGTTTGAGGCTGGCGTAATGCGCCAAGGTCCAGTCACCGGTAATGCGCAGACAGGCCGGTTGGCTACTGGTGTCCAGGGTGGCGCTGGGGGTGGTCATCGGCTCCATGCTACTGACTCGGCGCTAAGGCATAGGGGCTGATCATAGCGCAGCGGGCATGGGCTGTTTGGTGATTATGTGCTGTCTTCACGGACCTTGGGGGCTGCTTTGCAGCCCATCGCCGGCAAGCGGCCCCTTTCACTCACCCCGTGGGCGCGTCATCTACCACTTTGAAGCGCAGCACGCCGATGACCTGCCCATCTTCGGTCAGTACCCTCACCTGCCACTTGCCCACCGGGTTCGGCGGGAAGTTCTGCTTGTGGGTCCAGGCCCGGTAGCCTTCCTTGCGCCCGCCGTGGATGTCCAAGGCAATGCGATCGACTTCCTGGCCGTCCTTTTGCCACACATGGTAGATCCGCTCGTTCAGGCCGCGTGGCGCGTTGATCGCGGTGTAGGCGTACAGGCCGCTGCTACGGATGCGGCTGGCAGCAATTTCGTGCAGCGAATCGCCCGGCTGGCGGTTCAGCACTTCGGTGCTGACCGCCACTTCGGTCATCCACAGGGTCGCTGGCGGCACCCAGGAGCGCAGCAGCCAACCCCCGGCGCCGACCGACAGGGTGACCACCACCAGGGCCACAGCGCGGCGCCAGTTGTTGATCGGGAAGCTGCTGACAAGGCTGGGGAACGACAGTGCCATGGCTGCAATCAGGGCCAGCTTGAAGCTTTGCGCGGTGGTCAGGTGCAGGATGATCGGCAGCGCGGTCAGCAGGGCGGCGAAAAGGGTCAGGGTATGCAATGCCAGGAACAGCCAGCGGCGCGGCGCCAGCCACTTGTAGTACAGCGGATCGATGATCGAAATCAGCCCGGCGGCACCGAGCAGGCCGGTAAACACCAGTTGGCCGCTGTTCCAGGTGGTGGTGATGAAAAAGAACGGCAGTACGAAGAACAGTGATTCCTGGTGGATCATCTGCGTCGCGTAGCGCAGCAATGGTTGCGGTATTTCGCGGTTGAAGGTGCGCGCGAACAGGCCGGTGAGGGTGTTTTCCAGCATCAGCCAGACCCAGCTGACCAGCATGAGCACAGCAATCCAGCTGGCCAGGCCAGCCTGGCGGTCGACAAGGATGAAGCTACCAATCCCGGAGAGGAAACCGCCGAGCGCGATGATGCCGGGGTAGCGTTTAAGCAGTTCGATGATGCGCTGGACGATGTGGGGGATTTGGGGCATTGGGGGCTACAACAGAAAGGGTATGGTGGCTGTGCCGGCCTCTTCGCGGGTGAACCCGCTCCCAAAGGGACCGCGTTGCGATACCCGCGAACTGGCCGGTACTGGCAAAAGGATACCGCCGATTCACTGCTAGCGTGTAGCACCGCCCGGCTTTTCAGGAGCATGCCGACGCCAGCGCAACAACCCCGCTGCCAGGATCAGCCCCAACAACAAGGCAACCAGCCCGTAGAGCTCATCATAGCCAAGCAATGGTTTCTCGATACGCACATAGCCATCTTCCTTGAGCAGTTCTTTCAGCGCCTCGTTGGCCTGCGCCAGGCTGACCTGGCGCAGCTTGCGCACCGGGTTGACGAAGCGCCCGTCGCTATAGTCGTTCAGCGCGCCCCAGTAGTAGTCGGCCAAGGCACTGTTGCCCTGGGTACTCCAGCTTTCCTTGGCGACGCTGGCGTACTTGATGCGCTCGAAGGTCTCCGGGTCGAGGCCTTCCTTGCGCAGGTGGTCGAACAACTTCTGCATCACTTCGACCGCTTGGTCGATGTCCTCGCGCTCCAGATCGGCATCGAGGCTTAGCAGGCCGGTGTCGCCGAAGCTCTCGCGTTTTGCCGAAGGGCCATAGGACAACCCGTTGCGCAGGCGAAGCTGGTCGTACAGCGCCCAGTCCAGGTAGTGCGACAGCAGGTCCAGGGTGGCCTGGTGGTCGTTGTCCAGCACCGGCTCGACGAACAGCCAGTGCAGCTTGACGCTGTCGCCCAGCCAGCCGCGGGTCAGGTCGCGGCGCTGTGCAGCTTGCTGGCCGATGCTTTCCAGGGTGCGGCGCTCCTCCGGCTCGGTGGCGGGCAGTTCGCCAAAGGTACGCTCCAGGTAAGCCGGCAGCAGGCGGTCGAGGCCGCCGACCACGATCAGGGTCATGTTGTTGGCCGCGTACCAGCGGTCACGCAAGGTGTTCACCTGCTCCAGGGTCATATCTTCGAGGTTGGAGCGCTCCGGGCATTTCAGGCCCAGCTCGGTGGCTAGCTGGTCACTGGCGGGGTGGCCGATGTCCTGGCGGTCGAGCCAGCGCTGCAGGTGGCCATAGTGGCCGCCATCCTCGCGCTCGATGATGCGCTTGGCGGTGGCCAGGGCCTTGGCATCGATGCGGGTGTCGTGGATCACCGCCAGCAGCAGGTCCAGGATTTTGCGCTGGTTGCGTGCCGGGGCTTCGATCACGAAGGTGGTGTCGGCGCTGCTGGTGTAGGCGTTCCACTCGCCGCCCAGCGATTGCAGGCGCTCTTCCAGGCCGCCTTCGCCAGTTTCGTCGATGCCGCTGAAGAGCAGGTGCTCGAGCAGGTGCGGCAGCTCTTTCTGCTCGCAATTGAAGTCATCCAGGCCGACACCGACCACCAGGCGAATCGCCACATGGTCGCGTTCATAGCCGTTTTTCAGGATGACCTGCAGGCCGTTGGGCAACAGGTAACCTTCCACCCGCGAGCGGTCGAGGGCGAATGAGGGCAGGCTGCAGATCAGCAGGCAAACGAACATCAGGCAACGCATGGGCGAGCTTGGGTCCTCAGGTAGGCGAAATCACGGCAGACGGGCTTCGTCCGGCACGCTGTCGAGCATCAGCCCGCCCGTGTCCGAGCCGCCCAGTACCACATAGGCACTGCTACAGAACAAAGAGTTCAACCGTTTCATGTCGGCGATCAGCTCCAAGTGTAGCGAACTGGTCTCGATACTTTGCACTACCTTGCGCTGCAAGCGGCTGACATGGGCGTGGGCAAGGCGCCGTTCCTGGGCGCGAAAACGGCGTTTTTCCCGCAGCAGCAGGCGGGCGCTTTCTGGATCGGCGCTGAGGAACACCGACAAGCCCAGGCGCAAGTTGGCCAGCAATTGTTCCTGCAAGCCGGTCAACTCTTCCAGCCCTACCTGGGAAAACTCCCGGCGCTGGCTGGTTTTCTGCTGTTGGACCTTGCGCAGCATGCGCTCGATCAGGTCGCAGGCCAGCTTGAGGTTGATTGCCAGTTCGATGATTTCTGCCCAGCGGCGGTTGTCCTGTTCGCTGAGGTCTTCACGCGACATCTGCGCCAGGTACAGCTTGATCGCGCTGTACAAGGCTTCGGCGTCCTCGCCCAAGGCGCGGACCTGCTGTGGCAATGCGGCCTGGGTACCGCGCAGGGCACCTAGCATGGCTTCGAGCAGGCTGTCGACGATATCGCCCAGGCGCAGGGTTTCGCGGGAGGCGTTGGCCAGGGCCAGGCTGGGTGTTTCCAGCGCCGAGGTGTCGAGATGGCGCGGGCGAATCTGGCCGTTGCCGTTTTCTCGCTCGGGCAGCAGAGTGTTGCACAGCCGGCCCATGGGTTTGACTGTGGGCAGCATGATCAGGCAACGCAGCGTGTTGTAGAGCAGGTGGAAGCCAATGACCAGCTCCTGTGCGCTGAAGCTCAGTGAGTCCATCCACCCCACCAGCGGGTGCAGCACGGGGATGATCAGCAGCAGGCCGATCAACTTGTACAGCAGGCTGCCCAGAGCCACCCGGCGCCCGGCGGCGTTTTGCATGCTGGTGCTGATGAAAGCCAGCAATCCGCTGCCGATGTTGGCCCCCACCACCAGACCGATGGCCACCGGCAGGCTGATCACTTCGGCACCGGCCAGCGTTGCGGTGAGCAGCACGGCCGCCAGGCTGGAATAGGAAATCATGGCGAACAGCGCGCCGACCAGGGCGTCGAGCATGATGTCGCCGGTCAGGGAGGCAAACAGCACCTTCACGCCCTGGGCGTGGGTAATCGGCGTAGCTGCCTGCACGATCAGCTCCAATGCCAGAATGATCAGGCCAAGCCCGATGCCTACCCTGCCCAGCTGGCCGGCTCGCGTCTGCTTGCGGGAGAGGAAGAAGATCACACCCAGGAAGATCAGCAGCGGCGACAGCCAGGACAGGTCCAGGGTCAGCACCCGGGCCATCAGCGCGGTACCCACGTCGGCGCCGAGCATGATTGCCAAGGCCGGAGTCATCGCCATCAGGCCCTGGCCGACGAACGAGGTGACCAGCATGGCGGTGGCGTTGCTGCTTTGCACCATCGCCGTGACCAGAATGCCGGCGACGAACGCCAGCGGGCGTTTGCTCATGTTCTGGCTGATGATGCGCCGCAGGCTCGAGCCGAATACCCGAAGGATGCCGGTACGCACGATGTGGGTGCCCCAGACCAGAAGCGTAACGGCCGAGAGCAGGTTGAGCAGGGTCAGCATGGCTACGGCCCCCTGTTGCATTGGCCCAGAGGGCCAAGAGACGAAGCGTGAGCGTTTGAAGAATTTTCAGTGCTCACTCAAAGCTTTAGTTGTTTTGCGAAGCTGTCGCCAGCTTCGCATGGCTGTCATTTGTTTGAAATACAGCGGAAATGAAAAAAGGGCCCCGAAGGGCCCTTTGTGTCCTGCACTTCCTGATCTTATTGACCCGGAATGTCCTTGCGCAGTTTCACCGGTTCATGCTCTTTGCCGTTCTTGCGGGCCAAGGCAGTGCGCATGCGGATGTTGATAGCTTCCACCGCCAGCGAGAACGCCATGGCGAAGTAGACGTAGCCCTTCGGCACATGCACATCGAAAGCTTCGGCGATAAGCACGGTCCCGACCACGATCAGGAACGACAATGCCAGCATCTTCAGCGACGGGTGCTTGTCGATGAAATCGCTGATGGTGCCGGCGCACAGCATCATCACCAGCACGGCGACGATGATCGCGGCGATCATCACCGGTACGTGCGAGACCATGCCCACCGCAGTGATCACCGAGTCCAGCGAGAACACGATGTCGATGATGGCGATCTGGATGATGGTGTAGAAGAACTTGCCACCCGCGCCTTTCGGTTCTTCCTGGTTCTCGTCCTCGCCTTCGAGGCCGTGGTAGATCTCTTGTGAGCTTTTCCACAACAGGAACAGGCCACCAAAGAACAGGATCAGGTCACGCCCCGAGATGCCTTGGCCCAGGACCACGAACAGGTCGGCGGTAAGGCGCATGACCCAGGTGATCGACAGCAGCAGCATGATACGCGTGACCATGGCCAGGGCGAGGCCGAAGATCCGGGTGCGCGGCTGCATGTGCTTGGGCATGCGGCTGACCAGAATCGAGATCATGATGATGTTGTCGATACCGAGGACGATCTCAAGCGCGGTGAGGGTAAAAAAGGCAACCCAGATTTCCGGGCTGGTCAGCCATTCCATTTGTTTTCCTTCGAACGGTAAAGGCGACACGCCCGGGTCAGGGCGCGTCGCGTTAGGGAAATACGCGTTTATTAAAGACTACTGAACAGCGGGAAAATCCCCATCAGCAGCGCGGCGAGCATTATGCACAGGCATACCAGCACTGCCCACTTCAAGGTGAAGCGCTGATGATCGCCGAACTCGATGCCGGCCAGGGCCACCAGCAGGTAGGTGGAGGGTACCAGGGGGCTGAGCAGGTGTACCGGTTGCCCGACAATCGAAGCACGCGCCATTTCCACCGGGCTGATGCCGTAGTGGCTGGCAGCTTCGGCCAGCACTGGCAGCACGCCATAGTAGAACGCGTCGTTGGACATGAAGAAGGTGAACGGCATGCTCACGATCGCGGTGATCACCGCCAGGTATGGGCCCAACGCCTCGGGGATGACCGACAGCAGGCTCTTGGACATGGCGTCGACCATGCCGGTGCCCGACAGGATCCCGGTGAAGATGCCGGCGGCGAAGATCAGACCGGTGACCGCCAGCACGCTGCCGGCGTGGGCGGCGATGCGGTCTTTCTGCTGTTGCAGGCACGGGTAGTTGACGATCATGGCGATGCTGAAGGCGATCATGAACAGCACCGGCAGCGGCAGTACGCCGGCAATCAGCGCGACCATCAGGGCAGCGGTCAGGGCGCCGTTGAAGTACAGCAGTTTTGGCCGGCGCGCGTCCGGGTACTGTGAAACGGTGATTTCGCTGTGGTCGATGTCGTCGGTGGGCAGGTGCAACTCGCCCAGGCGGGCACGTTCGCGCTTGCCGTACATGTAGGCGATGGCCAGGATCGCCAGCACGCCGAACAGCATGGCCGGGATCATTGGTACGAAGATGTCCGACGGGTCCACGTGCAGGGCGCTGGCTGCGCGGGCCGTCGGGCCACCCCAAGGGGTCATGTTCATCACCCCGCCGGCGAGAATGATCAGGCCGGCCATGATCCGCGGGCTCATGCCCAGGCGGCTGTACATCGGCAGCATGGCGGCGCAGCAGATCATGTAGGTGGTGGCGCCGTCACCGTCGAGCGAGACCACCAGGGCCAGCACTGCGGTGCCGACGGAGACTTTCAGCGGGTCACCCTTGACCAGCTTGAGGATCTTGCGCACAGCCGGGTCGAACAGGCCGGAGTCGATCATCAGGGCGAAATAGAGGATGGCGAACATCAGCATCACACCGGTAGGTGCGAGTTTGCTGATGCCCTCGAGCATCATCGGGCCGATCTTTGCGGAAAAACCGCCGAACAGGGCGAACAGGATCGGTACCAGGATCAGCGCTATCAGGGCAGACAGGCGCTTGGTCATGATCAGGTACATGAAGGTGATGACCATGGCAAAGCCGAGGAAGGTCAGCATGGCAATACTCCAGGCGTGGCGCGGCGAAGGAACGTCGATTCGGGCGGATCAGCGCGTTTGGCGCTGTGCGGGGAGCATGCAGAGGGGAACTACGGAAAGTCGGGCACAGGAATACATCAGAATCACCATTGTTGTTGTTGATTGGGCCGGGCGCGGTGGTTACCGGGTGCCCTGGCTGACCGGTCTTGTGCCGGTAGTGGGGGCTATCCTATGAGGGCAAGCTTTCAGCCAGCTTTCGCCGAAGCAAAGGCGACGAGAGGTAGGTGATGCAGGATGTGACCGAGGGTGGCTGCCATTGTGGCGCCTTGCGTTATCGGTTGGCGGGCGACCTGACAGACATCGCCCATTGCCATTGTTCTATCTGCCGACGGGTCAGTGGCGGGCTGGTGGTGACCTGGCTCACCCTGCCCCGCTCGGGGTTCCGGTGGTTGGCTGGAGAGCCGAACTGCTATGTGGCACCGTCCAGTTGCAGCCGGTACTTCTGTGGGCATTGCGGGGCGCATGTGGCGTTGGTGACTACACACAGCTCGGAGACGGTTGATGTGACGGTGGCGACGCTGGACCACCCGGAACGGGTCAGGGCCAACCGGCATATCTGGGTGGGTAGCCGGTTGCCCTGGTTGCATCTGGATGAGGATTTGCCTTCGGAGGCGGAGGAAAACCTGTAAGGGATTGTGTTGGTGCTGCCGGCCCTATCGCCGGCAAGCCAGCTCCCACAGGTGTCCCACCACTTTCAGACCCATGGTGATCTCGTGGGCGCTGGCCTGCCGGCGATAGGGCCGGCACAGCCGTACTTACAACTGCAGGCCTCCTGCAGCCTTGTGCAATGCCCGCAGATGCTCGCCCACCTGCTTCACATTGGCTTCCACCGCCGCAATCTCCCTGGCCCGCGATGGCTCCAGCAGCGCTCTAACCTCTTTGTCCAGGCTCGTGCTCAAGCGCAGCAACTGCGCTTGCCGCTCGCTGCTGACCTGCTCCAGTTGCTTGCGCTCCTGCGGCTGCGGCAGCCCGTAGCCCTTGCTGTCGAGCAACTCTGCCGGGCGGCTGAGGAAGCCACTGTTGGCAAGCATCTGCCTGAGGGTCGCATCGGCCTTGCTGACGCTACCATCGTTCAGCGCGGCGGCGTTCAGGTAGCGCTGTTTGACCTCGTCCTGGGCCAGAAGCAGTTGCCGGCGCAAGCTGGCCTGTTCAAGCAGCAGCAAGGCGGCGCTGGTGCGCAGGTCGGCCTGGGCGAACCAACCTCGCCGTTGCTCGGCGTCCAGGGCCAGCCAGTCCTCGACCTTATCCTGCTTGATTGGCAACTGCTTCTTCAACACCTCGAACATGGCCTGGTAACGGTCGCGGTAGGAGTCGAAGCGATAACCCAGGCGCAGCGCCTCGCGGGGGTCGTCGAGCACGCTGGTATCGGCCAGCCCCCTGCCCTTGAGCACGGCCAGCAAGCCATTGGGCATGATGCTGTCGAGGTCGTTCAGGCGTGGGTTGGCGGTGCCGCTGCGCAGCAGCTTCAACGACTCTACCGCGCAATTGTTGGACAGGAACCAGTAGTTGCCATCATAGCTCCAGTGCATTTCGGCGGCCTGACGCACAAGGTTCTCGATCTCGTCGCGGTTCAGCCGCAAGGGCACCGACGCCAGGCTGCGCAGTTCGGTCTTGGTGTACTCGTCGATCACCTGGCCCAGCGGCAGCACGAACAGGCGCGAGGGGTAGGCACCGACCAGGCCGTCCCAGCTGGAAAGCTGCACATCGTTGACGAAGGCTCGGTACGACAGCACCAGGCTCTGGTCGAGGTCCAGGCGGCAGTCCGGCCCGCGGGGGCGACCCGGCTTGCAGATCACCAGGCGCAGCATGCTGTGGCCCCAGCGGCTGACCAGGTTCTGGTTGGCTTCGGCCAGCAGGTAGTCCACCTCATAGACCCGCTCGGGGTCGATTTCACCCAGCGGTTGGCGGGCGAAGTCGCTGCCGGCATTGATGAACGGCAGGCCCTTGGCGCAGCTGTCCTGCTGCGGTGCCCAGCCGAAGTGTTCGCGCAGGTACTGGTTCAGCGCCGGACGGCGGCAGCCGTAGCTCGGGTCGAGGAGGAAGTACTCCATGTTGACCGCGATGTATTCCTTGGGGCTGCTCAGTTCATAACTGTCGGGGCTGCGCACGAACTGGCCGTTGTGCTGCTCGCGCTCGCCGCGTCGGCCCACATACTGTTGCCAGCCGGCCAGGTCGAGCAGGCGCGGGTCGTCGCTGAGGGTGAAACGGCGCTCTGCCTGGCCTCTGCATGCTTCGGGCAGGCCAACTTTGCCCAACGTACCTTGCTGGCGCTTGCAACGGGCGATCAGCGCGTTCTCGGCGCTGGGCCACAGCCGGGCACGGTCGTAGATATGGGTGAGTTCGTGCAGCACGGTGGCCAGCAGTTCTTCTCGCACCGTGCCATGCGGGCGCTTGGTGCGCTCGGTGGCAGCACTGCCATCGGTGAGGCTGGGCAGTAGGCGGCGATTGAGTTCGAGGGTAGATACCAGCGATGCCTGGCCATAGGCGTCGGTCGGCATGTTGTCGCTCCAGCTGACCCGCACGCGGCGGTTCAGTTGTTGCTTGAAGCGAGGGGGCAGCTTGCCCACGGCTTCGTCGAGCAGAGCCTGAGTGGCTCGGGTCTGCTGTGGGTCAAGGCCGGACGCCTGCAGCTCGAGCTGCAGGTCGGCCAGGGCGGGCGTGCCGAGCAGCGTCAGGACGCAGCCGAGCAGCCAGGCGCGCACGCGGTTCACAGCGCGAGGATGGCTTCAGCCAGTACCTGGTCGCTGGCGTCGCGCGCTTGCGGAACGCGCTCGCGCAGAGTGTTGAAAGCGGCCTCGAGCTGGGCGCCGCGGATGTCACCGTTGCTGGCGACAAAGCTGGCGGCGTCGTCATGGGCTTCGCGCACCACTTTGGAGTCGCGGATCGAGGTGGTGGTGTCAGAGGTGAAGTCGATCGAACGGCCAAAGGCCCGCACGATGATATTGCTGGTGGCCACCAGGGTCTGTGCCTGAGCCAGGTCGGCCAGCAGCAGCATGCCGAGGGTAGCGGCAATCAGCGGTTTACGCATGGAGCATCTCCGAAAAATACAGGGAGTCAGATGTAGTTATTGGACGAGAATTGCCTGCGCCAGTTCCAGATCGCCGACGGTATGCCGTGCGCAATTGTGGCGTAGTGATTCCAGTGCTGCCTCCAGCCGCGCACCGCGGATCTGGCCGTCGCTGGCGACGAAGGCAGCGGCATCGTCCTGGGCCTGGCGGACCAGTTTACGGTCGAACGGTGCGGTGGTGACCTGGCTGGTCACATAGCCAGTGATGACCAGGCTTTGCGTAGTGGTATCCATGGCATGGGCGCTGACCATGCCAACAACGGAGAACAGCAACGGCAACAGATAACGCATGGGCTCTACAACAGCTGGAAACGTGGATGGCAAAGATGTGTGCGGCTGTGCTGGTGGTGACCAGCACAGCTGAACGGCTCAGTCGGGGTCAAAGCGCCAGGATGGCCTGGGCCAGTTGCGCGTCGCTGGCTTGCAGGGCTGGCATTTGCGAGCGGATGTGCATGAAAGCGCTTTCCAGCTTGGCACCACGAATGTCGCCCTGGCTGCCAACGAAGCTGGCGGCGTCGTCACGGGCGGCCTGGACAATCTTGTCGTCACGGAACGAGGAGGAAATATCGGAAGTGGCATCGGTGGACGCGGCCACTGCGCCAACGACGGCGTCGGTGGTGACAACGAAGCTGGTGGCGTTTGCGGTGCCGGCCAGGCTCAGCATCAGGGCGGCGCCAATCAGGTATTTACGGGACATGATCGTGGACTCCTGGACTAGGGTCGGGTGGTTCTGTTTTATCGGACGCTCGCACAGCTCGTCGCGGTACTTTTTCAACAGTGCGTTCTACCAGACTGTTATGCCAAGCGTATCACGCGCCGGTGTTTCTGGATGTCAATGAACAGCGCGCCAACAAACTGTTATGGTTTGTTTTGTGACTTTACAAACTGTACATGTGTGCTTGTAAAAGGCTCTGGCATGCCGTCTGCAAACAAAAAACCCGTCGCAGTCACCTGCAACGGGTTTCGGAAATTCGCGGTGCCGACCAAAGCCGGCAAGCCGGAGCTTAGCGCCAGAAAGGCTTGCTCAGCTCTTCGTAACGCTGCGACTCGCTGATACCGGCATCGGCCAGCAGGCGGGCGTCCAGGCGAGCCAGTTGACGGCGGCTGGCCATACGGCGCTGCCACAGCAGCAGGGTGGACAGAGCGCGCAGCGGCAGCGAAGCGTTGGATTGTTGGGCGTTGCTTTCAAAAACCAGACCGGAACTGAGGGTACGTTCCATGATGTTTCATCCTTCCGCTTATGGCGGGATTAGGTAGTGATTTAACTGATGCCAATGATCCTCCTCTGTCGTCCATTACAGTAGATACAGTTCGGTGGAAAGACGATGGTCCAGTTAACTGTGTAACCCTACTGTTGCACTCGAAACTGGCGCAACTGTACTGGTCTGCACTTATTTGGTGCGTTTTGATTTAGGGAGGTTGATTTGCGAGCCGAGAAGGCGCGCAAGAACCGGTACAGTAGTACAGATTATGCTGGATGCTACGGCAAGGTGTATTGATCGAAGGGTTTGACTGTATCTGGCCCATTCGCGGAATTGCCTGCGAAGAGGCCGGAACAGCGGAAGCAGGGCCGCCGTTCCGTACCTCATCTGTATCAGCTAGCCAGCATGCGCCCGGTTTCTTCCAGGTTCTCGTGCCAGCTCAGGGCTTCGCGCAGTATGTGTGGGGTGTGGCCACCACGCTGGCAGGCGCGATCGAAGTAGTCGTTCAGCGCTGCTCGGTAGTCCGGGTGTACACAGTTGTCGATGATCGCCCGGGCGCGCTCACGTGGCGCCAGGCCACGCAGGTCGGCCAGGCCTTGCTCGGTGACCAGGATGTCCACGTCGTGCTCGGTATGGTCGACATGGCTGACCATCGGTACCACGCTGGAAATCGCGCCACCCTTGGCAATCGACTTGGTGACGAACACGGCAAGGTGGGCGTTACGGGCGAAGTCACCCGAGCCGCCGATGCCGTTCATCATCTTGGTGCCGCAGACGTGGGTGGAGTTGACGTTACCGTAGATGTCGAACTCCAGCGCGGTATTGATACCGATGATGCCCAGACGGCGGACCACTTCCGGGTGGTTGGAAATCTCTTGCGGGCGCAGAACCAGCTTGTCCTTGTAACGCTCCAGGTTGCCGAACACATCGGCGTTGCGGCGGGTCGACAAGGTGATCGAGCTGCCCGAGGCGAAACTCAGCTTGCCAGCATCGATCAGGTCGAAGGTGGAATCCTGCAGTACTTCGGAGTACATGGTCAGGTCTTCGAACGGCGACTCGATCAGGCCGCACATCACTGCGTTGGCGATGCTGCCGATACCGGCCTGCAGCGGGCCAAGCTTGTTGGTCATGCGGCCAGCTTCCACTTCTTTCTTGAGGAAGTTGATCAGGTGGTCGGCGATGCCCTGGGTTTCGTCATCCGGAGGCAGGACGGTGGACGGCGAGTCCGGCTGGTCGCTGATAACGATGCCGACGATCTTGGCCGGGTCGATCGGAATGGCGGTGCTGCCGATACGGTCGTCGACCTTGACCAACGGGATTGGCGTACGGGTCGGGCGGTAGGTCGGGATATAGATGTCGTGCAGGCCTTCGAGGTTGGTGTTGTGCGAGAGGTTTATCTCGACAATCACCTGCTTGGCGAAGATCGCAAAGCTGGCCGAGTTGCCCACCGAGGTGGTTGGCACGATGTGGCCCTGCTCGGTGATGGCCACGGCTTCGATGACCGCGATGTCCGGCAGTTTCAGCTGCTGGTTGCGCAGCTGCTCGACGGTTTCTGACAGATGCTGGTCGATGAACATCACCTGACCGTCGTTGATAGCCTTGCGCAGGGTGCTATCGACCTGGAACGGCATGCGGCGAGCCAGCACGCCAGCCTCGGTCAGTTGCTTGTCCAGGTCGTTGCCCAGGCTGGCGCCGGTCATCAGGCTGATTTTCAGTGGCGATTGCTTGGCACGCTCGGCCAGTGCATGCGGTACGGCCTTGGCTTCGCCGGCGCGGGTGAAACCGCTCATGCCGACGGTCATGCCGTCCTCGATCAGACCAGCGGCATCAGCCGCACTCATTACCTTGCTGTGCAGGGAGGACAAGCGGATACGATCACGGTACATGGATTGTTATCTCGGGCTACTGAAACTACTGCAGCGCAGTCTAGAGACTTCGCCCCTTGCCGTCCCACGACCATGGTCGTATGAGAAGCGTTGGAGTAGAGCCGTTGATCCGGATCAATAAAAGAAAAGCCCCGGCAGATTCTGACCGGGGCTTCCTTTATATCAGCTGGTTTGCAGCGGCCGTTGTCACTCCACCGCCTTCACCATGTCTTCGATGACCTTCTTGGCGTCGCCGAACACCATCATGGTCTTGTCGAGGTAGAACAGTTCGTTGTCCAGGCCGGCATAGCCACTGGCCATGGAGCGCTTGTTGACGATGATGGTCTTGGCCTTGAACGCTTCGAGGATCGGCATGCCGGCGATCGGCGACTTGGGGTCGTTCTTCGCTGCCGGGTTGACCACGTCGTTGGCGCCCAGCACCAGCACCACATCGGCCTGGCCGAACTCGGCGTTGATGTCTTCCATTTCGAACACCTGGTCGTACGGTACTTCTGCCTCGGCCAGCAGCACGTTCATGTGCCCGGGCATACGGCCCGCTACTGGGTGGATCGCGTACTTCACGGTCACGCCGTTGTGGCTCAGCTTCTCGGTCAGTTCCTTGAGCGCATGCTGGGCGCGAGCCACCGCCAGGCCGTAACCCGGGACGATGATCACGCTGTCGGCGTTGCTGAGCAGGAAGGTGGCATCGTCGGCCGAGCCAGACTTCACCGGGCGCTGCTCTTTGGAACCTTGCGCCGCGCCCGCATCGGTATCACCACCGAAGCCACCGAGGATGACGTTGAAGAACGAACGGTTCATCGCCTTGCACATGATGTACGAGAGGATGGCACCGGACGAGCCGACCAGGGAGCCTGCGATGATCAGCATCGAGTTGTTAAGCGAGAAACCGATACCGGCCGCTGCCCAGCCCGAATAGCTATTGAGCATCGACACCACTACCGGCATGTCGGCGCCCCCGATCGGAATAATGATCAGCACGCCCATGATGAAGGCCAAGACCAGCATCAGGGTGAAGGCACTGTAGTGGCCAGTGAAGGTGAACAGCAGGCCCAGGGCAATGGTGGTCAGGCCGAGGATCAGGTTCAACTTGTGCTGGCCGGCGAACTGTACCGGTGCGCCCTGGAACAGGCGGAACTTGTACTTGCCCGACAGCTTGCCGAAGGCGATCACCGAGCCGGAGAAGGTAATGGCACCGATGGCTGCGCCGAGGAACAGTTCCAGGCGGTTGCCGGTGGGGATCGGGTCGCTCATGGCGGCAACGATGCCCATCGATTGCGGTTCCAGCACTGCGGCGATGGCGATGAACACCGCAGCCAGGCCGATCATGCTGTGCATGAAGGCGACCAGTTCCGGCATCTTGGTCATCTCGACGCGCTTGGCCATTATCGAACCGGCAGTGCCGCCGACCAGCAGGCCAACGAGGACGTAGCCGATGCCAGCGGTGGCAAGCTCGGCCCCGAGCTTATAAATGAGGCCGACCGTAGTGACGATGGCGATACCCATGCCGATCATGCCGAACAGGTTGCCACGCCGCGAGGTAGTCGGGTGCGACAGGCCCTTGAGCGCCTGGATGAAGCACACCGAGGCGACGAGGTAGAGGAGCGTTACCAGATTCATGCTCATGCTTACTTCTGCGCCTCGTTCTTGGTTTTCTTCTTGAACATCTCAAGCATGCGACGGGTGACCAGGAAGCCACCGAACACGTTGACCGCGGCCAGAGCCACCGCCAGGGTGCCCATCAGCTTGCCGGCCGGGGTCACCGTCAGGGCGGCGGCCAGCATGGCGCCGACGATGACGATCGCGGAGATGGCGTTGGTCACGGCCATCAGTGGCGTGTGCAGTGCCGGGGTGACGTTCCACACCACGTGGTAGCCCACATAGATGGCCAGCACGAAGATGATCAGGTTGTAGATGCCATGGGAAATCAGCATGTCTTCCATTGTCGTGCTCCTTAGCCGTTCTTGCGGACGACCTGACCATCACGGCACATCAGGCAGGCCGCGACGATGTCGTCTTCGAGGTTGATGACCAGCGCGCCGTCCTTGTCGAACAGCAGCTTCATGAAGTCCAGCAGGTTGCGTGCATACAGTGCCGAGGCATCGGCGCCCACCTGGGCCGGCAGGTTGGTCGGGCCGACGATGATCACGCCGTTCTCGTGTACCACCTGGTCGGCGACAGTCAGTGGGCAGTTGCCGCCCTGGGCTGCTGCAAGGTCGATGACCACCGAGCCGGGCTTCATCTGCGCGACGGTTTCGGCGCTTAGCAGGGTCGGCGCCTTGCGCCCCGGGATCAGCGCAGTGGTAATTACGATATCCGCCTGCTTGGCGCGCTCGTGCACGGCCTGGGCCTGGCGTTGCATCCAGCTGGCCGGCATCGGCCGGGCGTAACCGCCGACACCTTCGGCGCACTCGCGCTCTTCATCGGTTTCGTAGGGTACGTCGATGAACTTGGCGCCCAGCGACTCGATCTGCTCCTTCACGGCCGGGCGTACGTCGGACGCCTCGATCACTGCGCCCAGGCGCTTGGCCGTGGCAATGGCCTGCAGGCCGGCAACGCCCGCGCCCAGGATCAGCACGCGCGCAGCCTTGACGGTACCGGCGGCGGTCATGAGCATGGGCATGAAGCGTGGATAGTGATGGGCAGCCAGCAACACAGCCTTGTAACCGGCGATGTTGGCCTGCGACGACAGTACGTCCAGGCTCTGCGCCCGCGAGGTGCGCGGCGCAGCCTCCAGCGCGAACGCGGTAATGCCGCGCTCGGCCATCTTGCCGATCAGCTCGCTGTTGAAGGGGTTGAGCATGCCCACCAGGAGGCTGCCACTGTTTATCAGGGCCAGTTCCTGGTCGTTGGGGGCGACCACTTTGAGCACCAATTGGGCGCCGTAGGCATCGGCTGCACTTCCCAGGGAAGCACCCACGGCCTCATAGGCACTGTCCGGAATGCTGGCATTGAGCCCTGCCCCCCGTTGGACGGTGACCTGATGGCCCTGGCCAATCAGTTTCTTGATGGTTTCCGGGGTCGCAGCGACCCTTGTCTCACCGGTCTGCGTCTCGAGAGGAACACCAATGTGCACGACTATTTCTCCTGCGGTGACCTTTTGTCTTTTTAAAAGCCAGCGCACTTCGGATGGTGCGCTGGGGCGGCTGTGGAGCGCCAGCCCGCCGATTCCCGGGCGGGCGAAGCATTTTGCAGACGAAGCCAGAGGCCTTCAACCGGTTCTGGAGCGAAACGAAGTCAAAACTACAAGTCACCCTGTGACCGTATGTCGCAACGGCCAGGCTGCAGCCCGTCAAACATAGGCTATTGGCAGATTAGGAGAAAAAAACAAAAATTTTGCGATCAATTCGCTTACGGCTTGGTGAATGTCGCAAAATAACCCGCAAAGCCGCGCCGTAAGCAGGGTTAAAGCGGATTTTTGCACCCTGCATAACAGTTTACGTATATGCGACAAATACATATATCTGTAGGTGTTAAAAATAATTGACTACGGGGTCAAGTTATCGGGTTTTGCTCACGTCTTGGCCGTGTAGGCCTGGGCCTGGCTTAGCAGCCAGTCGCGGAAGGCGCGTAGCGAAGCCGACTCCACCTTGCGCTCCGGGATCATCAGATAGTAGGCCTTGTCACTACTCAGGGCATGCCTGTTAGCGACCACCAACCTGCCCTCCTCCAACTCGCGCTGGATCAGGAACGGCGGAATCAGGGCGATGCCCATCTCATGCATGGCCGCCTGCGCGAGCATCGAGAATAGTTCATAGCGCGGGCCTGTCATGTCGCGTTCCACATTCATGCCGACGCTGCCGAACCATTGCCGCCAGGCATAGGGGCGCGTGCTCTGCTGCAGCAGTGGTAGCCGGGCGATACGCTGCGCGTCGAGCGTGCCCTGCCCGTCCAGCAGCACAGGGCTGCACACCGGCACCGGGTTTTCCCCCATCAGCCGGTGCGACTGCGTGCCGGACCAGTCGGCATCGCCGAAGTAGATAGCGGCGTCGAAGGTGGTGTCGGCAAACAGGAAAGGCCGGGTGCGGTTGGTGAGGTTGACCGTGACCTCTGGATGGCGCTGCTGGAAGTCCTTTAGTCGCGGTAGCAGCCATTGGGTGCCGAAGGTGGGTACCACGGCGAGCTCGATCACGTTGGCGCCCTGCTGGCGCATTACCGACAAGGTATCGCGCTCTACCGCGTCCAATTGGGCGGCCACCTGGCGGCTATAGGAAAGGCCGGCTTCTGTCAGCTTCACGCCGCGGCGCGAGCGGCGGAACAGCTCCACATTAAGGAAGGCTTCCAGGCCACCTATCTGCCGACAGACGGCGCCTTGGGTCAGCGCAAGTTCCTGGGCGGCCTTGGTAAAGCTCTCGTTGCGTGCTGCCGCCTCGAAACAAACCAGGGCGGCGGTACTGGGAATCTTGCGGCGCATGTACGTCAACCTCACTCGTAAGGCTGTCAATATGGCGTTTTGCCGATTTACGAAGTGACAAATTATCACTAATTGGTGCGCAATCCTCGTTTGTCCCGACGGCCGATCAGGCCTAGGCTCAAAGGCACAAGAAACTGCCCCCTATTTCGAGGATTTCGCTCATGGCCGGTAAAGCAAGCTTCAACTGGATCGACCCGCTGCTGCTCGATCAGCAGCTCACTGAAGAAGAGCGCATGGTGCGTGACAGCGCTTATCAGTTCGCCCAGGACAAGCTGGCCCCGCGTGTGCTCGAGGCTTTCCGTCATGAGCAGACCGACCCGGCGATCTTTCGTGAAATGGGTGAGGTCGGGTTGCTGGGCGCCACCATTCCCGAGCAATACGGTGGCAGTGGCCTGAACTACGTGTGCTATGGCCTGATTGCTCGCGAGGTAGAGCGCATCGACTCGGGTTACCGCTCGATGATGAGCGTGCAGTCGTCGCTGGTGATGGTGCCAATCAACGAGTTCGGTACCGAGGCACAAAAGCAGAAGTACCTGCCCAAGCTGGCTAGCGGCGAGTGGATCGGTTGCTTCGGCCTGACCGAGCCCAACCACGGTTCCGACCCGGGTTCGATGATTACCCGTGCCCGGAAGGTCGACGGCGGCTACCGCCTGACTGGCAGCAAGATGTGGATCACCAACAGCCCGATCGCCGATGTGTTCGTGGTCTGGGCCAAGGACGATGCGGGTGATATCCGCGGCTTTGTTCTGGAAAAGGGTTGGCAAGGCCTCAGCGCGCCGGCGATTCACGGCAAGGTCGGGCTGCGCGCCTCGATAACTGGCGAAATCGTCATGGATAACGTGTTCGTGCCGGAAGAAAACATCTTCCCGGATGTACGCGGCCTCAAAGGTCCGTTCACCTGCCTGAACTCCGCCCGCTATGGCATCTCGTGGGGTGCGCTGGGAGCTGCGGAAGCCTGCTGGCACACTGCGCGTCAGTATACCCTGGACCGTCAGCAATTCGGTCGCCCGTTGGCTGCCAACCAGTTGATACAGAAGAAGCTGGCCGACATGCAGACTGAAATCACCCTGGCACTGCAGGGCTGCCTGCGTCTGGGGCGGATGCAGGACGAAGGCACGGCTGCAGTGGAGATCACGTCGATCATGAAGCGCAACTCGTGTGGCAAGGCGTTGGATATTGCCCGCATGGCGCGTGACATGCTGGGGGGCAATGGCATTTCCGATGAGTTCGGCGTGGCTCGTCACTTGGTCAACCTGGAGGTGGTCAACACCTATGAAGGTACTCACGATGTGCATGCACTGATCCTGGGGCGTGCGCAGACCGGCATCCAGGCCTTCTATTGATAAGGAGCCAGCCAATGGGCGCGCTATCACATCTGCGGGTGCTGGACCTTTCTCGCGTGTTGGCCGGCCCATGGTCTGGCCAGATTCTCGCTGACCTTGGTGCCGATGTGATCAAGGTCGAGCGCCCTGGCAGTGGTGACGATACCCGCTCATGGGGGCCGCCTTTCCTCAAGGATGCCAAGGGTGAGAGCACAAGCGAGGCGGCCTATTACCTGTCGGCCAACCGCAACAAGCGCTCGGTGACCATCGACTTTACCCAGGCCGAGGGGCAGCGCCTGGTACGTGAGTTGGCGGCGAAGTCCGATATCGTCATCGAGAACTTCAAGGTTGGTGGGTTGGCTGCCTACGGCCTGGACTACCAGAGCCTGAAGGCGATCAATCCGCGGCTTATCTATTGTTCCATCACTGGGTTCGGGCAGACCGGGCCTTATGCCAAGCGCGCGGGTTATGACTTCATGATTCAGGGGTTGGGCGGGCTGATGAGCCTGACCGGCCGCCCGGAAGGTGAAGAGGGTGCGGGGCCGGTCAAGGTAGGGGTGGCGCTGACCGACATCCTTACCGGGTTGTACTCCACGGTGGCGATCCTCGCTGCCCTCGCCCATCGCGAGCAGGCTGGGGTGGGCCAGCATGTCGACATGGCGTTGCTCGATGTGCAGGTGGCCTGCCTGGCGAACCAGGCGATGAACTACCTGACCACTGGCAACCCGCCTCGTCGGCTTGGTAATGCGCACCCCAATATCGTGCCTTATCAGGATTTTCCCACGGCGGACGGCGACTTCATCCTGACCGTGGGCAACGACAGCCAGTTCCGCAAGTTCGCCGAGGTGGCCGGGCAGCCGCAATGGGCGGACGACCCGCGTTTCGTTACCAACAAGCTGCGGGTTGCCAACCGGGCCGAGCTGATTCCTTTGATCCGCCAGGCCACGGTGTTCAAGACCACGGCGGAATGGGTAAGCCAGCTCGAAGCTGCAGGAGTGCCGTGCGGGCCTATCAATGACCTGGCGCAGATGTTCCAGGATCCGCAGGTTCTGGCACGCGGATTGGCGGTAAACATTCCGCATCCGTTGGCGGGAAGTGTGCCGCAGGTGGCGAGCCCGATACGGTTGTCGGAGACGCCGGTTGAGTACCGTCGGGCGCCGCCGCTGCTGGGTGAGCATACCGAGGTGGTGCTGGAGGATGTATTGGGGCTGGATGCCGGTGAGGTGCGGCGGCTGCGCAGTACCGGTGTGCTTTAAGGGCGTTTGGCCCTGGTGAAAAGCGGGGAGGCCGTCAGGCCTCCCCGCTTTGCTTTTCAGCGATATCAAGGTTTCTTGAAATTAAGGGTTGACGCGGTTTCGAATCCGCTTATAATGCGCCCCACTTCTGACGTGGCCGAAGCGTAAAACTTCTTGTAAATCAATTAGTTAGGCGATTCAGGTAGTATCAGGAGTGCTTCGATCGAATGATCGCCAGCGGTTGAGATGATGGTTGACAGCGCTTCTAAACGCTGTATGATTCGCCTCCCGCTACGAGAGATCGCAGCGAGTCAAGTGTTTGAAG